>NZ_JBVHUE010000029.1:0-124987 GCF_055565515.1 Streptomyces sp. NPDC028419 | reverse complement strand
CAATGGGTTCCTAGACAGCTCCCACCACACCGGAGGTCTTCGTCATGTTCAAGACCTACCGAGTGTCAACAACGCTCGTGATCAATACACCTAGGCCGTCGGGCGGCGGTCGGTATCGCGTTGATCGAGGCGGCGGGCCGTGCCAGCATGTCGGTGCGTCAGATGTCACTCTCGGTGCGATGGAGAGGAACCGCCTCCGCGATGCAACCCGTTCCCGCCGACCCCACCGTGCTCCACCCGATGCCGGAGCATCCGCGCGTGGTCCTGCTGGGGCCACTGGTGAAGTCGCCGCTGATCGAGGTCGGCGACTTCACCTACTACGACGACCCGGACGACCCGACCGCCTTCGAGACGCGCAACGTCCTCTACCACTACGGCCCCGAGCGGCTCGTCATCGGGAAGTACTGCGCCCTGGGCACGGGCACCCGGTTCATCATGAACGGCGCCAACCACCGCATGGACGGACCGTCCACCTTCCCGTTCCCCACCATGGGGGGCTCGTGGGCGGAGCACTTCGACCTGCTCACCGACCTGCCCGTGCGGGGCGACACGGTCGTCGGCAACGACGTGTGGTTCGGCCACGGCGCCACGGTCATGCCCGGTGTGCGCATCGGTCACGGCGCGATCATCGCCGCCGGCGCCGTGGTCACCGCGGACGTCCCCGACTACGCCATCGTCGGTGGCAACCCCGCCCGGCTCATCCGCACCCGCTACGACGCCGCGGACGTCGCCCGACTCCTCGCCGTGGCGTGGTGGGACTGGCCCGTGCGATCCATCACCCGGCACGTACGGGAGATCATGTCGGGGACCGTGGCCCAGCTGGAGGAGGCCGCGTCGCGGATCGACCCGGCCTGACACCACGAGGTCGCCTCAGACGACGGCGGTCCCCTCGAGCTCGACCAGTTGGCCGGGGATCGCCAGTCGCACCACCCCGAGCATCGTGGTGGGCGGCGCCACCCCGGCCGCGGCCAACCGCGCCGCCAGCTCGCCGTAGTGCTGGAACAGCAGGTCGACATCGGTCGTGTAGACGTTGAGCCGCACCAGGTGCGCGAGGGACATGTCGGCCGCGCCGAGCACCGCCTCCAGGTTGTCCGTGCTCAGGCGCAACTGCGCCGCCATGTCCCCGTCGTGCAGGGGCTCGCCGTCGCCGCTCATCGCGGTCTGTCCCGAGACGTACAGGGTCCGTGAGTGCCCGGACACGACCTCGCCCTGGTTGAACCCCGACTGCACCGACCACGTGCTCGGGTTGACCGCCGTGCGCTCCACCGCCACACCAACTCCATCCGTTCGTCGCGGGGACGTACGTCGACCCGCTCGGCAGACGTCGGTTTCGACGTCGTGTGGACGAGCCTCGTCGCGAATCACGACACCTTCGGTCAGGTATTCGCATAGCGTTCTGCCGTGCGCGCCGATCGGTTGGTCTCCCTGGTCCTGCTGCTGCGCCAGCGCGGCCGGTTGACCGCCGACACCCTGGCCCGCGAGCTGGAGGTGTCCACGCGCACCGTGCTGCGTGACATCGAGGCGCTCTCCGCGGCCGGCGTCCCCGTCTACGCCGAACGGGGCCGGCACGGCGGTTTCGCGCTCCTGCCCGGTTTCCGGACGGAGCTCACCGGACTGAACCGCGACGAGGCGCTCGCCCTGCTGGCCGCCGGATCGGGGCGCGGCGAGGGGGCGTTCGGCCTCGGCCCGGCGCTCGCCTCGGCCCTGCGGAAGGTCGTCGACGCGCTGCCCGAAGGGCACCGGGCCACCGTGAGCGACGCGGCCGGGCGGTTCCTCGTCGATCCGGAGACCGACCTGCTCCCGCGCCGCTCGACCGCGGAAGAGGTGTCCGACGCCGCGATGATCGAGGTCCGTCGTGCGGTGCTCGCCGGAAACAAGCTGCGCATCCGCTACGCGCCCACGGACGGGACGCCACGGTGGCGCACGGTGGACCCGATCGGCCTGGTGACCGTGCGCGACCGCGGCTATCTGCTGGCGACGAGATCGGGCGAGGACCGTACCTACCGACTGTCGCGCGTGCTGGCCGCCGAGGAGCTCGCCGAGGCGGCCGAGCGGCCGAACCGGGTCGATCTGGACCGGATCTGGCGCGACCGCTGCGCGCGGTTCCTCGGCGGCGACCACATCACCGTCCTGGTACGGGTGACACCGGAGCGCCGGGACGACCTGGTGGACACCGCGGTGGCCGTGCGCGCGGAGGAACCCGACGCGGACGGTCGGCTGCGGCTGGACCTGACGTTCCAGGATGCGCGACATGCCGAATGGGCGCTGTGGCAGCTCGGCCCGGACGCGGAGGCCCTGTCACCGCGGTCGGTGCGCACCGCCCTGCACCACCGCGCCGCCACGATGGCCGCCCGCTACGGAGCGGCTCGCCCGTGACGCCGACGAAGGCCGATCAGGCGCCGGCGGGCTCCGTCACCTCGGCCGGCTCCCGCGTCGTGGGGGACTCGTCGTCGGGGTGCGGGATGCGGTGCAGCCCGCGGCGGTCGTAGATTCGGGTGACCGCGAAGCCGAAGAGCAGGGCGGCGACGAGCGCGACGCCCATCGAGGTCCACGCCCGGGTCAGACCGGCGTCGGCCTGGGCCCCGTAGTAGAGCAGGGAGCGCAGGCCCTCGGTGATCTGGCGCAGCGGCTCGAACTCGGCGAGGGCGCGGAAGAAGCCGGGCAGCGCTTGCAGCGGCACGGTGGCGCCGGAGGAAGGAACGGCCATCGCGACGAAGACGATGGTGGCCAGCAGCATGCCCGGGGTGCCGAAGGCGGCGAAGAGGGCCAGGCTGCCCAGGCCGACGACCGCGATGGTGGCGACCGAGTAGAGCCACAGCAGTCCGAGGTGGGAGGCGTCCATGTCGAGGATGCCGACCGTCGCGACCTCGACCAAGGTGCCCATGACCACGGACATGCCGAGCATCAGGGCCATGCCGATGGCCAGGGTGCGCACGCGACTGGTGTGCTGCACGGGTTCGCGCTTGCGGATGGGGCCGTAGTCGGTGTGCAGGTATCCGAGCGCGGTGTCGACCTGGGAGTTGACCAGGTTGGCGCCGAGCATGCCGCAGACGACCAGGACCAGCGCGTAGTAGAAGGCGCTCAGACCCATGGCGCTGCGCGACCCGAGGGGGTGGCCGTCGGCGACCGCCACGGTCACCGGGTCGGCCAGCCGCAGCTGGGCGGCCGTGGGGAGCGGGGTCTTCTGGGCCCCGGCCTGCTTGAGGAGCTCCTGGCCGATCGAGGCGGAGGCGGCGTGGGCTGCCTTCTGGGCTGCCTGGGAGGACATCGAGGAGCCGATGCTGCCGGCCGCCTGGTTGGTCAGCACGGTCATGGTCGGCGGGGCGGCCTTGCCCGGGGCCGCGGGCTGGGGGGAGCCGAGCGCGGCCACCGTCGCGGAGAAGTCCTCGGGTATGACGAGGGCGCCGTAGACCTTGCCGCTGCCCAGCCGCTTGTCGGCCTCCGCACGGCTGACGACCTGCCAGTCGATGCTCCGGTCGCCCTCGGCGGTCTTGCGGATCCCCGCGACGACCTGCTCGCCCAGGGCGAGGTGCCGGCCGCCCGCGTCGGCGCCGCGGTCCCCGTTGACCAGGGCCACGGGCAGATCGCGCAGGTTGCCCCTGGGGTTGACGTTGCCGCCGACGTAGAGCAGGGCGAACATCATGGAGACCACTGCGGCGATGAGGCCCGTACCGATCCACAACCGGGGTCGGCGGAGCACGGAGGGGGGATTGGGCTGAGGCATCGATTCTCCGGTGCGGCTGCGTTCCTGAGGCTGGATACTGAAGGTATCCAGATGGTGGATAGTGGCAGTATCTTGTTGCGGTGTCCAATCGCCGACGGCGCGAGCCGGACCGCGTGACCAGCAGGGAAGCCGCATGAAGATCTCCGAGCTCAGCCGGCGGACCGGCGTACCGGTCGCCAGCATCAAGTACTTCCTGCGCCAGGGCCTGTTGCCGGCGGGCCGGGCCACCTCCGCGACGATCTCCGAGTACGGGGACGAGCACGCGCAGCGGCTGCGGCTGATCAAGGCGCTGACCACGCTCGGCGGCCTGTCCATCGCCGCGACCCGGGACGTGCTCGGGGCCGTGGACCAGGCCGAGACCTCCGAGGGCGCCCTCGGGGCGGTCAGCTACGCCCTCCCGGTGCCCGTGGCCGCCCAGGGCGGCGCGGGGTCGGCGGAGGACGACGGCGCCACCCCCGCCGCCGCCGCGGAGGTGGCCGAGCTGCTCACGTCCCTGGACTGGCAGGCCCCCGACACGTCGCCGCACGTGCAGGGGCTGACGACCGCCCTGCGGGAGCTGCGGCGGCTGGACGCGCAGTACGGCCCGGGCGAGCTCGCGGCCTACGCACGGCTGGCCGAGGAGGTGGCCCGACTGGACCTGGAACGCGCGGCGGTCCTGGAGGACCCGGTGGCCCTGGCCGAGCGGGCGGTGATCGTCTTCGCGATCTGCGCCCCGGTCTTCGAGCTGCTGCGCCGACTCGCCCAGGAGGACCAGGTCCGCCGGCGCCTGACGGCCGACGGCGCCGGCCCGACCGCGCCGCGCCCGTAAGTCCGCGGGACGGGCCCCGCAGCGGCCCCGAACCGGCCCGGAATCCGAAAACGAGTCCCCTTCGTCACGCTGCGGATGGGTTTAGCCGCATTGCCGTTTCCCCGCCGTGACCCGCCGATAAGGTGTCGCCTGCACCCATCCGTCGGTGCCGGGCGGTCCGCGGCACGGCGGGCACCCGCCGCGCCATCCCACCGAGGAACGCCGGTTGTCAGGACGCGGGCCCACGGGCCGAGCAGGACGGACCGCACCCACCTGGGCGCGCACGCGCTACTGGTTCGACACCATGGTGGCCCGCGGCACGGCGGTGCTGATCGGCTGGCTCGTCCTGATGTGCACGGCCGTCGTCGTACCGGCCAGCACGGCCCTGGTGTGGGCGGACGACCACGCCCCGACCACCCCCTCCGGCCGGGCCCTGGCCGTGTGGGTGAGCGTCGGCCAGACCCTCAAGCTCGGCGGCGCCGTCGGTAGTCCCCTGTACGTGCTGCTCTCGGTGGTGCTCGCCCTCGTCGCGCTGCTCTTCGTCTCCACCCTCGTCAGCCTCATCACCACCGGCCTCAACGACAAGGTCCTCGCGCTGCGGCGGGGCCGCTCCACCGTCCTGGAATCCGGGCACACGGTCCTGCTCGGCTGGTCCGACCAGGTCTTCCCGATCGTCTCCGAGCTGATCGCGGCCAACGCCAACCAGCGCCGGGCGGCCCTCGCCGTCCTCGGCCCCAAGGACAAGGCGCAGATGGAGGACGAGATCACCGACGCCGTCGGACGGCTGGGCCGGACCCGGCTGATCTGCCGCAGCGGGACGACCACCGACCCCGCCCTCGTGTCCCTCGTCGCACCCGGGACGGCCCGCGCCGTGCTGGTCCTGACCCACGAAGGAGAGGAGGGCGACGCCCACGTGGTGAAGACCCTGCTCGCGTTGGAAGCCGCGGTCCGCGGACTCGGCGCACCCGCCCGGCCCGGCGTGGTCGCGGCCGTCCGCGACGGGCGGCACAAGCGGGCCGCCGAGCTGGCCGCCGGACCGTTCGGGCACGTGCTGAACATCGAGGACATCACCGCCCGGCTGATCGCGAGGACCTCCTGCGAGCCCGGGCTCTCGCTCGTCTACCGGGCCCTGCTCGACTTCGACGGGGACGAGATCTACACCGTGCCGGCCGGCCCCCTCGCCGGCAGCACCTTCGGCGACCTCCTCTTCGCGTACGCCGACTCCAGCGTGATCGGTCTCCTGCGCGCCGACGGCCGGGTGGAGCTCAACCCGCCCTCCACGAGCGTCCTCGGCGTGCGGGACCGGATCGTGGTGATCACCGAGGACGACGACACGGCCGTCCCGACGGACCGGCCCCTGCCCGTCGACGACCGGGCGGTCGTCACGGCCCCGCCCTCGCGGCCCTCCCCGGAACGCTTCCTGATGCTCGGCTGGAACCCCCGCGCCCCCCGCATCATCGAGCAGCTCGACGCGTGCGTCCCCGACGGCTCCGTGCTGGTGGTGATGGCGGAGGGCGAGGAGCACCTGAAGGACGCGGACCGCTGCGCCCGGACGCCCGGGCGGCGGATGCCGGTCACCGTCCTCGACGGCGACGTGAGCGACCCGGACGTACTGGCGGCGCTCGACCCACTGGGCTTCGACCGGGCCGTGGTCCTGGGGTACGACGGCCCGGAGGCGGGCGGCCTGCCCCTCGGCGGCGATGACCGGACCCTGGTCACGCTGCTGCACCTGCGGGCCCTGGAGGAGGCGGCGGGCCGGGAACTGGCCGTGGTGACCGAGATGGCCGACGACCGCAACCGCCTGCTGGCCCCCGCCCGCGAGGGCGCCGACTTCATCGTCGGCAGCCGCCTGATCAGCCTGCTGATGACGCAGATCGCGCAGGACGGGAGCCTCGCCGCGGTCTTCGACAGCCTGCTCGCGTCCACCGGCGACACCCTCCACCTGAGGCCCGCCGCCGACTACGTCGTCACCGGACGCCCCGTCTGCTACGCCACCGTGGTGGAGGCGGGGCGCCGCCGCGGGCACTGCGTCATCGGGTACCGGCTCCAGCCGGAGGGCCCGGGCGGCCCGGACGGCTCCGCACACGGCGTGCGCATCAACCCCGACAAGCGGGAGGAGGTGTGCTTCGGGCCGCAGGACTGCGTGCTCGTCCTCGCTCCCGGACCGGCCTCCCGCGGCCCCGTCGCGCCCGCCCCCGCCCCGGCGGCCGGTACGACGCCCTCGCCCCGCCTGCCGTTCCGCACCTCGTGACGGGCGCCCGGACCGGTCAGCCGAGCCGCAGGAGCGGGGTGTCCGTGGCGAGGAGGGCCCGCAGGGCGGGGACGTCCGACCAGGTCAGGCCCAGGGCGCGGGCCGCGTAGCGGAGGGTGATGTGCTCGGCTCCGTCGGCCGCCGCGCGCAGCGTCCGCACGGCCCCCTCCCGGTCGAGGAGGGCGGTCCCCCCGACGGGCGGCTCCCGCCGCGGCGTTCGGGCGCGTTCGCTCGCCAGCCCGGGAATGCCGGTGAGCCGGTGCGAGACGTCGGCGGCGGCCAGGGTCGCCGGGAGCTCCTCGACGAGGGCCCGGGCCACGGGGTTGTGGCCGACGGCCTCCTGGAGCGGCACGGGGTAGAGCCGCGGGGAGGCGTCCGTGAGCGCGATGACGTGGTTGACGGTGCGCACGGCGCCGCGGGCGCCGTGCAGGGCGGCGGCCCACAGCGCGGACGCCTCGGAGGGGTGCCAGGCCAGTGCGCGGGCGGCCGCCGCCGTCGCGTCCCGGTCGGGGACGAGGGGCCGGCTCGCGGCGAGGCGTTCGAGGAGGATCCGTTCGTCGATCTCCCCGTCGAGGCCGGGCCCCGCGACGTGCACGGTGGTGGGGAGCCCCGTGAGGTGGCAGGCGGCGAGGGTGAGGGCGTCACCGAACGGGCTGCACAGGCCGGGCTCGTCGCCGTGGGTCAGGACGTCGCCGCCGATGTCGACGACGTGGATCCGGCCGCCCGCCCCTGCGGCCATGGAGGCGATCTGCCGGGCCAGGGCGGCGAGTCCCCGGCCGGGGTCGAGGAGCAGCAGCCGGGCGGGCAGGTCCCGGGCGAGGGCGGGCATGGTCGACCCGGCCGGCGGACGGGTCCGGCTGGCCGGGGTGAAGGCCGCGAAACCGTCGCCCCGGCCGCCCCCGGCTTCGTGCACGAGCCCGTCGAAGTCCGCCGCGCCGAGCGGGCCGGAGGTCGGGTCCACCTCGGGGCGCTCCCACGCGTAGGTGGCGATCAGCGGCGGGCCGGCAGGTCCGGGCGGTCCGGCCGGGTCCGCCGCGAGGGCGCGGGCGGCGACGAGGGTCCCGACGGGATCCCCTCCGCCGCCCGCCGCGACGTACAGACCGCTCACGCGACCCCCTCGCGCTCGCGCAGGTCGATCCCGGTGATCCGGACCGGCGTCGCCCCCATGTTCTTCTGCGCGCGCCGGTTGGCCGCGTGCAGCCGCTCGTAGTACTCGCGGTCGAGGTCCTTCACGGACCCGGAGTAGAACATCCAGGACAGCACGTCGCGGTACTTGAAGCCCTTGGGGGTCAGCTGGACGCGCCGGCCGAGGCGGTGGATCAGTCCGTTGGATTCGGCGGCTTCCAGCACGGGCTCGAACTCGCCGGCGTGCTCCTGGTAGCCGAAGCGGTCGAGCTCGCCGAGGTCGAGGTCGAAGGTGTCGAGGACGAGGCGCTTGCGGACGATCTCCTCGGCGGTCAGCTCGAAGCCGGTGACGGGGGCGAGTGCGTGGTTCTTGGCCTTCGTGATGTAGCCGGCGACCTCGGCAGCCGACGGCTTCACGCTGCCGCACATGTAGTCGAGCACGCTGGTGTAGGAGCGGGCGCCGACGCCGAGGCCGAGCAGGGGCACGCCGTGGAAGGTGAGCACCTTCTGCGCGTAGCCGCCGCGACCGGGCTTCTTGTAGCGGACGGAGCCCTCCTGGACGTAGCCGTGGTCGAGGAAGACCTGGCGCGCGTAGTCGTAGCGCTCGTACAGCTCGGGCTGCCACATGTACTGGTAGGCGCCCGTCCTGGAGAACCAGGCGTCCGGCCGCACCGTGAGGAAGTAGGTGCTGATGGTGGTGGGTTGGAGCGCGGCCAGCTCGTCCACGCTCTGGCGCCAGGTTTCGGGGGTCTGCCCCGCGAAGCCCATGATCAGGTCCGTGGACAGGTCCGGTAGGCCCAGGTCCTGGGCCGTGCGGACGGCGCGGCGGATGACGTCCTCGTCCTCGCCGCCGCGGCCGGCCTCGCGGATCTCGCGCGGGACGAGGGACTGGATGCCGACGTTGGCGCGGGTGAGGCCCATGTCGATGAGGGCCTTGAACTCCTCGGGAGCGTCGGCGATCGACGACGGGGTGGCCTCCACGGCGATCTCCTCCGCCGTGGAGCGCCAGTTGGGGTAGATCTCGCCGATGGTGGCGAATATCTGCTCGAAGTGGCGGGGTCGCAACAGGGCGGGGGCGCGGCCCACGACCGCCGCCACCCCGCGCCCCATCTGTACTTCAACCTCACCTACTACCTGCCGATCGAGGACGCCTACGCCCACGGCGCGACCGCCCTGCACGTCGGCATGGGCACGATCGAGGCCAAACGCCTGCGCGGGGCCGCCGTATCCGGCCTGCACGCCCTGGTCGACCCGGCTCCCGCCGGGCCGCGGTGACCCGGCCCACGACCGCCGCCCCGCCGGCGTTCGAGGCGCGGGGTCCGGTCTCAGCCGAGGTCGTAGTCGAAGGTGTACGCGACCGACGGCTCGCCGTGCCGCGCGGTGAAGCCGCCCGCACCGCGCAGCCCGGTCAGCTCGCCGGTGCCCGAGCCCGGCACGACCTCGAAGGCGCAGTGCACGGTGCCGTCGGCGTCGAACGAGCCGCGCTCCTCGACGGCGAAGCCGCCCTTGCGGCCGTCGAGACTGCCCCGCAGGACCTCCATCCCGGCGAACGTACCGGTCGTCGCGCTCACATACGCGATCGTGTAGTCACAGGTGGTGTCCGCGGCCTCGATGCCGCCGGTGAAGGTGTTGACGACGCTGGCGCGGGCGAGCGTGGGGTGCGCGCCTCCCGCACCGAGCGGCTGCTCCTCCCAATCGGCGGCGGTGAACTGGCCGGTGGTCCGTACGGGCATGGTCGTCCTCTGGTCCGGCCGCGCGGTCTGCCCCGCGCGGTAGGTGAACAGCCTGGCCGCCATACCTGACACCTCTTGTCAGGTACGGCGGGACAATGGGCCCCATGCGCGCCGACCGGCTTCTGTCCCTGCTCCTGCTGCTCCAGAACCGCGGCCTGATGACGGCCCCCGAACTGGCCGCCGCACTGGAGGTGTCCGTCCGCACCGTCTACCGCGACGTCGAGGCGCTCGCCGCCTCGGGCGTCCCGGTCCTGGCCGAACGCGGACCGGCCGGCGGGTTCCGCCTGTTGGACGGCTACCGCACCCGGCTCACGGGGCTCACCGACGCCGAGGCCGGGTCGCTGTTCCTCGTTGGAGCCCCGGGCCCGGCGAACGACCTGGGCCTGGGCGCCGAGTTGGCGACCGCCCAGCTCAAACTCCACGCCGCGCTCCCCGCCGCCCTGGCCGACCGGGCCCGGCGCGTCCAGGACCGCTTCCACCTGGACGCGCCGGCCTGGTTCCGCGACGCCGACCCGGTGCCCCACCTGGCGGCCCTCGCCCGCGCCGTGTGGGAACAGCGCGCGGTGCGCACCCACTACCGACGCTGGCGCGGTGAGGTGCACCGGGACCTGCACCCCCTGGGCCTCGTCCTCAAAGCGGGCATCTGGTACGTGGTGGCGCTGGGGGAGGGCTCCGTACGGACCTACCGGGTCGCGCGGTTCCTGGCGGTGGAGGAGCTGACGGAAACCTTCGACCGACCGACCGGCTTCGCCCTGGCGTCCTACTGGGAGCACGCGTCCCGACGGATGGAGGCCGCGCTGCGGCACGACACCGCCCGGCTACGGATCTCGCCGGACGCCGCGCGGCTGCTGCCCATGCGGCTCGGTGCGGCCGGCCGGCGCGCCGTCGAAGGGGCCGGGCCGCCCGACCGGGAGGGCTGGGTGGAGGTACTGCTGTCCGTGGAGACCACCGCCGTGGCGGTCGGCGACCTGCTCGGGCTCGGTCCGGAGGCGGAGGTCCTCGACCCGCCGGAGCTGCGCGACGCCGTCGCCCGCGCCGCACGCGCCCTGGCGCAGCGCTACGCGCCACCCCCCGAGTGACCCTGGGCGAAGGGGCCGGCGACTATGGTGGAGCACTGATCGTGGGCTGCGGAGGGGGATCCGTGGGGAAGTACCGGGTACCGCATCCGCTGCGCGCGATCCTGGCCGGCCTGCCGGATCTGCGCTGGCTGCGCGGGCGGCTGCCGGACGGTCCCAACCGCCCGCAACCGTCCGGCCGGTCCCGTTCGCGCGAGCGGGAGAAGAGGGTCCGGGCGGAGTGGGAGGCGCTGCGCGAGCAGCTCGCCCCTGCCGCCGCCGAGCACGTCACGCGCGTGGGCGAGCTACTGGCGGACCCCCGCACGGAGTTCACGCCGGACCCCGGACAGAGCGCGGTGCGACGGGACTACTTGGCCGCCACCGAGGCCTACCAGGCGGCCGGCAAACTGCTGGACGAGGCGGAGGACCTGCCGGACCTCGCGGCCTGCGTGGTGCTCGCGGACCGGGCGGTCGAACTCTTCGCCGCCGCCCGCGCCCGGCACCTGGGGCAACGCCCGCCCGTGCCACGGCCCCGCTGCTTCTACAACCCCCTGCACGGCGCCGCCGCCGAGCCGCCGCGCGAACGCGGTGGCCGCAAGGGGCGGCGGGTGGTCGCGCGGGAGGCCGCCGCGGCGCGCCGCCCGGCGTGCGAGCCGTGCCGGCTCGCCCTCGTCGCGGGCGAGGCCCCCGACGTACTGCCCGCCCTCTGGACCGTCCGCGACGAGCGCGACCGCCCGGTGACCCTGCTCGTGCCGTACTACGCGCTGCCCCGCCAGGCCTCGATCTGGGCGGGCACCGCCTGCGGGGCCTACGACGCCGCGGCGGCCGCCCGGGTGCTGCGCGGCGAGCACCGACGCCGTACTGTCGGACGGCCGGCCGGGTGACCTGAGGTCACCGCAAGGACGGTGGTCCCCCCGGAACCGGCCGGGACCGATCAGCGAGGCCGCGCGGACCGGTGGGCGCGACCGCATGCGCGGGGAAGTGGGAACGATGGTCGCTCTGGTGTTGGCGGGGATCCTGGTGCTCGCGGTCGGCGGGTGCGCGTGCGTGCTCTGGGCCGAGCGGGGCGGGCCCCGCTGGGCCCGCGCGGTCGCCACCGTGACGCTCGCCGCCGGCGCCGTGGTGCGGCGCTCGGCGAAGTCGCGGCGCCGCGGTGCGAACGGTTCCGGCGGCGGAGACTAGGTCGTCTCTTTCGGATCTTGTCGCCCGGCAAGATCCGAAAGAGACGGCCCAGTTGGCGGCGGGAGTTCGCGGGTTCGGGCCCGGGCCGCCCGGCGGGGCCGGTAGCCTGCGGAGGCCGGAGAAGGACCCGCAGCACCCCAGAGGTGAATGGCCGTGCGTGTCGCCCCGCGCTCCTATGGAGAACTGCCCGCGTCCGTACGGCACGCCATCGCCGACCGGGTCGGAGCGGGCGGTTCCGCTGCCGACATGGTCAACGGGAGCAGCGCGGGCTTCGCTGCCCTGCTGTCCGTCCCCGGTCGCGGGCACGTCTTCGTCAAGGGGCTGCCCGAGGGCCACGAGCGGTCGGCGGAGCTGGACGTGGAGAGCAGGGTCGCGCCCTACCTGCCCGCCTTCGCGCCGCGTCTGCTGTGGCGGATCTCGGTGAGCGGCTGGACGGTCCTGGGGTTCGCGGGCATCACGAGCACGTCGCCCTGGGCCGACTTCGACGCCGAGGCCGGCCCGCAGTTGGAGGCCGTCACCGCGGTCCTGCGGGAGTTGAGCACGACGGCCGCGCCGCCCGGGGCCGACTTGCCGGCGGCGTGGGAGCGGTGGAAGGAGTACTGCGACCCGGCCGACGAACCGCTCCTGATCGGCGACGGGCTCGTGCACGGGGACCCGGCGGCGACCAACTTCCTGCCCGGGGCCGACCGGACGTGGCTGATCGACTGGGCGTGGGCGGCCCGGGGCCCCGGGTGGGTGGACGCGGTCCTGTGGGGTCAACGGCTGGTCCTGGACGGCCGGCAGACTCCCGAGCAGGCCGCGACCTGGTGCGCGCGGGTCCCCGCCTTCGCCCGGGCGCCCCGCGAGGCCGTCGCGGTCCTGGCCGAAGCGGACGCCCGGTCCTGGGAAGCCTGGCAGGAGTACGGAACGACCGACCTGGAGCGCACGGTGGCCGCGGCCCGCGCCTGGGCCGACTACTGGCAGACGCCCTAGCCGTATTGCCCCGGGGTACCGGGGAGCGGGGCGCCGGCCGCTTCGGGCTGCGGCGCGGTGCCCGCGTCCCCGCACAGGCTGGCGAGCAGGCGCAGCCCGTCCGCGGTCGGGGTGCCGGGGGCCGCGGACATCACCAGCAGTTCCGTGCCGGTCGCGTCCGGCAGCGCGAAGTTCTCCTGGTGCAGCTCCAACAGGCCGACCAGCGGGTGCCGGTACGCCTTGCGCCCGTGCGTGCGGGCGCGCACGTCCGCGCGGGCCCAGAGGTGACGGAAGCGCTCGCTGCCCATCGCCAGCTCGCCGATGAGCGAGGTCAGGCGGGGGTCCTCGGGGTAGGTGCCGGCCGCCAGCCGCAGGTGCCCGACCACGTCGAGCGTGCAGTCGTCCCACTCGGCGTAGAGGCCGCGCTCGGCCTCCTCCAGGAACACGTGCCGGGCGATGTTCAGGCCCGGCATCGGCCGGCCGAAGAGGAGACGGGCGAGACGGTTCCCGGCGAGCGCGTCCAGCCGGTGGTTCATGATCAGCGCGGGTGCGTCGGTGACCAGGTCCAGGACGCGGAGCAGCTCCGGCCGCAGCCGGCCGCTCGGCGTCTTCGGTCGCCGGCGGGGCTGCCGGGCGAGCCGGTCGAGGTGTCCGCGTTCGGTCTCGTCCAGACCCAGGACCCGGGCGAGCGCGTCGAGGACCTGATCCGAAGGCTGCGTCGCGCGGCCCTGTTCCAGGCGCACGTAGTAGTCGACGCTGACTCCCGACAGGTGCGCGACCTCCTCGCGGCGCAGCCCGGCGACCCGGCGGCGGCTGTCGACGGGGATGCCGACGGCGGCCGGGGCGACGCGGGAGCGCCGGGTGCGCAGGAAACCTGCAAGATCGTCCATGCCCCCCAGTATGGCTCCGCCCCGGCAGGGGAGGGTGGCCCTGCCAATACCAGGAAGTCCCGTCCGACGGAAGGCGCGCCCCTGAACGCCGGGCGCCGCGGCGGCCAGGATCGAGGGCATCCGAACCGTTCCCGAGGAGCTCCCGTGAAGACCTTGATCGTCCACGCCCACCCCGAGCGGCACTCGCTCAACAGCTCGCTGAAGGACCTGGCGGTGTCCACGTTGGAAGCCGAGGGGCACGAGGTACGGGTGAGCGACCTGTACGCGATGAACTGGAAGGCGGTCGTGGACGCCGAGGACTACGGCCCCCACGCCTCGACTCCGCTGAAGGTCGCCCTGGACTCGGGCCGGGCGTTCGAGGCCGGGACGCTCACCCCGGACGTCCTGGCCGAGCAGGAGAAGCTGCTGTGGGCGGACACGATCGTCTTCCAGTTCCCACTGTGGTGGTACTCGATGCCCGCGATCCTCAAGGGATGGGTGGACCGGGTGTTCACCTACCGCTTCGCGTACGGGGTCGGGGAGCACAGCGCCACCCAGTACGGCGAGCGCTTCGGCGAAGGCACCCTCGCGGGCAAGCGGGCCCTGCTGTCCGTGACCACGGGCGGGCCGCGGTCGCACTACGCGGCCCGCGGGATCAACGGCCCCATCGACGACCTGCTGTTCCCGATCCAGCACGGCATCCTCTACTACCCGGGCATCGAGGTGTTGCCGCCGTTCGTGCTGTACGGCACCGACCGGATGACCGCCGAGGAGTACCCGGACGTGGCCAAGGCCTGGGAGGAGCGCCTGCGCACCCTGGAGTCGACCGAGCCGATCGCGTTCCGGCGGCAGAACTTCGGTGACTACGAGATTCCCTCGCTGCACCTGAAGGAGGGGCTGGAGCCCACCGGCCGTACCGGCTTCGGGCTGCACGTGCGCGGCTGATACGAGGGCGCCCCCTCCACGGCGTGGAGGGGGCGCCCGTCATCGTCGCGGTACGGATCAGTTGACGTTGACTCCGGACCAGGCGGCGGCCACGGCCTTGTACTCGGCGGAGGTCGTGCCGTACAGGTCTCCCGCGGCATTGAGCGTGGCGGTGCGGGCGCCCTTGTAGTCGGTGGTGGACGTCATGTGCACGGTGAGTGCGCGGTACCAGATCTTGAGGGCCTTGTCCCGACCGATGCCGGTGAGCGCGACGCCGTTGGAGGTGGGGCTGTTGTAGGAGACGCCGTTGATGGTCTTGGCGCCGCTGCCCTCGGAGAGCAGGTAGAAGAAGTGGTTGCCGACGCCCGAGGAGTAGTGGACGTCGAGGTTGCCGACGCCGGCGGACCAGGAGTCCGCGGAGCCGCCGTCCTTGGAGGGCTTGTCCATGTAGCGCAGCGGCGTCCCGTTGCCGTTGAGGTTGATCAGCTCGCCGATGAGGTAGTCGCCCTTGTCGGAGGCGAGGTTGGCGTAGAACTCCACGCCGGTGCCGAAGATGTCGGAGGTGGCCTCGTTCAGGCCGCCCGACTCGCCGGAGTAGTTCAGGCCGGCGGTGTTGGAGGTGACGCCGTGGCTCATCTCGTGGCCGGAGACGTCCAGTTCGGTGAGCGGGTGGGTGTTGCTCGCGCCGTCGCCGTAGGTCATGCAGAAGCAGTCGTCGTCCCAGAAGGCGTTGACGTAGTTGCGGCCGTAGTGGACCCGGCTGAAGGCGCCGACCCCGTCGTTGCGTATGCCGCTGCGGCCGAAGGTGTTCTTGTAGAAGTCCCAGGTGGCCGCGGCGCCGTACTGGGCGTCGACCGCCGCGGACTGGCCGTTGGACACGGTCCCGGTGCCCCACGCGTTGTCGGCGTCGGTGTAGAGGGTGCCGTTGCCCGAGGTCTTGTTGGCGAGGTTGGTGGTGTACTGGCCGCCGCGCGTGGCGTCCTTCAACTGGTACGTGGAGCCGCTCAGGTTGGTGGTGAGCGGCACCGATCCGACGAAGACGCCCTTACCGCTGCCGGTGGCGTTGGAGGTCTGGATGCTCTCGTGGGTGGAGAGCACCGCGCCGCTCTCCCCGTCGGTGACGACGCGCTGCCGGCTCGGGGTGCCGTCGGCGCGCACGCCTTCGACGACGGTCTCGTACGCCAGGCGCGGGGTGCCGCTGGTGGCCCAGACCACCAGGCGCGGGGTGCCGGCGCGGCCGACCGAGGCGAGGGCGGGCTCGTCGGCGTCCTTGGTGATGCCGACGGTGGCCTGCACGGCTCCGGAGGCCTTCGTGGCGGCCTGGTCCGCAGAGAGCTTCGGCGAGAGCGAAGCGGGGGCGATCGGAGCCTGGACCGCCTTGTCGGCCGACTTCACGGCCCCCTTGGCGTCCTGGTGGACCACGAGGTCGCCGCCGAGCACGGGCATCCCGTTGTAGGTGCGCTCGTACCGGACGTGGCGACTGCCGTCCGCGTCGGTGACGACGTCCTTCGCGACGAGCTTCTCCGTGCTGCCGAGGCCCAGCGTGCGGGCCGCGGCGGGCGCCTCGGCCGTGGCCCGGGCGAGGTCGGCGGCGCGCTGCTGTGCGGGGCCGGAAGCGGGAGCGGGGGTGGGAGCGGCCTGTGCCGCTCCGGAGCTGACCTGGATGGCACCGGCGAGCAGGGCCGAGGCGGAGAGTACGGCTCCGACAGTGAGCTTTCGCTTCACGTGATCTTCCTTCCGATCCAACCGCGTGTGCGCGGTCGCACCTCGTTCCGGGGCACTTGGGTGAGTGCTCGCAGGGGGCGGAACGGGTGCTGCGGCTCCGCACGGGAAGCCGTGCCCGTCGGGGTGGGGATCGACTGGGCGCGCCGTACGAAGCTGTCGGAAGCATGACAATCGACCTGGTCGCATGCACAGAGGGCCGGGAGGATTGGCGCACGCCCGCCAGAATTGACGGACCATCAAGAAGTGAGACCCCGTCAGCCGAGATGCGCATTTCGGCCGAACGGGACCTCGGGAGCGTGGTTACTGCAAGTATTTCGGGGTGCGATTCGGCGGATCGACGCCGAATCCGACAAACCCGGCACGGTTACGGGTGCATTACCGCGGTGTGTCCAGCCGTGGGGTGCGGGATGAACGTGGCGGATAAGTGCCACCCCGCTCAGTGGTGGCGCTGCCCGGCGGGTGGGCCGGAGGCGGGGGAGCGGCGGTCAGCTGTTCAGGGCCGACCAGAGCCACTGGCCGCCGACCCGCACGTACAGGCGCTTGTTGACGGAGTCGACGGCCATCGTGCCGTCCAGGGGCGGGCGGGTGAAGGAGGCGTCGGTGACCGGCCCCGGGACCAGCCGCAGTGGCGGGTTCGGGGCGTTCTTGACCGGGACCGTGCCGGTCGCCTGGGCGCCGCTGCTGCCGTAGCTGTTCTCCACGCGGAAGTCGCCGGTGGAGGACTGCTCGTAGTAGATGTGCGTGCCGGTCGGCGCGGTGCCGTAGAGCCCGACGACGTTGCGCAGCACCGCCGTCGAGCCGGGTCCGGAGTAGAGCGCCACGCCCGCGTTGACGGTGGCCTTGCCCGCTTTGTTGGCGATGACCACGTTCTCCAGGGCGCTGGCACTCGCCGCCCAGGCGATGATGTTGCGCGCGGTGGCGGGGGTCCCCGCCGCGAAGTCGCCCGCGTAGCAGTAGATGTTCGTCGCGTAGACGTGCGTGCAACCGGCGTCCGTCTTGAGGTGCGGTCCGCCCTGCATCCGGGAGGTCTCGAACTTGCAGTCCGTGACGTAGACGCCGTTGGGGTTGTTGGCGGTGACGGCGCCCTGGCCGATCCACAGGGCGCCGGTGCCGAAGGCCTCCAGCCGGCAGCCGATGAAGTGGATCTGGTTGATGTTGTCCAGGCTGTACCCCCAGGTGTCCGCGGTGGCGGAGGAGGCGTTGCGCAGCCAGATGTTGGGTTGGGTGGTGCTTCCGGCGGTGCCGGTGCTGTCCTCGATGACGAGGTTGTAGAAGCGGGAGTCCCAGAATTCGACGGCGTCGATGCACATGTCGTTGTTGGAGGACATGAAGACGTCGCGGAAGAAGGAGTTGTTGTTGTAGTAGAGCTCCAGCAGCAGGCCGGTCTTGCGGTTGCCGTTGAAGCCGAGGCCCTCCACCGCGCAGTAGCGGCGGTGGGTGGAGCCCGTGGAGCCGGAGGTGCCGGTCCCGGACATCCGCAGCAGGATGCCGTCGCCGCCCTTGATCAGGGTGGCTGCCTTGGCACCGGCGCCTTCGAGGCGGATGCCGTCGCCCTTGACGGCGAGGGCCGGCAGCCCGGAGACCGGCTTGACCAGGTACTTCCCCACGGGGAAGTAGACGGTGCCGCCGCCCGCGGCGGCCGCCGCGTCGAGGGCCCGCTGAATGGCCGGCGCGTCGTCGGCCACGCCGTCGCCGACCGCGCCGTGGGCCTTCACGTCGAACCAGTCGGGCGTCCCCGCGGCGGTCGGCGCCGCGGCGGCGCTCGTGCCGGTCGCCAACACGGCCGCGCCGCCGGCCAGTCCGGCCACGGCCCCGGTGAGCAGCGCTCTGCGGTGGGTCCTCGGTTGTGCGGTCATGGTCTCCCCCTCGGTGGTGCGGATCATCGGCCATGATCATGTCAGCCGGTACCGACAACCTCGGGGCAGCGGGCGGCGCTGCCCACGGCCTCGCCGCCCCGCCGACCGACGACCGGAGCGCCGCCGGATCCTCGATCGGCCACGGGGTGGGCCGACCAGATCACCGACGGCGCGAGGGCGCACCCGCGGGGGACTGCCCCGGTACCGGGCCAGCAGTCCCGGCCGCGAGCACCCGGGGTCAGGAACCGGCTTTGCGCTTGTTGTAGACGTCGAAGCCGACGGCCGCGAGGAGCACCAGGCCCTTGATGACCTGCTGGTAGTCGGTGCCGACGCCGACGAGCGACATGCCGTTGTTCAGCACGCCCAGGACCAGACCGCCGATGATCGCGCCGAGGACGGTGCCCACACCGCCGCTGGCGGAGGCGCCGCCGATGAAGGCGGCGGCGATGGCCTCCAGTTCGAAGTTGATGCCGGCCTGCGGCGTGCCGGCGTTGAGCCGCGCCGCGAAGACCAGTCCGGCGAGCGCCGCGAGGACGCCCATGTTGGTGAAGGCGAGGAAGACGACGCGCTTGCTCCGCACCCCGGACAGCTTGGCCGCGGCCTCGTTCCCGCCGATCGCGTAGGTGTGGCGGCCGATGATCGAGTTGCGCATCAGGTAACCGAAGCCGACCAGCAGGACGCCGAGGATCAACAGGACGATCGGCACGCCGTGGTAGCTGGCCAGCAGCAGGGTGAACACGAGCACGGCCGCGGTGATCACCGCGAGCTTGGTCAGGAACAGCCCGAGCGGGAGCACTTCCAGCCCGTACGAGGCCGTCTGGCGCCGCCCGCGCAGCTCCTGGAGGACGGCGACGACCAGCACCGCGAGGCCCAGCAGCAGGGTGAGGTTGTGGTAGTCGGTGTGCGGGCCGACCTCCGGGAGGAAGCCGCTGCTGATCTTCTGGAAGCCCTTGGGGAAGGGGGCGACCGACTGGCCCTGCAGGAGGATCTGGGTGCCGCCCCGGAAGAGCAGCATGCCCGCCAGGGTGACGATGAAGGACGGGATCCCGAGGTAGGCGATCCAGAAGCCCTGCCAGGCCCCGGCGAGCGCCCCGATCACCAGCGCCGCGAGCACGGCCACCGGCCAGGGCATGTGGTGCTTGACCATCATCACGGCGGCCGCCGCCCCGACGAAGGCGGCGAGCGATCCGACGGAGAGGTCGATGTGCCCGGCGATGATGACGATCATCATGCCGATCGCCAGGATGAGGATGTAGCCGTTCTGCTGGATCAGGTTGGTGATGTTGAGCGGCTGGAGCAGGATGCCGTCCGTCCAGATCTGGAACAGGAGGACGATCAGGGCCAGCGCGACCAACATGCCGTACTGGCGTACGTTGCCGCGCAGCGCGCCGGCCAGGGCGGAACCGACGGAGCGGCTCGAGCCGGCCTTCGGTGTCTTCTGTGCCTTCGGCTTCGGGGAAGAGTCCGGGATGATCTCGGTCGGGGCCATGCCTCACACCTGCTCGTTGCTGGATGCGGTGCTCATGGTCATGAGCCGCATGAGGTTTTCCTGGGTCGCGTCGGCGCGGGCGACTTCGCCGGTGATCCGGCCTTCGGCCATGGTGTAGATCCGGTCGCACAGGCCCAGGAGTTCGGGGAGTTCGGACGAGATGACGAGCACGGCCTTGCCCTGGGCGGCCAACTCGGCGATGACGGTGTAGATCTCCGCCTTGGCACCGATGTCGATGCCCCGGGTGGGCTCGTCGAGGATCAGTACCTCCGGCTCGGCGAAGATCCACTTGCTGAGGACGACCTTCTGCTGGTTGCCGCCGCTGAGCGTGCCGGTCCGGGTGAACACCGTCGGGGCCTTGATGTTCATGGTCCGCCGGAAGGATTCTGCGACCCTGCTCTCCTCGTGCCGGTCGACCCGGCCGAACCGCGCGATCCTGCCGAGCGCGCTGAGCGAGATGTTCCGGCTGATGTCGTCGATGAGGTTCAGTCCGAGGTGCTTGCGGTCCTCCGTGACGTAGGCGATGCCGTGCCCGATCGCCTCCGGCACCGTCCGGGTGCGGATCTCCCGGCCGTGCAGCCGCACCCGCCCGCCACTCCACCGCCCGTACGAGCGCCCGAAGACGCTCATCGCCAGTTCCGTGCGGCCGGCGCCCATCAGTCCGGCGATGCCGACGATCTCGCCGCGCCGCACGTGCAGCGTGGCCCGGTCCACCACGGTGCGCTGCTGGTCGATCGGGTGCCGAACGGTCCAGTCCTCGACCTCGAAGGCGGTCTCACCGATGTCGGGGGTGCGCTCGGGGTAGCGGTGCTCCAGGTCGCGGCCGACCATGCCGCGGATGATCCGGTCCTCGGAGATGCCCTCCGGACCGATGGCGAGGGTCTCGATGGTGCGCCCGTCGCGCAGGATGGTCACGGAGTCCGCGACCCGGGCGATCTCGTTCAGCTTGTGCGAGATGATGATGCAGGAGATGCCCTGCGCCTTGAGTTCGAGGATCAGGTCGAGCAGCTTGCGGCTGTCCTCGTCGTTCAGCGCGGCGGTCGGCTCGTCCAGGATGAGCAGTTTGACCTCCTTGGCCAGCGCCTTGGCGATCTCGACCAGCTGCTGCTTGCCGACGCCGAGGTCGGCGACCCGGGTGTGCGGGCTCTCCTCCAGGCCCACCTGGCGCAGCAGTTGGGCGGCGTGGTTGAGCGTGCGGCGCCAGCTGATGATGCCCCGGCTGGCGTGCTCGTGGCCCAGGAAGATGTTCTCGGCGATCGACAGGTACGGCACCAGGGCCAGTTCCTGGTGGATGATGACGATGCCGCGCTGCTCGCTGGCCCGGATGTCCTTGAACCGGCAGGGCTCGCCCTCGAAGAGGACCTCGCCCTCGTAGCCGCCGTGCGGGTGGACCCCGCTGAGGACCTTCATCAAGGTGGACTTGCCGGCGCCGTTCTCACCGCAGATGGCGTGCACCTCACCGGCGGCGACGGCCAGGTTGACCTCGGAGAGCGCCTTGACGCCGGGGAACGACTTGCTGATCGACCGCATTTCGAGAAGGGGTCCGGCCATGGGTGTGCGTCCGTATCGTTCGGGGCGGTGCGGGGCCCGTCTACCGGGCCCCACGGGCTACTTGAGCTGGTCCGCGGTGTACTGGCCGCTGTCGACCAGGACCTTCTGGTAGTTGTCCTTGTCGACGCTGACCGGCTGGAGCAGCTGGGCCGGAACGATCTTCACGCCGTTGTTGTACTGGGTGGTGTCGTTGACCTCGGGCTTGCCTCCGGTCAACAGGGCGTCGCCCATCTGGACGGATGCCTTGGCGAGTTGCCGGGTGTCCTTGTATACCGTCTGCGTCTGCTCGCCCGCGATGATCGACTTCACGGAGGCCAACTCGCCGTCCTGGCCGGTGACGACGGGCAGTGCCTTGGCGCCGCCGTAGCCGACGCCCTTGAGCGAGGAGAGGATCCCGATCGAGATGCCGTCGTACGGCGACAGCACGGCGTCGACGTGGGCGCTGGTGTAGGCCTTGCTCAGCAGGTTGTCCATCCGGGACTGGGCGACACCGCCGTCCCAGCGCAGCGTGGCGACCTGGTTGAAGTCGGTCTGCCCGCTCTGCACCACCAGCTTCTTCTGGTCGATGTACGGCTTGAGGACGCTCATCGCGCCGTTGTAGAAGAAGGTGGCGTTGTTGTCGTCCGGTGAGCCGGCGAACAGCTCGATGTTGAACGGCCCCTTGCCGTCCTTGAGGCCGAGCTTGTCGGCGATGTAGGTGCCCTGGAGGACCCCGACCTTGTAGTTGTCGAAGGTCGCGTAGTAGTCGACGTTCGGGGTGCCCCGGATCAGTCGGTCGTAGGAGATGACCGGGATGTGCGCGTCGGCGGCCTTCTGCAGCACGTTGGTGAGGGAGGAACCGTCGATCGCGGCGATCACCAGCAGCTTGGCGCCCTTGGTGATCATGTTCTCCACCTGGGAGACCTGGTTCTCGACCACGTTGTCGCCGTACTGCAGGTCGGTCTTGTAGCCCTTGGCCTGGAACTCCTTGACCATGTTGGTGCCGTCGTTGATCCAGCGTTCCGACGACTTGGTGGGCATCGCGATGCCCACGAGCCCACCCTTGGCGTCGCCCTTGGCCGTACCGCCGCCGGCGCCGTCGGTGCCGTTGGCGCTCTGGCCGCAGGCCGCCAGCGAGAGCGTCAGCCCCACCGCGACGAGTCCAGCTGAAAGCTTCCGCACAAGATCCTCCAGTGATGATGTTCCGCGACCGGCATGGAGCGACCCTGGTCGGGCGACCGGGAGCGGTCGGGCGGGGCCGGCCGGAGCGGTTCCCGGTGCCGTGGAACGGTGGTCTGCGGTAGCTCTGGCCTGGCGTGAAATGAAGTGTTAACGCTCACATCGGAGGCGTCAAGGGGCGTCGGGGGCTTCCGTGAATCTGATGTGCGCCGTGTGCGCGGCGGGACGGTGATCTCGGCGAACGCGAGCACGGATGAGTGCGTGCGCGTGCATACGAGTGCCTGCGCGTGCATACGAGTACGTGCGATACGTGCGGTCAGGTGCGAGTTCCGTGCGTGGCCGTATGAAGGGAGCCCGCCGGTTGGACCGAGGGTCGCGTACCGGACCAGAAACGGATCGGGGCCGGGCCGGCACCGGATCGGGGCCGGACCGGCACCGGACCGGTCCGGCCCCGCCCCGGTCGCGTACTGTGGTCCGCAGTCGAGGAGGGAACTGCGAGTGGCAACCGATAACGCCGGGACGCAATCGCGCCTGCCCGTGATGGCGGACGTGGCGAAACTGGCGGGGGTGTCCCACCAGACGGTGTCCAGGGTGCTCAATGGCGCCCCGCACGTCCGGCCCGACACCAGGGAACGCGTGCTGGCAGCCATCCGGGAGCTCGACTACCGGCCCAACTCCGCCGCCCGGGCCCTGGTCACCCGACGCTCGCAGGCCCTCGGGGTGGTCAGCTTCGACTCGACCCTGTACGGCCCCGCGTCGATGCTCGAAGGCATCGAGCGGGCCGCGCGCAGCGCCGGGTACGCCGTCAGCGTGACGAGCCTGCGCTCCCTTGACGGCCGTTCGGTCCAGGAGGCCGTCGACCGGCTGCGCGACCAAGGAGTGGAGGGCGTCGTCGTGATCGCGCCCCAGACCTCCGCCGTCAGCGCGGTGGCCCGGCTCTCCAGCTCCGTGCCGCTCGTCGCGGTCGGTTCGGGTAACCAGAGCCAGGTGCCGATGGTGTCGGTGGGCAACCGCTACGGCGCGGGGGAGGCGACCAGGCACCTGCTCGACCTGGGCCACCACACGGTGCACCACCTCGCCGGGCCGGCCAACTGGCTGGAGAGCCAGGACCGGGAAGAGGGGTGGCGGCTGACCCTGCGTGCGGCCGGAGCCCCAGAACCGGCGGTGGAGCGCGGAGACTGGAGCGCTCGCTCGGGCTACCAGGCGGGGCTGCGGATCGCCGAACTGCCCGACGTCACCGCGGTCTTCTGCGCGAGCGACCAGATGGCCCTCGGCCTGCTGCGCGCGCTGCACGAGGCGGGCCGGTCGGTCCCGGACGAGATCAGTGTGGTCGGCTTCGACGACATTCCGGAAGCCGGCTACTTCATCCCGCCGCTGACCACCGTGCGGCAGGACTTCGGTGAACTCGGCCGAAGGGCGCTGGAGCTGCTCGTCGGGGAGCTGGCGGGCGGCACGCCCTCGCCGACCCATGTGCAGATCTCCCCGGAGATGGTGTTGCGACGCAGCGCGGGCCCGGCCGTCCGGCGCTGACCCGGTGGCCGCCCTCCTGGGGCTTCCTTGACAAGCGCATTTGTTAACGCTCACAATTTGCGTGAACGTTAAACAACACCGCGCTTTTCGCCCCTGCGGCGGGCGACGACGCAGACCTCCCGTACGAAGGATGAGGAAGTGACCGCGATTCCTGCCGCCCCCGCCCCGGACCGGCACGTCGTCGGCGTCGACCCGCTGGGCGCCGCCGTGCACGACTGCCCGCATGCCGTCATCGACAGCGAACGGCCCGCCCCCGGGCCGGTGTTGCGGCCCGATGGGGCGCTGCGGCACCCGGCGGACCGGCGCGAGGCGGCGCGTACCGCCGTCCCGGCCGCGTTCGCGTACGGCACCCCGCTGGCGGCGACGGCCGCCTGGCTGCCCCGGGCGGACCGGATCAGCGGCTGATGGCCGACGGCTACGGCTACGGCTACGGCTACGGCTACGGCTACGGCGGCGAGGGCGGCGCGGTCCCCGCGCCGGAGCCGCTGCCCCACCTGCCCTTCGCCCGTGTTGCCTGGAAGCCGCACCCCGACCTGAAGACATCCGCCGAGGCCCGGCTGACCGCCGGCGCGCCGCACCACGGCGTCGAACTCCTGGAGATCGACGAGGAGACCACGATGCGCCGCTTCATCGAGGACCGGCGCTGCAACCGTGCCCACCGCCGGCTGGCCCAAGGGCTGTGACCCCCGCCGCGCCCCGCCCCGACGACGCCCGCCAGGACGGCGGGCGTCGCCCTTTTCCGCACCATGTCGAACGGAGCAGTTCCGTGTCCAGAGACGCACTCGCCTCCCCCGGCCGACTGACGCTCAGTCAAGAGGACTTCGTAGGACTTCCGGACGGGCGGTCGGTCACCCGATGGACGTTCGGCTCGTGGGACAACGTGATGGTGGAGGTGCTCAGCCTGGGCGCCCGCCTCCAGGCCGTGAACGCGCCCGACCGGTCCGGGCGGCGGGCCAATGTCCTCCTCGGTAGCGACAGCGTGGCGGACATGCTCGGCGAGGCGTCCTTCTTCGGTGCGACCGTCGGCCGCTATGCCAACCGGATCGCCCACGGCGCGCTGCGCCTGGACGGCGTCACGCACCGGCTGGCGACCCAGGCCGGCGGCCACACCTTGCACGGCGGACCGGACGGCTTCGCCACCCGCCTCTGGGACGGTGTCCCGGTTCGGGCGGACGGCCGGATCGGTGTCCGCTTGCGCACCCGCAGCCGCGCCGGGGACCAGGGGTTCCCGGGCAACCTCACCGCCGAGGTGACGTACCTGCTCGATTCCTACGGGGAGCTCTCGATCGCCTACCGGGCCACCACGGACGCTCCGACGGTCGTCAACCTCACCAACCACGCCTACCTCAACCTGGCCGGTGAGGGCAGCGGAACGGTGCTCGACCACCTGCTCCGGGTCGAGGCCGCCGGGTACCTGCCCGTCGACGAGGACCTGATACCGCTCGGCCCGACCGAGCCCGTCGCCGGCACCCCCTTCGACCTCCGACGTGCCCGGAGGATCGGCACCTCCATCGCCGAGGATCAGGGGCAGCTCCACCGGGCGGGCCGTGGTTTCGACCACACCTGGGTGCTCGACGGCACCGGCTACCGGCGGGCCGCGATCCTGAGCCACCCGGCCAGCGGTCGTCGCGTCGAGTGCCTGACCACGGAGCCGGGGATCCAGGTCTACACCGGCAACCACTTCGACGGCTCGTTGCGGGGCCGCTCCGGTCGCCCGTACCCCGCCTACGCGGGCATCGCCCTGGAGACCCAGCACTTCCCGGACTCGCCCAACCGGCCCCGGTACCCCTCCACCGTCCTGCGGCCGGGGGAGCGGTACCGGTCGAGGACGGCGTACCGCTTCTCCACGGAGTAGGGCGAGCAACGCGCGGGGCGGCCGGCCTGGTCGGCCCACCGCCCCCGTCGCGCTCAGGACACGAGGAAGCCCCGCACGTCCCGGGCGATGAGGGGCCGATCCGCCGGCGGGCACCGAGCGCGTGGGCCGGGTGCACCGGGGCCGGCCAGGCAGCCAGGGCTCGGGGACAACCGGTACGGGGTGGCGCCGCGCGGCCAGTTCGAGTGCCGGGCCCCCGCGTTCCCCCCGGGCACGTGCGGCTGGCGGGCGTGCGGGATGCGCACCTGGCGGCCGGCCTCGAAGGCGCCGCGGTAGAAGGGGGCGAGGGTGGCGTGGTGCACGGACCGGACTCGGCTACTTGCTGTGCATCGAGTCGACCACCGCGATGTCGGCGTCCGGCACGATCCCGGCGACCAGCGCACCCGTCCGCGCGAACTCGACGCCGAGGCGTGCGAGTTCGGCGAGCCCGGGCACGGCGGGGCTCGGGGTGTCGAGGACGGCCGCAGCCGGGCCAGGTCGAACCGGACGCTCTCGGGCTCCGCGGTGGACTTCCCGGACGATCCGGCCACCGCCGCGCTCGACCGGCAGCACCCGCTGGGCGCCCCGGTCTTCACCGAGCAGGCCGCGGTCGAGTACTACGTGCCCAAGCGGACGTGGACCCGCATCCCGTTCGGCGACCGGGTCACCGGCCCCCCTCGATGCGCGAACGGCACGGCTTCCACACCCTGGCGCTGCGCGCCCGCCGGGATTGCGTGATCCCGTTCGCAGTGGACGGCCAGCGCCCGGTCTCCGCCTGGGCCGAGGGCGTCGAGCTGCGGGTGCACGCCTTCGCCGACGGCGCCGAACGCACCGGGGTGATCCCGCACGCCGAGGGCCCCGGCGAGAGCGCCCGCTGCACGCTGCGCCGCACCGGCGACCGCCTGCGGGTGACCACCGGCAACCCGCACCCCTGGCAGCTGCGGATCGGCGGCCCGGACGGAGCCCCGCACGCCGGACCGGCCGGCACCCGGGAGGCCGGACTGCCGTCCCGGCCCGAGGTCGGCACCCGGAGGTGGACGGCGCCGGGGGCCGGGCCGTGCCACCCGTACGGCCCCGCCCCGGCCCCGGCGTGGGGGCGGTCAGCGGGCGCCGAGGAGGTGTTCGAGGGCCAGCTGGTCCAGTTGCTCGAAGGCCATGCCGCGCCCGGCGGCGGCGTCCACGTCGAACGCCTCGAAGGCGGAGGTGTCCGCGAGCAGCCCGGCCAGGCCGTCCTCGGCCGTGGGCAGGGCGAGCTCGGGCAGTCGGGAGGCGGTGAGCGCGGCTCGCACCTCCGGGTCGGCCCGGAAGGCGCGGGAACGTTCGGCCAGCAGCAGGTAGTTGCGCATGCAGCCGGCCGCCGAGGCCCAGACGCCGTCGAAGTCCTCGGTGCGCGGCGGCTTGAAGTCGAAGTGCCGCGGGCCGTCGTAACCGGCGGACTCCAGCAGGTCGACCAGCCAGAAGGCCTGCCGCAGGTCTCCGGCGCCGAAGCGCAGGTCCTGGTCGTACTTGATGCCGGACTGGCCGTTGAGGTCGATGTGGAACAGCTTGTCGTGCCACAGGGCCTGGGCGATGCCGTGCGGGAAGTTGAGCCCGGCCATCTGTTCGTGGCCGACCTCGGGGTTGACGCCGACCCGATCGGGCCGCTCCAGCGCGTTGATGAACGCCAGGGCGTGGCCGACGGTGGGCAGCAGGATGTCGCCGCGCGGCTCGTTCGGCTTGGGCTCGATCGCGAAGCGCAGGTCGTAGCCCTGCTGCTCGACGTACTCGCCCAACAGGTCGAAGGCCTCCTTGAGTCGGTCGAGCGCGGTGCGCACGTCCTTGGCCGCGCCGGACTCGGCGCCCTCGCGCCCGCCCCAGGCGACGTAGACCGAGGCGCCGAGCTCGGCCGCCAGGTCGATGTTGCGGATCGTCTTGCGCAGCGCGTAGCGCCGTACGTCGCGGTCGTTGGCGGTGAAGGCGCCGTCCTTGAAGACCGGGTGGGTGAACAGGTTGGTGGTCGCCATCGGAACCTTCAGGCCGGCGTCGTCCAGCGCGGCCCGGAAGCGCTTGACGATCTGCTCCCGCGTGGCCTCGCCCGCTCCGAAGGGGATCAGGTCGTCGTCGTGGAAGGTGACGCCGTAGGCGCCGAGGCCGGCCAGTCGCTGCACGGTCTCGACCGGATCGAGGGCGGGGCGGGTGGCGTCGCCGAAGGGGTCCCGACCCTGCCAGCCGACGGTCCACAGACCGAAGGTGAACTTGTGTGCCGGCGTCGGGGTGAGGGTGTCGCTGGACATGGGGCGGCTCCGGATTCAGTGCCGAGGGTGTTTGTAATGACTCTAAACAAATTAGTATGCCGGAACGTCAGACGGAACCCCATCGGAGGAACGCATGCCCGAACAGCGCGTCGTGATCGGCTTCGACAGCTCCACCCAGTCGACCAAGGCGCTCGCCGTCGACCTCGACACCGGCACCGTCCTGGGCCGGGGCCGCGCCGTGCACACCGTCAGCACGGGCGCCGGCCGCGAGAGCGACCCCGAGCAGTGGTGGGACGCGCTCGGCGAGGCCGCGGCGCGCACCGGCTGGGCGGACCGCGCGGCCGCCGTCTCGATCGCCGGCCAGCAGCACGGTCTGGTCACCCTCGACGCCGCCGGAGCGCCCGTCCGTCCGGCGCTGCTCTGGAACGACGTCCGGTCCGCGCCCCAGGCCGCCGAGTTGAAGGCCGCGATCGGCGCCGCGGAACTCGCCCGCCGTACCGGCAGCGTGCCCACCGCCGCCTTCACGGCCCCCACATGGGCCTGGTTGCGCGCCCACGAGCCCGCCTCCGCCGACCGCGTCGCGGCCGTCCGCCTGCCCCACGACTTCCTGACCGAGCGGCTGACCGGCGCGGCCGTCACCGACCGGGGTGACGCCTCGGGAACCGGCTGGTGGGGTCCGGACGGCTACGACCGGGACGTCCTCGCCCGGATCGGCCTCGATCCGGCGCTGCTGCCGGAGGTCCTGCCCCCAGGCGCCCGCGCCGGCGCCGTGCGCGCCGGAACACCGCTGCGCGAAGGCGCGCCGGTGGCCACCGGCACCGGCGACAACATGGCCGCGGCCCTCGGCCTCGGCCTGCTCCCCGGGCAGCCGGTGCTCAGCCTCGGCACCTCCGGCACCGTCTACGCGGTGGGCCGCACCAGGCCCGCCGATCCGAGCGGCACCGTCGCCGGCTTCGCCGACGCCCTCGGCGGCTGGCTCCCGCTGGCCTGCACGCTCAACTGCACCCTCGCCGTCGACCACTTCGCCGCCCTGCTCGGCCGCGGCCGCGAGGAGGTCGAGGACGGCGGCACGGCGGTCGTCCTGCCCTACCTGGACGGCGAGCGGACACCGGACCTCCCGGGTGCCTCCGGCCTGGTCCACGGGCTGCGCCACGACACCACCCCGGGGCAGTTGCTGCAGGCCGCCTACGACGGCGCCGCCCACGCCCTGCTCGCCGCCCTGGACGGCGTGCTGCGCGCGGGCGGCGCGGACCCGGCGGGCGACGAGCCGCTGCTCCTGATCGGCGGCGGCGCCCGCGGGCGGACCTGGCAGCGGACCGTCCTGCGACTCTCGGGCCGCGCGGTCCAGGTGCCCGACGCGCAGGAACTGGTGGCGCTCGGCGCCGCCGCCCAAGCCGCGGCGCTGCTCACCGGCGAGCCCGCCGACGCCGTCGCCCGCCGCTGGAAGACGGCGCGGGGCCCGGTGCTGGAGCCGGTGGAGCGGGACGAGGACGCCCTGACGCGGATCGGGGATACCCTGCGTCGGGCCGGGGCCTTGCAGGGCGCTCCGGCCGAGGACCGGTAGGAGGGGCGGCGCGTGGCAGTGGTCGGCAAGGCGAAGGGCGACCCGGGGAACGGGCCCGCTTCGCTCCAGGACATGCGACGGCGCAACCTCGGGGTGGTCCTCGGCGAGGTCGCCGCGCACGGTTCGCTCTCCCGCCCGCTGTCCCGCGCGGACGTCGCCGGACGCGTCGGCCTCACCAGGGCGGCCGTTTCGTCGCTGGTCGACGAACTGATCGGACGGGGCGCGCTGACCGAGGCGCAGAGCCCGCCCGACGGGCGGGTCGGTCGCCGGGGACGCGCGCTGTCGGTGGCCGACGAGGGACCCGCGGGAGTCGGCCTGGAGATCGGCGTCACCCACCTCGGCGCCTGCGTGGTGGACCTGCGCGGCGAGCCGCGGGTGTGGCGCCGGGTGGAACGGGCCAACGCGGGCCGGCCGGCCGCGCGGGTACTGGCGGAGGTCGCCGCACTGGCCGCCGAGGCGGAGGCCGAGGCCGCCGCCCTCGGACTGCGGGCCGCGGGCCGCGTCCTGGCCGTGCCGGGGGTGGTGCCGAACGGCCCCGGCGGACTGGTCGAGCGCGCGCCCAACCTCGGCTGGCACGGCATCCGGCTCGCCGACCACTGGCCCGACCCGGCCACCGTGCCCGAACCGGAGAACGAGGCCAACCTCGGGGCGCTGGCCGAGTACTGGAGCGCCGAGCAGGCCGTGGAGACCTTCGTCCACGTCTCCGCCGACACCGGGATCGGCGCAGCCCTGGTCATCGACGGGCGCTTGTTCCGGGGCGCCCGCGGCTTCGCCGGCGAACTCGGCCACATCCCCATCCAGCCCGACGGCGTCGCATGCCCCTGCGGTGCCCGGGGCTGCCTGGAACAGTACGCGGGTGAGGCGGCCGTGCTGCGCGAGGCAGGTCTCGCCCAGCACGGCCGCGCCGCCGGGGCCGGCGCCTTTCCGGCGCGCGACCCGATCGCCCTGCTGGCCGAGCGCGCCGCCGCCGGGCACGCGCCCACCCTGGCGGCGCTGGACCGCGCGGGGCGGGCGTTGGGCCTCGCCCTCGCCTCGGCCGTGGAACTCATCGACCCGGACGGTCTGGTCCTCGGCGGCGCCTACGCCGAACTCGCCGACTGGCTGCTCCCGTCCGTGCGCGCCGAGTTGGCCGCCCGGGTCACCGTGCGGCCGTGGGCTCCGGAGGCCCTGCGCCCGTCCGCGCTGGGGCGGCGCGGGCCGCTGCTGGGCGCGGCGCTGACGACGGTCCGCCGGATCGTGGCGGACCCGACCCTGCTGCCGGTCGGCTGACCCGCGGCCCGTCGGCCGACCCGGAGCCCGGACCTCGGTCCCTGAAGGGGCGGGCTCGTACCGACGGGCCCCTGGCGGCGTCACTCGTGCTCGACCACGACCATCGCGTGCCCGTCCGCGGTGGTGACCCGCTCACGGCCTGGGGCGGGCCCCCGGGCCGAGCGTGGCGGTGACGTCCCCGGGGGAGAGGACGGTGTGCTCCGCGGAGCACTGGACGGCGACACGGACCGGGGAGCCGCAGTCGGTGTGGCGTACGTCCATGACGGGACCTTCGGGGCCGAGCGCGTGAGCCTCGCCCCACTGGCTCAGCGCCACCAGCACGGGCCACAGGTCCCAGCCCTTGCGGGTCAGACGGTACTCGTTGCGGGACCGACTGCCCGGCTCCCGGTAGGGGCTGGTCCGCAGGACGCCGGCCGACGTCAGCTTGCGCAGACGGTCGCTGAGGACGGCCTCCGACAAGCCGATGTGGCGGCGGAAGTCGTCGAAGCGGCGGACGCCGTTGACGGCGTCACGCAGGATCAGCAGGGTCCACTTCTCCCCGACCACGTCGAGCGCCCGCTGTACGGGACAGTTCTCCGTGCTCGCCTCAAGCCACTCCATCCCGCCATCGTAGGCGCCTGGCTGCGTCATTGACAGTCAGGTGGCGCGGGGTCTAGCTTCGTTCGCGAAAGCCAGATGCTAGGGAAGGCGCTGCGCCGTGGGGCGGACACGTACGTACAGCTGGGACGATCCGGCGGTCCCGGCTCAGGCCGCGGGAGCCATGGCCGGGCTGGAATTCCTGCGCGAGGTGCGGGCGGGGCGACTGGCCGGGGCGCCCCTCGGGAAGACCCTCGACTTCACCCTGGACGAGGTGGAACACGGTCGGGCCGTCTTCTCCCTGCTGCCGGGGGAGGAGCACTACAACCCGATCGGGAGCATGCACGGGGGCGTCTTCGCCACGCTGCTCGACTCGGCGGCGGGCTGCGCCGTCCAGTCCACGCTCCCCCGCGGGATGGCCTACACCTCGCTCGATCTGACCGTGAAGTTCTTGCGGCCGGTCACGGTGGAAACGGGCCGGGTGCGCGCCGTCGGCACCGTGATCAGCGCCGGGCGCCGTACCGCCCTCGCCGAGGCCCAGTTGCTCGACGCGAAGGACCGCCTGCTCGCCCACGCCACCAGCAGCTGCATGCTCTTTCCCCTGACCGACTGACCGAACTGTCGGCCCCCCAGCCCCCTCGGCCGGGCGGTGGGCGATCCTGTTGCCTGTTCGATCTTCTTCAGCAGGCCGGGGGCATGGGATGACGGAGCAGGCGACGGTTGCGATCGAGCGCATGGACGGAGCAGCCGCAGCGAAGGCCGAGGGGGCCTTGGGGCTGATCTACGCCGAGGTGTTCGCGGAACCTCCGTACCACGAGACCGAGGCCGACGCCGTAGCGGCCATGCGGCGGCTCGCTTCGCAGCTGCACCGGACCACCTTCCGCGCCGCCTTGGCGCGTACGCAGGACGGGGACCCGGTCGGCATGGCCTACGGCTGGTCCGTCCCCCCGGACACGGTGTGGTGGGACGAACTGACCGTGCCGGTGTCCGCCGACATGCGACGCGAGGACGGGCGCCGCACCTTCGGGCTGATGGAACTCGCCGTACGCGCACCGTGGCGGGGCAGGGGCATCGCGCGCCGCCTCCACGAGGCGCTGCTCGAAGGCAACGCGGCCGAGCGCGTGTTGCTGAACGTACAGCCGGGCAGCAAGGCCGCGGTGGCCGCGTACCGGGCCTGGGGATACCGCACGATCGGCGAGGCCGAGCCGCGGGAGGCCGGCGGGAACCCCCGCGAGGTGATGATGCTCGACCTGCGCGGCTGAGGCGCGCCGACGTGCCCGAAGGGTCCTGGGCGGGCCGCCCCGCTGCCGATGGCCTGTGAGGCAGGTCACCGGAACCGGGCGCCCCCGGTGGACAAGGCAGTTCGTGAACTACTCATTGCACGACCGGATACGCGCCGGGGACCCCGAGGCGTTCAGGGAACTCTTCCGCGACCACGCGCCCCTGGTCCACCGGCACGCCGTCCGCGTGACGGGCGATCGGGCCCTCGCCGAGGACGTCGTCTCGCTGACCTTCTTGGAGGCCTGGCGGCTGCGCGAGCGGCTCCTCGACCACGAGGCCGGCCCGCGCCCGTGGTTGATGGGCATCGCGGTCAACGTGCTGCGCAACACCGGACGTGCCGCACGCCGCCACCAAGCCGCCCTCGGGCGTCTGCCGGTCCGCGACACCGTCCCGGACTTCGCCGACGAGCTCGTCGGACGCATGGCCGACGCCGACCAACTCGCCGCGGCGAAGCGGGCGCTGAAGAGGCTGCGGCGCACCGAGCGCGAGGTGTTCACCCTGTGCGTCTGGTCCGGCCTGGGCTACGCCGAGGCCGCCGCCGCCCTGGGCGTCCCCGTCGGCACCGTACGGTCGCGCCTCTCGCGTGCCCGCGCGCGGCTGCGCAAACTCGCCGGACAGGAACTGACGAAGAACCGGGAACCGCTTCCGCGCCCCGGACAAGTACGGGGTGGCCGCACTTCCGCGGCCCGGTCGTACGAGTCGCACGAGGAGACGCACGGATGACCCGCACGTTCTGGAAGCGGACCGAGCCCATGGCCCACACGGAGCTGGACCACGCGGAGCTCGCCCGGCTGCTGCCGGCCCCGTCCGCCCCCGAGATGTCTCCCGACCGCCAGTCGCTGTTCGAGGAGCACCTGTTGAACGAGATCCGCACTCCCGCCCCCCGGCCCACGGCCGGAAAGCGGCCGGCCCGGCGCGCCCTGCTCATCGGCGTTCCGGTCACCGCCTTCGCGCTCGCCGCCGCCGTCTTCGCCGCCAGCGCGCTGACCAGCAGGGGCAGTGGCGAACCGGCGCGGGTGGAGGCGCCCGTCGTGGCGATCGAGGCCGGCAGCACGGTCGAGCTCGTCGCGACCGCCCAGCAGATCGCCACGGCCGCGGGCGCGCGGCAGCTTCCGGAGCCCGAGCCCGGTCAGTTCGTCTACGTCAAGAGCACGGTCTCCTGGCTGTCCTCTTCGCTCAACGGCGACACCAACGACTCCAAGACGTGGGTGCAGCCGCTGCACCAGCGCGAGATATGGAAGTCCCCGGACGGGAAGAAGGGCTGGCTCGACGAGCCCGGCTACCAGAAGAAGGGCGGCATCGGCCTCGGCGGCAACAACCCGTACTCCAAACCCCAGAACGGCAAGGACATCGCGGGCGATGACACCCCCCTGTCGTACGACTGGCTCAAGGCCCAGCCGACCGACCCGCAGGCCCTGCTGAAGGCGATCTACTCGAAGCCGAGCGGTCCGCGCGACCGGGACCAGCAGGCGTTCGAAGAGATCAAGATGATCATCAACGAGCAGCTCGTCCCGGCCCCGACGGCGGCCGCGCTCTACCGCGCCATGGCGCAGATCCCGGGCGTGCTCGTCGTCCAGAACTCCCAGGACGCCGCCGGCCGCAGCGGTCTGGCCCTGGCGCGCCTGGACGAGAAGACGGGCGAACGCACCGAGCTGGTCTTCGACCGCACGACCTTCGCCTACCTGGGCAGCCGCGGCGTCCAGGTCAAGGAGTTCGACGGCGTCAAGCCCGGCACGGTCGTCGAGCGCACCGCCGTCCTGGAGCGGGCCGTCGTCAACGCCGAGAAGGAACGACCCGCGAAGGGCGGGACCGCCTGAGCGGAGCGCCGACGGTGAGCCGAGGCGCCCGTGGTCGGGGCACCGCGGCTCACCGCCCGCTACCCTTCCGTGCCGTTGGCCTCGATGGTCCGCTCGATCCAACGGGCGTAGGCGGGCGCGCTGGAGTAGAGGCCGGGGCCCTGCGAGCACGCGACGTTCGGGGCGCCGGGCCCCGAGGTGACGCCGATCAGCTCCCAGCGGCCGCCGCGCCCCCGCTGGATCTGCGGTCCGCCGGAGTCCCCGAAGCACGCCATGGCATGCGGCACGGTGGTGATCGTGCACAGCCGGGTCCGGTCCGCGTAGCCGGGCGCGCACTCCGACTCGGCGCCCCTGCGGGTGTTCAGCTCCTGCAGCCGCTCCGGGAACAGGAACTCGGTGTCGGAGGTGGTGCCGAAGCCCAGGATCCGGGTCGGCGTGCCGGGCTTCCCCGGCCGCTCGGCGATCTTGATCGGCTTCGCGGAGACCGGCCGGTCCAAGCGGATGAGCGCCACGTCGTCCTTGTTGGCGGCCGCGTTGTCGCCGTTCAGGTAGCCGGGGTGGACGAAGGTCCGGTCGATCTTCCGGACGGTGCCGCCGGACTTCCGGTGGTCGCTGCCGAGGCGCACGATGCCCTCCAGCTCGAGGCCGTCGCCCTGGACGCAGTGGGCCGCGGTCAGGACCCACTGCTCGTCGATCAGGGACGCCCCGCAGTTCCCGTCGAGCACGCCGTGCTTCGGGGCCGACATGGGCACGCTCGCCATGAAGGGATAGCTCTCGCTGGATCGCGACCCGTTGACGATGGCACCGGCGCTGCCGGCCGTGACGGTGGCGCAGGCCACGGCGGCGAGACCAGCGACCACGACGGCGCGAGCGGTGGCGGCACGGGCGGTACGGCGGCGGCGCGGCGGTTTGAAGCTGAACACAGAGGCTTCCCTTGTTTCGCTCGGTCGATCTGTACGGGTTCAGCCTCGTTTCTCGCCATCCGCCGGACCATCGGGACAGCGGGCCGGCCGAGGGTGGGGGTAGCACCCCCTCCGTACTGGGGAAACGCGGCGACCGAGACGGCGCCGCGGTTTCAGGCGGCGGTGCGGGTCGGGCGGTCGAGGTGGCGCTCCAGAGTGACGGCCACGCCGTCCTCGTCGTTGCTGGTGGTGATCTCGTCGGCGACCGCCTTGAGGCTGTCGTGGGCGTTGGCCACGCCGACGCCGATCAACTGGAGGGTGAAGCTGCCGACTTCGAGATAGGCGGAGAGCGAGAGCAGGCCCGGCATGATGTACGCCGTCGAGGCCGAGCCGCCCGCCGAGGCGATGCCGCCGCCGACCGCGCCCGCGACGCAGGCGTAGACGAAGGGCTTCTTCAGGCGCAGGTTGACGCCGTAGACGGCCGGTTCCGTGATGCCGGCGAGGAAGCTGCTGACCGCCGCCGGACCGGCGAGCTTCTTGAGGCCCTTGTTGCGGGTGCGGAGCAGTACGGCGAGCACCGCGGCGCCCTGCGCCGCCGATGCGGCGATCAGCGGACCGTAGAGCAGCGAATGACCCTGTACCGCGAGGTCGTTGGCCATCATGGGGACCAGGCCCCAGTGGATGCCGAAGACGACCATGATCTGCCAGGTGCCGCCCAGGACGGCTCCGGCGATGGCCGGGCTGAGGCCGAAGAGCCAGCCGATGATGCCCGAGGCTCCCTGACCGGCCCAGTCCGAGGCGGGCCCGATGGTCAGCAGGGTCAGCGGGACCATCACGGCGATCGTCAGCATCGGGGTGATGAAGTTGCGGATGCTGGACGGCAGCGCCCTGTCGAGGCCGCGTTCCACGAAGCCCTGCACGTACACCGCGAGGATCACCGGAATGACCGAGGAGGCGTACGCGACCATCACCATCGGGATGCCGAAGAAGGAGACGGGGTCTCCCGCCTCGTTCAGGGCGGCGATCGACGGGTAGACCAGCGATCCCGCGACGGCCATGGCCGTCCACTGGTTGGCGCCGAAGCGCTTCGCGGCCGTCACCGCCAGCAGGACCGGGAGGAAGTAGAAGACCCCGTCGCCGGCGGCGTTCAGGACGGTGAACTCCTGCGAGGTCTCGGCGACCAGGCCGAGCTTGGTGACCAGCACGATCGTGGCCTTGAGGAGGCCCGCACCGGCCAGCGTCCACAGGAACGGCGTGAAGATGCTGGAGATGACGTCGACGAGCCGGGTCAGCGGATTGCCCCGGGAAGCCGGGGCCGCGGGCTCGGAGCCGCTCGCGCGGGGCGCGTCCGCGCCGAGCCGGGAGATCCTGGTGATCGCGGCATGTGCCTGCGCCACGTCGTTGCCGATGACCACCTGGAACTGGCCGCCGCTCTCGACGACCGTGATGACACCGGGAGCCGATTCCACGGCCGCCCTGTCGACCTTGGAGGGGTCCTTGAGGACGAAGCGGAGCCGTGTGGCGCAGTGCACCAGGGACTCGACATTGCCTTCTCCGCCGACACCTTCGAGGACGGCCGGGGCCGTCTTACCGTAATCCACGATGAGTTATCCCCGCATCGCGTCGTACCGGACTCGGAACGTCTTCGGCCCGAGTCCCCTCAGTCTTGACCAGGTCAAGAGAAGGCAAAGGAGGTCGAAGGTCCTGAGAGGAACCACCGATGTTCCCTAAGTGGTTCCTCTTCCGGTGCCCCTGGTGTGGACCACGGGCGGACGGAGTGCGGGACGGGCCAAAGCCGTTCGGGCACCCGACGGCCACCTCGTGCCCGAGCCCCGCGGCGACCGGTCTTGAGGCGGGAGGACGCCGGGCTACGCCTCGGAGCCCTCCGTGGGCCCCCATTGCCGCGAGGGCAGGTGGACCAGCAGGAGGACGATCCCCGCCAGGGTGAAGTCGCGGCCGGCGGGCTCCAGTCCGTTCCACTTGGCGGACTGCCACATCGCGAACCACTCGCCGCCGATGACGAGGAAGCCGAGGCCGAACAGCAGCATCAGCATGAGCAGCCCGAGCGTCGTCGCCCGCCGGGCACGTTCGTGGCGCCCCGAACGCAGGCCCCGGCCGTGCAGCACCGTCGCGGTGGCGAGCACCGCGGCGGTGAGGACCTCCCAGGCGATGATCCCGACGTAGGCGAGGTACACCAGCGTCGGCGAATCGACGGCCCGCCACATCAGGTCCGGGTCCCGGAACGTCGTGTCCATGGCGAGCACGTGCCGGACGAACGCACGGTTGGAGTCGAAGTCGGTGATGTTGCCGAAGGCCACGAGCGCCATGTAGGCCGCGAGGACACCCGTCAGGACCATGACGGCCACCGGCAGACGGCCGAGCCGCAACAGACGATCGGCCGCCGCGCCCGGCCGGGCCGATGAGGAGCCCCGCCCCGCTGTGTCGCCGGTGTCCGGCCGACCGGAGATGTCCATCCCCGCACCCTACCCACGGCCGGGGCCCCGGCCGCGGATCTCCCCCGTTCTCGGTGACGCCGCATCAGCCCGGGCCCTGCGGCTCAAGGGTGACGGCCGGTCCCTACGGCTGGCGGGCCAGGCGCTCCTGGAGCCGGACGTGGCGGAACTCGTAGGCGGGCCCGCTCGATCGGAGGAGCCCGCGCAGGTGCGCGTCGTCGAGGAAGGCCATCAGACGCAGAGGCGTGCCTTCGCGGACGGAGAGTTGCACGGCGGTGAGGGCGGTGGCGACCGCAGCGTTGCCGAGGACGCCGGCCGCGAGGGCGTGGCCGCTGCCCACGGCCACGCCGAGGGCGAGACCGAAACCGGCTCCGTTCGACATGGCGCCCACCGCTCCGACGTACAGTCCCACGGCGCCGCCCGCCAATAGCCCGAGGGGGAAGAGCATCCGCGTGTGGTGACGCCAGACGTCCCGGGGACCGAGGACCCTCGTCCGCGTTTCCAGCTCCGGGATCATGGCGCGAGCGAAGCGGGTCAACGGGAAGGGCGCCACGATGGTCCTCGCCACCAGGCCCGCGGCACGCCCCCGCAGCAGTGCGCCGCCGAAGCCGTACGGCAGCCCCAACAAGCAGCACAGCAGCAGGCTCTGCGGCTGGCCGGCGAAGGGCAGGAGGAGCCAGGCCAGACCGGTCGACATGACCCAGTCGAACAGACCGCCCGCGATCGCGAGGAGGGGCAGCACGTCCCGCCAGCCGGCGCTGGTCAGCTGTTGTTCATGGTGGAGCCGGGACATGCGGATGCCGGCGTCGAGAGTACCGAGGGTCCACCCCATGAGTGCGGCGACCGCGGCCCAGAGCGCTCCGATCCACGGGGTGAGGGTGAGCAGGACGACCGCCAGGTGGACGAGGCTGACGGCGGTCGCCGTGATCCACATCCTCGATCGCCGCCCGGGCCAGGACGGGATGCGCCACCAGTGCAGTTCCGCGGCGCCGTCCTCGGTGAGCCGCGCGGCGAGATGCCGCAGCGTCCGTTCGGCCGCCTCGGGGCGGTAGGGGCGGCATCCGTGGGGCCGCGGCCTTCTCGTGTAGGCCGCGGCGACCGCGTGATCGAGCAGGTGGTCGCGGACGGCGTCGGGATCGGTCAGGGCGAACAACTCCTCGACCGGGCCGTCGGGCGCGTAGACCTCCACCAGCAGACTCACCGTCAGGGGATCGACCAGCGCCCGGGCCACCGCGCTGTCCGGCTCTTCCCGGACCTGCCGGACGAGCTCCCGCCATCCCGCGGGAGCCGGGTCGTACAACGAGTCGAGCAGGTACGAAGCGGCGTCGGCGGGCCGCACCGGTTCGAGCTCCAGGGCGACGGCGCCGGCCGGCAGCTCCCGCTCGGCGGTGTCCGCGGCCTCCTCGGTGCGGGAGATCAGGACGACTCGGAAGGGCGCGGACTCCAACGCGGCCACCGCCAGCGGCCGCACCTCCTCGTGGACCTCGTCGAAACCGTCGAGGAACAACGCGATGCGGCCCGTGGCCAACAACTGGCGCAGATGCCGGTGCCCCTTGTGCCAGGGGGAGAGCCGCTCGACCGCCCAGTCGACCACGTTCCTCCCCTCGTCGTCCGGCGCCCAGCCATTCAGCGTCACCAGTACCGGCACCGGGATCCCCGACTTGTACGGCGCCCGCGCCGGGTCCGCGCGGTGCTGCAGGGCGGCCCGGAGCAGCACGATCGCGGCGGACGTCTTGCCGGCCGCAGCGGATCCGACGATCATCAGGCGCCCCGAGGCCAGCCCGCCGTACACCCGGTGCAGATCGTTGAGGTCGCCGCCCGCACTCAGGTCCTCCTCCGCCACCGGTACGACCCCGGGCAGCGGCGGGAACCTCGGCGTACCCCGCTCGGCCATCGCGGCGGCGACCCTGGTCGTGAGCCGGCGCCGGCTCAACCGCCAGTGCACGGGCACCTGGTTCGTGAGCAGCCCCCGGCTGTTCGCCTCCGCGTGCCAGTGCGTGCCGACGGCCTCGGCCAGTTGGTCGGCGGCCCGGTCCAGGTCGTTCTCGGTGATCGCGAAGGTCGTGTGGTGGATCTCGGCCCGACTGCCGTGGCCGTTGAGGACGACCGCGGGCCTGAAGAAATTGTTGATCACCCGGCCGTCCCGAAGTTGACCACGGCACGGCTGTTCGCGCCGTTCAGGACCACGGGGGAACCACCGTGGAAGTGGTTGATCACGCCCGCCCCCGCGGAGCCGTCACCGGTCGCCAACTCCCCGGCCAGAGCACGCGCTTCGGCGGCCACCCGGCCGCGCTCGGCCGGATCCATGGCTGCCAGCACCTCGGCGAACTCGGCAGTCCACCTCCGCAGGTGCTCCGCGCGCACCCGCTCCCGCTCGTCGTCGTCCAGGTCTGCGCCCAGCGCGGCGACGGTCTCCTCCACGCCCGCCTCCACCTCGCTCTGCCGCCCGCTGTCGCCCCGGCCGAGAAGCCGGGTGACCCGGAGCGCGCCGGCGGTGTAGCCGTGGGTCAGCGCCGCCGTGAGCACCGTGGTGCCGCAGAACGCCGCCAGCTCCGGGACATTGTGAAGCCAGTCCATGGTGATGTCTCATCCCCCCATCGGATGCGGGTCCTCCCGCACGCGAACCAGATGTCCCGCCGTCGTCGACTCCCCGCGTGGGGCCCCTCTCGTCGACCTCGGCGGGGCCCAGACTAGACCGGCGGCCACTCTCCGCGCCGCTCGTAGCACCCTCTGTTACGCAAGTGTGGCGAGCGGGACCGGCTACGGGTGCTCACGGCACGAGGACGATGCGCCCGCGCGAGCCGCCCGAGGTCAGCGCGTCGTGCGCCGCGCCCGCCTCGGAGAACGGCACCGTCCGGTCCACCCGCAGGCTCACCCGGCCGGCGTCCACGAGCCGGGCCAGTTCGGCGAGTTGCTCGGCGTCGCTGTGTACGCGGACCTGCGACACGCGGATCCCGCGCTCGGCCGCCGGGCCCGCGCCGAGGACACTGACGAACGAGCCGCCGTCTCCCACCGCTCCGATCACCGACCCGCCCAAGGCCGCGGTATCGATCAGCCCGGCCACTCCGCCGGGGACGGCGGCGCGGATCGCCGCGGTGGGGTCTTCGGAGCGCGGTACGAACAGGTCGGCCCCGAACCCGCGCACCAACTCCTCGTCCTGGAGCCCGGCGACGGCGACGACGCGCAGGCCGCGCGCGACCGCCAGCTCGACGAGATAGCCGCCGACGGCGCCCGCGGCGCCGGTGACCGCCACGGTGTCGCCCGCGGCGGGGGCGAGCAGGTCCAGCGCCTGCCAGGCGGTGAGTCCGTTCAGCGCGAGTGTCGCCGCCTGCACCGGGGTCGCGTGCTTCGGTGCGGTGGTGACGGCGGTGACGGGCAGGACGACGTACTCGGCGTGGGTGCCGGCCTGGGTCTCGGGCCAGTCGGACAGGCCGATCACGGCGTCGCCGACCTCGAACTCGCGGACGCCGCTTCCCAGGGCGTCGACGGTCCCCGCCACGTCGAGACCCGGAATGTAGTGGTCCCGCGCGGGCACGCGGGAGGCGAGGGCGCCGGAGCGGATCAAGACGTCGGCGGGGTTCAAGGCGGCTGCCGAGACCCGGACGCGGATCTGACCGTCACCCGGCTCGGGGGTCGCCACCTCGGCGACGCGGAGCACGTCGGAACCACCGTATTCGGACAAGATGACAGCACGCATCGTCACGTCTTCCCTCTGCATTCTCTCTGAACGTGTTCTGCCCGGGCGGGCCCCGGCGAGCCATCCCTTGAACCCGGCCGCCCGGTCGCTCATTCCTGGCCCGGCGAGATCGACCCGGCGAGATCGGCCCGGCCGCCGAGCGGGGATGGACGTGCGGTGGCGGCCCGTGCGGGTGAGAGTGGGGGAGTCGGCGCGTGCTGCCAGGTGCGGTCAGGTGCCGTCGGGTGATGGTTCGTGCCGGTCAGTGTTTCTCGCAGGACGGAGTGTTCGATGGCCCAGACGAAATCGACCCGGCGCGCCGATGGTTCCGGATCGCGGCGGGCTCTGTCTCCACGGCTGGTGGCAGGCCTGGTCATCGCGGGACTGGCCGTGTGGTTCGTGCTGATCAACACGCGAACGGCGCGGATCCACTTCTGGATCCCGTGGGTCGACGCGCCGATGTGGTTCGTGCTGGCCGTCACCTTCCTGGCGGGAGCCGCGACGGCATGGCTGCTCGGCCGCCGCGGCAAGTAGCCGTCGACCGAGGACGCGCGCAGCGGTCGCACAGGTCGGGGCAGGGCCGAGGAGGGCGGCGGCATGGGTGACTGGTGGTACCGCAACATCGTCGAGCCCGGGAAGCTGCCGCTGTTCCTGGCCCTGTCGGCGTTCGTCCTCACCTTCGCCGTCACCCGGGTCATCACCCGGATGATCAGGGCGGGGAAGGGGCCGTTCCGGAACATCACTCCCGGCGGCCTGCACGTCCACCACGCCGTCCCGGGCGTGATCCTGATGACGGTGGGCGGCTTCACCGGCAGCGCGGCCGGCCGGACGGGGTGGGGGGCCGGGCTGGCAGCGGTGGTGTTCGGCATGGGAACGGGTCTCGTCCTGGACGAGTTCGCACTGATCCTGCACCTGAGCGACGTCTACTGGACCAAGCAGGGCACGATCAGCATCGAGGTGGTGATCATGACCTCGGCGCTGGCGGCGCTGCTGCTCTGCGGGTTCCTGCCGCTGGGAGTGGACGGGCTCTCGCCCGAGGAGGAGGCCAGCCGGCTGACGGTGATGGCCACGGTGGTGGGCAACCTGCTGTTGGCGGTCGTCGCCTTGTCCAAGGGGAAGCCACGGATGGCCGTACTCGGGGTGGTGGTCCCGGTGATCGCCCTGGTCGGGGCCGTCCGGCTGGCCCGGCCCGTGTCACCGTGGGCCCGGCGCTTCTACGGCGGCCGGCACAGGGCCCGGGCCAGGGCCATCAAGCGGGCCTACCACCACGACCGGCGCTGGAGCGGCCTGAGGCGCCGGGTGGACTACCTGATCGGCGGTGCGCCGAGCCAGTAGCCGCGCGCGGGGGTGCCGGGGATCTCGCCGGCGATACGACGCTCCGGGCCGACCCGTCCGTCAGCGCGGGGCCACGGCCCACGGGGCGGAACGCAGATCGTCCGTTCCGCGCCGTGACCGCGTGCTCGCGGGCGCGTCGGCGGCCTTTCCTATCGCGACCATCGCGACGATCTCCCACCCAGGGTTCGGCCGGAGCTCTTCGGTGAGCGCTTCGAGATCGAAGGCGCGGAACTGGTGGGTGGACAGGCCCATGGCCTGAGCTTGGAGGCTCAAGTGGGCCACCGCCTGGCCGAGGTCGTAGTCGGCGAACTCGGAGTAGACCACGTCGCACCCGTCGACATGGCGGCGCGCCAGCGCCACGACCAGCAGCCCCGCGTCCTTGGCCCACCGCGCGGAGCTGGGCGCCAGATGGGGCAGCACCCGCTTGTGATCCGGCTCCCCGGGCCTGGCCATGAGGAAGCCCCAGGGCTGGGAATTGCCCGCGGAAGGGGACCACCTGGCCGCTTCCAGGAGCAGTTCCACGGCCTCGTCCCGCACGACACCGGCCGGATCGAAGGCGTACGGGCTGAACCGATCGGCCAGCAGCGGGTGCAGCCGACCGGCCCACTCAAGATCATCAGACATGATCGTCACCAACTGCCGTCCCGAGCGATTCATTTCCACCGGCGCGCGAGTCCGTGGTGCCGCCCGAGGTCCGAGGCGCTGCCGGAGGTCTACGTCCGTGCCGACCACCAGTTCGACGGCCGGGGCGTCCCGGGCCGACCCGCGTCCAGCTCGGCCTGGTGCACGGCGTCGTGGGCGGCCAGGGAGGCGCGCAGGGTCAGGATGTCCGCGCCCCGGGAGGCGTCCAGCCCGGTGAGCTCGGTGGCCTTGCGCAGCCGGTAGTCGACCGTGTTCGGGTGCACCTGGAGCCGGGCGGCGGCCCGGCGTCGATCGAGCCCCCGGGCCAGGAAGACGCGCAGCGTGTCGAGCAGCTCCGGGCGGGCGTCCAGCGGTTCGAGCAGTGCGGCCAGCCCCGCCCTGGCCGGGCTCGGGCGGCTCAACTGGTATTCCAGCAGCACGTCGTCGAGCAGGTACAGGCCGGGTCCCCGGCCGGACGCCTCCGCCACGGCCCGCACCTCGCCGGCCAGCCGGGCGGCCTCCGCGACCCCTTCCGGCGCCGCGACGGTCGCCGCGGCCAGCAGCTCGGCGCCGCACATCCGGCCGAGCTGCTCGACCAGCCGGGACAGCCACGCCCGGTCCACGTGGCCGGATTCGGCCGGCGGTGCCTCGTAGGGGATCAGCACCGTCCCGCCGCCGCCGGACAGCACCGAGAGCGGAACGCCCGTCGTCTGGCGTTGGATTTCGTTGCGCAACCGCCGGAGCTTGCGGCGGGCGGCGACCGAGTGGTTCACACCGGGCACCAGTTCGTCGGGGTGCGGCCCCACCGCGATGCTCAGCACCAGGTAGCAGGCCGGCAGCCGGATGCCGGCCCGGTCCGCCGCGCCCTGCGGACTGCCGCCCTCCAGCAGCCGGGACAGCAGCGACTGCAGCGCGACCTGCTCGTCGCTGAGGGCCGTCTGCCGCTCCTGCACGTACCCCGAGGCCACTTCACAGCTCACCAACCGCAAGTACGCGAGCATCTGGCGCTGCACCAGCAGTACGTCGGCCAAGTCGCCCGGCTCGGCCGCGGGGAAGACCCGGGCGGCGCATTCCTCCGCACCGAGGTGGTAGGCACCGACCACGGCCTCCAGCGGCACGCCCTCGTCGGCGCGCCTGGCCGACGACTCGCGGATGACCGCCGCCTCGGCCTGCCCGAGCATCTCTCCGGTGCGCAGGACGGCCGCGAACCCCCGTATGCCGTGCGTCACCTGCTTGGCGATGTCGCCGCCGAGCTGCTCCGCCGGTAGCGTCCCGTATACGGGGAGCCGCTCGACCAGCCTGACCATCACGGCGCGTTCGAGCGCACCGGCCGCGTCCTGAAGCCGCTTGTGGACCGGCACACCGCCGAACCGCGGCACCCGGTCCCGTTCCAGGTCCCGTTCCACCGCGTTGGATCCGGTCACAATCCACCTCGCACATCTTTGTTCCCCACCCCGGAGACCCGGCCGCGTACCGGCCCCATGATGTTTCCGGGACATCACTTACTGGTTGGTAACACGACTGGCCGGTGCATGGCCAGATGTGGCAGGACCTCGGCCGCATCGTTCACCGCATCTCCTTGCCGGGGACCGCCCGCCCCGGCCCGACGCGGCGCGCACCGGACCCCATGCGGCTGCGTCGGACCCCCCACCCAGGATTCGAGGAACGCATGTCCAAGACGGCCGTTCGCCTGATATCCGTCGCTGTCGCAGCCGCCGCAGCCATGGCCACCGCTCCCGCCGCCACCGCCGTCGCAGCTACGCCGCCGGCCGCCGCGCCGGCAGCCGCGACGGCCTCGGCGAGCGACCCGTTCTACAGCTACGGCGGCAGCGAGCCGCTGTCCACCTTCACCCCGGGCACCGTGCTGAAGACACGGACCCTGCCCTACCACGTCCTCGGCATCCCCACGCCGCTCAAGGCGATCCAGCTGCTCTACCGCACCACCGACGCCCAGGGCCGCCCGGCCGCCAACGTGACCACGGTGGTGCGCAGTCTGACGGGCGACAGCAGCAAGGCGGTCTCCTACCAGTCGTTCTACGATTCGCTGAACCCGCAGGACAGTCCCTCCCGCGCGATCGCCGGCGGCGTCACCCTGGGTGGTGCCATCCCCAATGCGGAGGCCCTCTTCATGGCGCCGCTGCTGCTGCAGGGCTACAACCTCGTGATCCCGGACACCGAGGGACAGCAGGCGAACTTCGCCGCAGGACCGGAGTACGGGACGAACACCCTGGACTCGATCCGCGCCGCGACGAGGGCGACCGAGACCGGCCTGGACTCCACCACGTCGTTCGGCCTCCTCGGCTACTCGGGCGGCGCGATCGCCACCAACTGGGCCGCCGCGCTCGCGCCCAGCTACGCGCCGGACGTGAACCGCCGGCTGGTCGGCTACGCCGAGGGCGGCCTGCTCGTGGACCCGGCGCACAACCTGAAGTACGTCGACGGCTCGCTGGCCTGGTCCGGTGTCATCCCCATGGCCGTCATCGGCGTTTCCCGCTCGTACGGCATCGACCTCAAGAGCTACCTCAACAGCTACGGTCTGAGCGTCTACAAGGACCTGGAGCGCGGCTCGATCATCAACGCCCTCGGTCACTACCCGGGTCTGACCTGGAAGAAGATGGCGAAGCCGGAATACGCCGACCCCAACTCGATCCCCGCCTTCCTGACGGCGATGAACAAGCTCAACCTCGGCTCCGCCGGCACCCCGACCGTCCCCGGCTTCATCGGCCAGGGCAACGGAGGCGTCTTCGAGGGAACCTTCAGCAACCGCCCGGGCATCGGCACCGGCGACGGCGTGATGGTCGCCGGCGACGTGCGCTCGCTCGCGCGGCAGTACTGTGCCACCGGCGGCTCCGCCGTCAAGTACGACCAGTACGAGCTGCTCAGCCACACGGGCGCGACCCTGGCCTGGGCCCCCGTCGCGCTGGGCTGGCTGGGCGACCGCTTCGCGGGCCGGACCGCGCCGTCCGACTGCGGTCGGATCGCCAGCGGCAACTCCCTCGCCCCGGAGACGGCCGCTCCGCGGTCGTGATCCGCGGCGGCCCCCGCTGCCCGACGGCGCCGACGGCTCGTGCACCCACGGGACGTCGGCGCCGAAGGCATGTCCGCGCCCTGGCCACCTGAGCGCGAGCAGGGGTGGCGCGCAGCGGGCCGGCTTCCCGACGGGACACGCCGCCCGGGCGCAGGACCCGCGGCGGCTGTATCTCTCCCGCGGGCGGCCGACGCGCAGGCCGACGCTGAGCGGGTCGTCGGGCACGCCCGGAGGGACGCTCACAACGCTGTCTGCCCGCTGACGAGATGGCGCGACGGTGGTGGGAAGCGCCGGCGCAGCGCGCCCGGCCGTTGCGGCCCAGGTCAGTTGACATCACCGCGGTCCGCTGGCGAGGGACGCCGGCGCGGGCACCGCCTTCTCCGCCGCCCGGCTGACCTGCTCCCAACCGGAGTAGGTCGCCTTGCGGCGTTCGGCCACGTCGACGGCGAGGTCGTACACCATGCTCCCGAGGACCATGCGTATCGGCGGTTCCTCGGCGGCGACCAGTTTCAGGAGTGCCTCGGCGGCCAGCCGCGGTTCGCTGTCGATCGATCCCTCGGCCCACTGCCTCTCCAGTTCGGCCCGCAGCGGGGCGTAGGCCGCGATCGGGGTGGTGGTGCGCATGGCCGCGTACAGGTCGGTCCAGTAACCGCCCGGCTGCACGATGCTGACCTTCACGCCGAACGGGGCGCCCTCCATGGCCAGAGCCTCGCTCATCCCCTCCAGGGCGAACTTGCTCGCGCTGTAGAGGCCGGTGGTCGTGAAGCCGGAGATGCCTCCGATGCTGGAGATCTGGACGATGTGACCGTCGCCCTGGCCCCGCAGCACCGCCATGGCCGCTTGGCTGACCCAGAGGGCGCCGAAGAAGTTCACCTCCATCTGCGCCCGGGCTTCGGCCTCGGTGAACTCCTCGACCATGCCGGCCGACAGCGTGCCGGCGTTGTTGACGACGATGTCGAGCCGTCCGAAGTGGTCGGCGGCGGCTTCGACCGCGGCGACCGCGGCGGCCCGGTCGGTGACGTCCGCGGTCAGCGGCAGGACGCGGCCGGGGTGGGCCGCCGCCAGTTCGTCCAGGGCGGCCGTCGTACGGGCGACGGCCGCCACCCGGTCGCCGGCGGCGAGAGCGGCCTCCGCGAACGCTCGCCCCAGGCCTCGACTGGCGCCGGTGACGAACCAGGTCCGCGGTCCGTCGGCGACCGGGCCGGCCGATGCTGCGGTGGTGGTGGTCATGACTACCTCTTCCTCTTTCGTGGAACCGAACCCATTCAAGAGACGAGACGGTCCGTCTCGCTCGATCGTCAGCATGGCACGCGCGGGACGAGTTGCGCAAGACGGATCGTCTCGTCTCTCTGGATTGGGTAGGGTTCCCCCATGACAACTCCGCCGTCCAAGGCCCCCAACGCCGCCCGGCGCAGCGAGGCCTCCCGCCGAGCGATCCTCACCGCCGCCTTCGACCTCGCCGGAGAGCTCGGCTACGGCAAGCTCAACATCGAGGCCATCGCCACCCGCGCGGGAGTCGGCAAGCAGACCATCTACCGCTGGTGGCCCAGCAAGGGCGCCGTTCTCTTCGACGCGTTCCGCATGCTCAGCGAAGGCCACGGCGTAGGCCACGGCACAGGTCACGACGCCGGCCGCGGGGAGGACCCCGCCGCCGGACTACCGGACACCGGAGACCTGGCGGCGGACCTCAAGGCGGTGCTGCGCGCGACCCTCGCCGAACTCCGGGACCCCCGCATCGCCGAACCCATGCGTGCGCTGACCATCGAGGTCGCCGGCGATCCCGAGCTCGCCGCCCGGTACGCCGAGCACCTCGACGAACCCGTCCGCGCGCTCAAGCGCAGCCGCCTGGAGGCCGCCCAGCAGGCAGGCCAACTCGCCCCCGGCGTCGACCTCGACCTCGCCATCGACGCCATCTGGGGCCCGCTGCTGAACCGCTGGCTGCTGCGCACCGGACCGCTCACCCCCGCATACACGGACGCGCTCGTCGACAACGCCCTCCACGGCCTGCGTCCCCCCGCGCCCCAGGCCGCCGACTGACCACCGCCGCACAGCGGGCGGCGGTGCCGAGGGTGCGCCGGCCGCCCGCACGGCACGGACGCGACGACTCGGCCCGGACGCCCTGGACCCGGAGCTGCCCGGACCGGACGGCATGGTCGGGTCCGCACCCCCCGCACCGGTGTCCACCGGCCCTCACCCGTGCATGCGGGCGCCCTTGAGGACCTTGTCCACGGAGTTGCGCGGCCCGTGGACGGCGATCCCGACCAGGTCGAGCTGGTCCGTGCGCACCGCCGCCACCGCCGCCCGGTTCGCCCGGTCGTGGCCCGTGGCGAACAGGTCCGACGTGAACACCGCGATCGGCAGCCCACGGCGCAGCGCCCTCTCGTGCGCAGCCGTCACCGCCTCCTTCCCACCCTCGAAGACCAGCACGGGCTGGCGGAACATCGGCAGGTAGGAGGTGCCGTCGGCGTCCAGGTACGGCTCGCCGACCACCTCGGGGAGGACCGTTCCGAGCCCGCTGACGAGGAAGGCGGTGACGTTCAGCCGCTGCCACGTCTCCAGGTCGTCGCGCAGCAGCACCGCGATCTTGGTCTCGAAGCGCACGGGCCCGTCCGCTCCGCCGCCCACGCCGACCTGCCCGCCGTTCTCCAGGCTGTCCCCGCTTTTCCCGCTGTCCCCGCTCTTCCCGTAGCTGTCGATGGGTTGTTCGTTGATCGTCTCGTTGCTCATGACCCGACCCTGCCGGCCATACCCCGGGTCGGTCTTGTACGTTCTTTGCGTGCCCCCCAACGAGAAGTCACGGCCTGGCTGTTGATCAACCCGTGCGATCGGTTGACTCGTACGAGTGGCGCGCGGGGCATGGCGCCGCAATCGGTCGGTCCGCGCGCCTAGACTCGGCGGTCATGTCGCTCTGGCTGCTCAACCATTTCAGTACGTTCACCTTGGCCGTCGTCGCCGTCGGAGGAACCGTTCTCCTTGCCGTCGCCGGCAGCTTGCTGCTGCGTCGCAGGTATCCGTCGTTGGCCAGGGGCGAGCACAACGACATGGTCGGCGTGACGCTGGGCATGTTCGGTGCGATCTACGGGATCATCCTCGCCTTCGTCATCGTCACCCTCTGGACGCAGTTGGACGACACCCAGACCATCGTCGCCTCCGAGGCCACCGACGTGGCGCTCATCAGCCGGGACTCCGCCGCGTTCCCGGAGCCGGTGCGCGCCGGTCTCGATGCGGCCATCAGCGGGTACGTCCATGCGGTCGTCGAGGACCAGTGGCCCCGTATGCGCTCGGGACGACCCAGCTACGGGGCCACGGAGGTGCACCTGCAATCCGCCTTCAGGGTGCTCCAGGCGTACGAACCGAAGAGCCAGACGGAGCGCGTCTTCTACGAACAAGCCGTCGAGCACCTCAACGACGTCGCCTCCCAGCGCCGTGCCCGCCTGACCATGGCCCGCCAGGAACTGCCCCCGCTGCTCCAGGCTTTGGCCTTCGGCGGTGCGGTCGTGCTGGTGCCGCTCACGTTCCTCTACGGTCTGCGCAAGCTGCGGGTGCAGATCATGTTCATCGCTTCGGTATCCGCGCTGATCGGCTTCAGCCTGTTGTTGGTCTTCGTCCTGGACCGCCCCTTCTCCGGCGACCTCAGCGTCAGCCCGGATCCCTACCGCGAAGGAGCCCTCGCCCAGTACTGGACGCCCTGAACCGAAGGCGGGAGCCGGGCCGCCCCGCTCCGGTCAACCAGCGGCACGCAGGCTCCGCGTGTGCTCCCGGACCTGCGCCGGCGTCAAGTACATGTCGGTGTCCTCGAACTCCCGCAGCGCGGGCGGCCGCGCGGCCTGGAAGCCGGTGCGGACGAAGTCGTCGCCGGCCACAGCGTTCAGCAGCCAGTTGGTCATCACCCGGGTCTTGGCCACGTTCGTGCGCAGTGCCGACCAGTGGTACCCCCGGGCCACCGCCTGGGCCGGCAGGCCGCGCAGTGGGATGCCCAGGGGCTTGGACACGGCGTCGGTGCCACCGAGGTCCACGACCAGACCGAGGTCCTTGTGTACGTACGACCGCAGCGGCTGCCCGCGCAGCGAGGCGACCAGATTGTCGGCCAGGACGCGTCCTTGGCGCAGCGCGTGCTGAGCGGTCGGCGGGCAGATCGCCCCGGTCCCGCCCTTGGCCAGGTCCGGGACGGCGGCGGCGTCTCCCAGAGCGAACACCCCGGGCGCCTGTGGCACCGTCATCTGTGGTGTCACCACCAGCCGTCCCTTCTCCGTCTCTGCGTCCATGGTCCCGATCAGCGGGCTCGCCGCGACGCCGGCCGTCCAGATCAGGGTCCGGGTCGCCAGGGTCCGTCCGTCGGTGAGCGTCACTTCCTCGGGCCCCGCCTTGGCGACGCTGACCCCGAGCGAGACACGGATGCCGCGCCTGCGCATGATCTCCAGCGCCGTGCGGCCCAGGGAATCGCCCAGCTCGGGCATCAGCTTGGGAGCCATGTCCAGCAAGTGCCAGCTGGTCTGCCGGGCGTCCAGCCGCGGGTACCGCTTCACCGCGTGGTCCGTCAGCCGCTGGAGGCACGCGGCCGTCTCGGTGCCCGCGTATCCACCGCCGACCACGACGAAGCACAGCCGGGCCGCCCTCTCGGCCTCGTCCTGACTGGCGTCCGCGAGGTCGAGTTGGGCGATGACGTGGTCGCGCAGGTACGCGGCCTCGGCGAGGGTCTTCATGCCCCGCGCGTGGTCCAGTAGCCCCGGAATGTCGAAGGTGCGGGTGACGCTGCCGGGTGCCAGTACGAGGTGGTCGTACGGCTGGTCGATCACCTCGCCGGTGATCTTGCGGACGATGACGACCTTGGCCCCGGTGTCCACGCCGATCGCCGCGCCGGGAACGATCCGCGTGCGGTGGCGGCTGCTGCGGCGCAGGGACACGGCGATGGACTGCGGTGTCAGCACCCCGGACGCCACCTGGGGGAGGAGGGGCAGGTACAGCTGGTAGGAGTTCGGGGTGATCACGCTGATGTCGGCCTCGCCGGGGGACAGGCTGCGCTCCAGACGGCGTACACATTCCACTCCTGCGAAGCCCGCGCCCACCACGAGGATCCTCGGTCGCGCCACGGTGTCGTCCTTTCTGAGGTCCACCAGGTCGGTGACGCGCCTGCCCGGTTCGCGGCGTCGTGCACCTGCCGGGCCGCAGGAATCACCCGTTGGCCGAACCAGGACCCCGCCCGGGGAAGGCGCCGGCACCTTCCCCGTACCTGCCACCGCCGAGGTGAACGCGACGACGTCCGGAGGGGGGTTTGGAAACGTTCAGACGGTGCAGACGCGGTGTTGACACCGACCACACATCACGAGGTAGGAGACCCACCATGGGCATCATCGCCTGGATCGTCATCGGTCTGCTCGCCGGCATCATCGCGAAGGCGATCATGCCGGGCAAGGACCCGGGCGGCATCATCATCACCATGCTCATCGGCATCGCCGGCGGCCTGCTCGGTGGCTGGCTCGGCAAGGTCATCCTCGGCGTCGACTCGATCGACGGCTTCTTCGACCTCTCCACGTGGATCGCCGCCATCATCGGCTCCGTCATCCTGCTGGCCCTGTACCGCGTGGTTACCGGCGGTCGGCACTCCCACCGGCACGCCTGACAGGTGCGCCCGGACGGCAGTACTGGAAGCGGCTCTCCCGGTGCGAGGGAGAGCCGCTCCGTCGTTCCCGGCCGACCGCCGGCGGCCGCCCTTTCGTACCGCCGCCTCCTCCGCGGCGCCGGCCGTGAGGAGGTCGTACCCCACCCGTTCGGGTGGTCTCGGGGCCCCGGGGTGCTTCCCACGTTGTCCCGGGAAGGCCTGGGCAAGGCCACGATCGGCCCCGCGCTCGACCGGGTGATGGGTCGGCCGGGCTGCGAGCGTGTCGTAGGAGCGACTCGGCTGGCACCCGCGCGCCGAGGACGCCCTGTGGCGCCCCGACCTCCAGGAGCCCAAACGCTCGCAGAACGGCAGCTGGAACGTCCGTTACCGGGGCGGAGTGAAGTCCGGAGCCGTCGAGACCCTGCGCGGGCTCGTCGCCACCCGTGCCCCGTGGCTGAGGATCCGCTACGCCTTCTGACGCCCGCACGCCCAACAGCACACCACCCCCGCACGCCCGCCCGCCGTCGGGGCCGTTGCGGGGGTAGCGTGCCGGGCATGGACCTTCGCACCACTGTTGAGCGCGCTCAACGCCTCAAGCACCTGCACGGCGCGTACAAGCCGCTCGTACTGCCGACCGTGTGGGACGTCTGGTCCGCGCGTACGGCGGTCGCGGCCGGGTTCGCGGCGCTGACGATCGGCAGTCATCCGCTCGCCGAGTCCCGGGGGCCGAGGACCACGAGGGGCAGACCTTCGAGGAGGTGCTCGCCGCCGTCAGGCCGATCATCGGGGCGGTCGACGTTCCCGTGTCCGTGGACCTGGAGGCCGGGTACGGACAGGAGCCCGCGGACCTCGTCGCCGGACTCGTCGAGGCCGGCGGTGTCGGCCTCAACGTCGAGGACACCGTCCATTCGGACGGTGGACGACTGCGCAGCACGCAGGAGCACGCGCGCTACGTCGCCGGCCTGCGCGCGGCGGCCGACGACGCCGGGGTCCCCGTCTGGGTCAACGGGCGCACGGACCTCTTCCTGCACGCGGACGATCCCTCCGCCGTCCTGGACGAGGCGATCGAGCGGCTGCGGTCCCTGGAGGAGGCAGGAGCCGACAGCGTCTACCCGGTGCGCATCCAGGACGACGACGACCTGCTCAGGGCCGTGATCGAGGCCGTCGGCATTCCGGTGAACTCCACGGCCCACCCCGTCAAGCACGACCTCGAACGCTTCCGCCGCCTCGGCGTCGGTCGGATCACCTACGGCCCGCTGCTGCAACTCGCGATGACGGACGCGATGAAGGCCGCGCTCGGGCCCTGGGCGCCGTAGGCGACCCCGTACGGGTACAGGTCCGGATCGCCGGGTGTTCGCGGCCGAGGAGCGGGCATGCGCGCACGGAGCCCGTACGAGACATCCTCGGCCGAAGGACCCTCCGTGTTGTTCCTGGCACTGCTCGTTCCGCCCCTGTTGATGTGCGCCCTCCTCGGGCTCGGACGCTACGAGGAGTACGTGCTGGGCCCGGTGAGAGGTGACCGCGCGCCGGCCCGGGCGCGGCACCTGCGCGTCGTTCCGGAACCCGTAACGGAGGACTCCCGGGCCGAAGCGCCGCGGCCGGCGGCGTCGCGGGGCAAGCACGGGCGCCACGCGGCCTGAAGCGTGACCGATCGACAAGGAGCCACATGATGGCTTAAACGTTTCATCTCCGACGCAGATGGTTGAAACGGGACGTCGTAGCACCAAATCCAGCCGTGCGCAGTCGAGTTGATTGCATGACGCACCCATTGTGCAGGAACCTTGATGTGCGCCAGCGAACACTTCGCGGGTGCCTCAGTCGCTCGTTTTCCGTGCAAGGAGAGTGCGTGCGCATGAATACGAAGAGGCTCCTACGATCGGCCGCCGTGGCATTCGCCGCGGCAGCGTCGTTCACCCTGACCATCCCCGGCAACGCCTACGCCATCGACCACGTCGAGTGCCGCGGCGGCGAGAACTTCCTGAAGATCTGGTCCCACAGCGGCGGCTCCAACAGCGTGGACTGCTATGCGAACAAGGGCCGGACCGGCTTCGGAGGTTGGTGGGTCGACAAGATCTCCACCGGTAACAACGACCTCATCTACTACGACGCCAACGGCGACTCCGTGCGGATCAACCGCTGGACCGAGATCACCTTCCCGAACCGCCCGCCCAAGGTCAACTCCATCGAGATCCTCTGAGGTCTGAGGTCTGAGGTCTGACTCCTCGTGGGGATTCCCCCGCAGGTCCGGGTGCCGCCCCCCGGCCCATGCTCCGCGGCCTGCGGGGGAGTCCTGCTCGGGCCGGTGCTCCCCTTGTGTCGTCGCAGTTGCTCACGGCCAGCCTCCGAGCAAAGGCGCGGCCGCATCGACGGGCTCGCCGACGGCACGCCGGCCACGGGTGACATGAGCGTCCCCGACCCGTCCGGCGGCCGACCCGCCTGACCCTCCATCCCCGGCGTTCAGAAGGCGATGTCGTGGACGACCACCCCGAGGACGAGAAGGACCAGGGCGAGGACGACGCCGCAGGGGAGACGGAAGCGTGCGGCCGGCCTCCAGTACACACCCGCCGCTGCGCACGTCGACTGCGGTGCGGCGCCTTGTGACAGGGATCCCGACCTCCCGAGGTCGGCACCGCACCTGACACCACCGCCGGCCCGACCTACTGGGCCAGGTAGCCGCCGTCGACGGGGAGGACGGTGCCGGTGATGAAGGAGGCGGCGTCGGACGCGAGGAAGGCGATGGCCCGGGCCACTTCGGCGGGCTCGCCGAGCCGGCCGAGCGGGTGCAGGGCCGTGATGCGGTCGAGGTACTCGGGGCCGTCGGGTTCGTCCGCGAGGCGGCGCACGCGCTCGGTGCGGATGGTGCCGGGAGCCACCGCGTTGACCCTGATGCGGCGCCCGGCCCACTCGACCGCGAGGTGCTTGGTCAGCCCGGAGGCGACGAACTTGGCCGGTCCGTAGGCGGCTTGGCGGGCCTGGCCGGCCACACCGGAGATCGAGGAGACGCAGACGACGGACCTGCCGGTCTCCTGCCCGGCCATCTGCGCGATGGCGTACTTGCAGCAGAGGAACATCCCGCGGCCGTCGACGGCCATCACCCGGTCCCAGTCCTCCGCGCTGGTTTCCAAGAGGCCCGACAGCGGCAGGATCCGCGCGTTGGCGACCAGCACGTCCAGCCCGCCGCCCGCCGCCACCGCGGCGTCGGTCATCCGCTCGGCGTCCGCGGGCCGGGACACGTCCCCGGTCACCACGGTCACCACGGTCACCTCGTGCGCGTCGCCCCGGTCGGCGCAGTCGCGCCGCAGCGCGCTGAGCCCCGCGGTGTCCAGGTCCGCGGCGGTCACCCGGGCCCCGAGCCGGGCGAAGAGGTCCGCGGTGGCCCGTCCGATCCCGCTGGCAGCGCCCGTGACCAGGCACGACCTGTCCGTCAGATCGACGAGTCCGCCAGTCCGCACGCCGCACCGCCTCCCTTCGCGGGGCAGGTCCCTACCCCGCCACCGGCCTCCCCAACGAACCGGAGGCCGTACCGGTTACGCCCGGCCGCCGGCGGCCCGTTGCGGGGCGAGGGTCAGGAAGTCGTCGTGAGTACGGAGCCGGAGCCCGGGCCGGTCCTCGGCCAGTGCGGCGATCATCGCCGCGGCGAGCCGGCCCGCGGGCACCGGCCGGTAGGGGCGGGCGGGCCCCACCAGCAGGGGGGCCAGCACGGTCGCGGCGCCGCTGCCGAGCCCCTCGCCCCGACGGTGCGAGGGTCGGTGCCCGAGGATGAAGGAGGGCCGGAAGAACTCGGTCTGCGGGTAGCCCAGCGCCGTCACCTCCGCTTCCATGTCCCCCTTGACCCGCAGGTAGAAGGTCCGGGAGCCGGAGCTCGCGCCAACCGAGGAGACCACCGCGATCCGCTCGGCGCCCGCCTCCCGGGCCAGCCCGGCCACCCGCACGGTGTGGTGCTGGTCCACCTCGCGGAAGGCCTCTTGCGAGCCCGCCTGCCGGATGGTGGTCCCCAGAGCGCCGTACACGTCGGCCCCACCGGGCCCGAGGGTCAGATCGTCGGCCCCGAGTTCGGCGAAGTCCACCACCCGGGTGTCCAGCCGCGGGTGTTCGAGGGCGAGCGGACGCCGGGCCAGCACGGTGACGCGCGCATACAGCGGATCGTGCAGCAGCCGCGCCAGCAGCTGTCCGCCGACCAGTCCGGTGGCTCCGACCAGGAGCGCGCTACGGGTCACGGGAGGTCCTTTCCGTCCCCGACGGCCGGCCCGCCGGTGTCTGCGCAGGATGCCACACGGGTGTGCGTGCGCCGGCGTCAGACGCGGTCCGTGGAAGCTGCCTTCCTTGTAGCCGGTCAGGAACGCTTCCTCGATGCCGGTGGCGAGGTGGGATCGAGCGCGCGGTTCCCCGTAGGGGATGGCCTGGGGGGTGAGGTCGGTGACGGCCCGAACTCGGGGTGGTTGACCATCTCGTGCTCCTGCCGTTGTAGAGGTCCCCGACCCGGGTGTTGATCCGCAACACGGCAAGACGGGCAGTTAGGCGCACTTCCCCACCTCGGGGGCGCCCGGGGACTCGCGCGGACTCGCGCGGCGTCGACCACACACCCGGCGGTGCAACTGTCGCGCCAGGGCGCGCACCGCCTCGTGCCTCCCCGCCGGCAACCCCCCTACCAGTTGATCGAGTTCGACCCTGCCGTCGAGGAGCGGGGCCTCCCGGACCAGCCAGCGGTAGCCGGACCGGCCGCGCAGGGCCAGATCCGTTCCGGCGTCGAAGACGTGGACTCCGTCAACGGTCGGCACGTACGAGACATCGGACGTCAATCCCGCGCTCGACGCACGGGTCCCACCACAGGATTTCCCGCAGGGAGATACGTGCGCTGGTGAAGGAGCGCGCGCTGCGGGGTAGGAGTTCCGCTGACCACCGAAGGGGAGGCAGAAGTGGGCGACTGGATCCCGCGCGAGGAGTGGGTGAAGACGCAGCCGCAGGCGCTCGTGGCGTCGTGCGTCATGCTGCTGGACGACCAGGACCGGATGCTTCTCCTGCGGTACGGACCCGGCCAGGCGGAAGCCAGTGGGGCGTGGTGGCTGCCGGGTGGCATGGTCGACGAGGGCGAGAACCCCTGGCCGGCGGCCCGCCGGGAGATGAGCGAGGAGACCGGCATCGCGTTGGGCGCGCACCCTTGCCTCATCGGGATCGACCACAGGGTCGACGTCCTGGGCACCGGACCCGTCGTGGACTACTTCTTCGCCGCGAGGCGCGCACCCGGACAGCGGATCCGGCTCAGCCTCGAACACGACCAGTACGCCTTTCACCACCCCGCGGACCTCCCGGACCGTCTGGCGGCGCACCGCCGGACGCTCGTCGCGCTGCACGCCGCGGCCTTGGCGGGCCGCGCCGTGTACTTGCAGGAGGGGCTGCCCACAGGAAGGTGAGGAGGCCGGTCAGGCGTCGAAGCGGCGGCGGGCGGCATCGATGTCGCCGAGGTACCGGTGCGTCCAGCCGCACATCGCATCGACCGTCGCCCGCATCCCCTGGCCCGACTCGGCGAGGGTGTACTCGACCCGCGGCGGCACCGTGGGGTGCACGTTCCGCACGACCAGGCCGTTGCGTTCCAGCATGCGCAGGTTCTGGGTGAGCATCTTGTGGCTGATGCCCTCGACCTCGTCGCGCAGCTCGCCGAAGCGCAAGGTGCCGCCACCGAGGGCCTCGATGACATGGCCAGGTTGACCGCCTACGTCATCGACTGAGCGGGCTCTCGGTGGTCGGATTCAGTTGCATAGGAGTAACTCCACGAGTGCAAAGCATGCACTTGTTGTTAATCGGCCGGGGCCATAACTTCGGAGTGCGGCAAGGGAAGCGGCGCAAGTCGCCTCCCGCACCGCCCAACTGACCGACGTACGGACCGAATTCAGGGGAGCCCACCATGAGCACGACCGCAGCCACTGCCACTGCCACCGCCACGTTCCTGTCCGAGGTGACCGCCGCGGTGAAGACCGCCGGTCTGACCCTGCTGGACCGTTTCGCCCCGCATGCCCGGGGGGTGAGCCTGGAGGAGGTCGTGGCGGAGATCCACGCCAACGACGACGCGGTGCTGGCGGTGCTCCGGGAGCCGCTGCTGCGGGCCCGGCCGGGTTCGCGGTGGGCGGAGGACGAGCTGGCCGGCGGGGCGCTCCCGGCGGGGGAGTGGTGGGTCGTGGACCCCGCCGAGGGCAACATCAACCACGTCCACGGCATGTCGGACTGGGCCGTGACCGCCACGCTGGTCCGGGACAACCACCCGGTCCTCACCGTCGTGCACCTGCCGCTGACCGGGGACACCTACACCGCCGTCGCCGGCGGTGGCGCCCACCTCAACGGCCACCCGCTGAAGGTGTCCGCCAAGACCGATCTGGGGGCGGCCCTCATCGGTACCGGTCAGGCCAAGCCCGGCGAGGACGAGGCGACGTTCCGGCGGATCGGTGACTCGGTCACCGCCATGCTCATCAACGGCCTGGTCGTGCGGGTGTCCGTGCCCGCGACGCTGCAGCTCATCCATGTCGCCGCCGGGCGGATGGACGCGTTCTGGCAGTTCTCCGACGTCCGCTCCGGCCTGGTCGCCGGCGCCCTGTTGGTCTCCGAGGCCGGCGGCGCCGTCACCGACCTGGCGGGCGCCCCCTGGAGCACCGCCAGCCGCGACTTCCTGGCCGCCGCCCCCGGCCTCCACCAGGCCACCCTCGACATCCTCCAGCCGCTCGCCTGACGCAGCCGCTTCCTCCCCCTCCGACGCCCGACACCCACAAGGAGCACCACACCATGACCAACATCGGCATCCTCGGCACCGGCCGGGTCGGCACCAACCTCGCCACCAAGCTCGCCGCGGCCGGACATCACGTCACCCTCGGCGGCCGCACCCCGGACGAGAGCGCCGCCCGTGCCACCGGGCTCTCCCCGCGGATCTCCTTCGCCGACCAGCGCACCACCGCCCGCACCGCGGACCTCGTGATCAATGCGACCCCCGGTGACAGCGCCCTCGACCGCCTGGCCGACCTGCGCACCGAGCTCGCCGGCAAGATACTCGTCGACGTCTCCAACGCCACCCACCACGCCGAGGACGGGCTCCCGGGCGACCTCGTCTACCCCGGCAGCAGCCTCGCCGAGCAACTCCAGGACGCCCTTCCCGACAGCCGAGTCGTCAAGACCCTCAACACCATGCTGTTCATGGTCATGACCGCTCCCGAGACCCTGACCACCCCACCGACCGCCTACCTCTCGGGCAATGACGACGAGGCGAAGAAGACCGTCACCGACCTCCTCGCGGACCTGGGCTGGCGCCCCGAACAGATCGAGGACCTCGGCGACATCACCACGGCCCGCGCCACCGAAGCAATGGTCCTCCTCGTTCCCCACATCCTGCGCCGCAACGGCTTCGCCCCCTTCGCCATCTCCCTGGCCCGCTGACCCGCCCATGGGGCGTGGGGCATGGGCCAGGGACCGGTTGGGAATCCGCGCAGCGGCGACAACTGGTCTGTTGATGAGGTGATTTGGTGAGGCAAGCGATGCTGATTCGATAGTGCAGAACCCTGTGACGGTGGCGCACATGTGGTGTAGACCTTACGCCCAGTGCGGAGCGGAAAAGGGTGAGGCATGAGGGTGAAGCGTCGTTGGCTGCGGGCGACCGCGACCAGTTCCTTGGCGGTGGTGCTGCTGGCCGGCTGCGGGATGCTGTCCGACCCCGGGGCGGCCGAGGTGGTGCTCCGTGTCGTGGCCGCCGACTACGGCGATGGCCCGGCCAACTCCTCCGAGCCGTACTGGAAGGAGGTGGCGTCCAGCTTCGAGCAGGCACATGCCCATGTGCGGGTCGAGGTGAGCGTCCTCTCCTGGAACGACGTGGACGCCAAGGTCGCCGAGATGGTCGAGGCGGGCCATCCGCCCGACATCGCGCAGATCGGTGCCTACGCCGACTACGCGGCCGCCGGGAAGCTGTACGTTGCCGACGATCTCCTCTCGTTGCGTACGGAATCCGATCTGCTCGCGCCGCTCGCGGAAGCGGGCAGGGTCCGGGGCGATCAGTACGGTCTGCCGTTCGTGGCCTCGACCCGGCTGATGTTCTACAACACGAAGCTCTTGGAGAACGCGGGCGTCATGGCCAAGGGCGCGCCGTGGCAGCCCCGGAGCTGGGCCGACCTCACGGCGGCGGCGAGGAAGCTCAAGAGCGACGGGGTGCGTACCCCGATCGCGTTGCCCCTGGGGCCGGAGGAAGCACAGGCCGAGTCGATGCAGTGGATGCTGGCCGGCGGTGGCGGTATCACGAACGACTCCGGGAACTACGTCATCGACTCGACCGCGAACGTGAAGACCTTCGAGTTCCTGCGGGACGACCTGGTGGGCGCGGGACTGACCGGCCCGGGCGAACCGGGAAGGCTCGACCGCCAGAAGGCCTTCGACGCCTTCACCCGCGGAGAGGTCGGGATCCTCAACGGTCACCCCACCCTGGTGAAGCAGGCCGCTGCGAAGGGAATCAAGTTGGGGATGGTCGCGCTGCCCACGGCGAACGGCTCGGAGCCGCAGGCGATGGGCGTCGCGGACTGGCTCATGGCCTTCAGGAACGGGCATCCGCGGGAAGCCGGGAAGTTCCTCGACTTCCTGTATGAGGAGAAGAACGTCACCGCCTTCACCTCGAAGTACGGACTGCTGCCGGTGACGACGAGCGGCTACCAGCGGATGCTCGACTCCGGTGATCCCGGGACCGCACCGCTCAAGGTGTTCCTGAACGCCCTGCCGACCTCACGGCTCTACCCGGTGGGCAAGAAGTCCTGGGCCGGGGTGAACGCCGACTTGAAGAAGAAGATCGGCGCAGCCGTGCAGCCGGGCGGCCGACCGGCGAAGGTGCTGGAAGAAATCGCCGAGGGCGCCCGGAAGGCAGGTGACTGACTGATCGTTTCAGAATGGGGTCGGGGCGGTCATTCTTCGTCGAGTCGTTGGAGGACCTGCGTGAGGGCACCGGAGTCGAGCAGGCCGACGAGCACTTGAGTCATGTTGCCGATGTCGCGTCCCGAACGATCAGGCCGTCGGAACACCAGGGGCAACGCCCGCCCCGCTCTTCGCCCGTTCGACACCAACGCTTCATCAGGCGATCGTCCTCGGCAAGGGTAAACACGGTCGCACTCCAGCGTGAGTCATCCGCTGTCACCCGCACCTCGACATCGACGTTGCGGACGGTGCCCAGATCCTCGACCGCACGGGGCAAGGGCGACGCCGGGCGCCACCGCACCTCGCCCATCGAAGGAGAAACCAGTCAGTGACCTCCGCCGAGCCGTTCACCCGTATCAAGATTCGCGTGGCCGCAGCCCTGTTCAACGGCGACGAGATCGCCCTCATCCGCCGCACGAAGAACGGCCAGGACCAGTACACCCTGCCAGGTGGCAACGTCGAACCTGGCGAACCCATCCATCAAGCCCTCGCACGTGAACTCGACGAAGAACTGGGCCTGGACCTCGCAGAGGCGAGCAGCGTTCCACAGTTGACCTGGATCCAGGACGCCATGGTCACCCGCCCCGGCAGCGCCCCACCCCGCAAACTCCACCTCGTCTTCCGCGTCCACATCGACAACACCACCCGCGCTCGTCTGCGCACCATTGAGCACGATGACACTGCTGGCGCCGGCCACCTCACCTGGCGCCACTACAAGGACACGGCCGACAAGGCGCTGTTCCCACCGGTCCCACTCGCCGCACTCGTTACTCCCACGGCGCCGCTCGATGCTGCCCGGGCACTGCTTCCGACCATGGACGACAGCAATTACCAATGGATCTGATCCGCCGCCGTGCCCCACGCGACCCCTTTTCGAAACCACCTATAAGGGGCCGTCCGGGGTGAGGTGTGCCACGTGGTCGGTCCGCCGGTCGGTGTGCGGGTGGCCCCGGCGGACTCGAAATGGTAGGGCGGGGTCAGATCGTGAACGTCCGTCAAGAAGTGCAGGTCACGGGACGATAACGGGGCGCGGTGGGAAATTCGGGGCGGCCGCCGGGCGTCGCACGGAGGGGTTTCGGCTCCATGCGGTCTCAGTTGTGGCGCATTCCATACGATTTGAGGGAGTCTCGAAGCCGCTGGTAGAGCTGGCCGCATGATCAAAACGATTCGAAAGCCTCGTCATGCCAAGCCCCGTTCCCGCACCTCCTCGACGCGCGTCGGTGTGCTCGGGGGTGTCCTGGGCACCCTCGCGTTGGCCGCCACGGCCACCCCGGCCTCGGCCCACCAGGCGGATTCGGGCCCGACGGGCGCGCGTGGGCAGATACCGTCCTCCCGACCCGATGGCGCCACCGCCCCCGGGAGCTCGGGCAGCTCCGACAGCTCCGCGTCGGACAGCGTGACGGGAACCGCCGCGAAGGTCGTGGCCTTCGCGCGGGCCCAGGTCGGCAAGGGGTACGTGATGGGCGGGACGGGCCCGAACGCGTACGACTGCTCCGGCCTGACCCAAGCCGCCTACCGTCAGGCGGGCGTCGAACTCCCGCGCGTCTCCCAGGAGCAGTCCGCGAGCGGCCGGGACGTCGACCTGTCCGACCTGCGACCGGGCGACCTCCTCTACTGGGGCGCCAAGGGCGCCGCCACCCACGTGGCCGTCTACCTCGGGAACGGCACGTACGTCGGCGCCCAGAACTCCCGCGTCGGTGTCGTCGAGCGCAGCCTCGACTGGTCCAGCCCCTCAGGCGCCGTCCGCGTCCTGTGACGACCCCCGACGACCGGTCCGCAAGCCGACCGGCCCGGAATCGGTTCAGATGGCGATGACCCGCCGGCCTCGGGTGTGGCCCGCCTGGCTGTCGATGTGCGCGGCCGCGGCTTCGGTGAGCGGGTAGGACTTCTCCACCGGGATGTGGAGCTTCCCCCTGGAGATGAGGGCGACGGCTTCGGCGAGCGCGTCCCGCACGCTTCCCGCCGTTCCGGAGAAGCGGACACCCAGCCGCGGTGCGTCGAGGTCGGCGGTGGAGACCACCTTGCGCGGGTCACCGGTCAGCTCCACGAGTTCGCGGATCACGCCCGAGCCGGCCAGGTCGAGCGCCGCGTCGACGGTGCCGAGCCGCCTCACCCGATCGACCCAGCCGTCGCCGTACGTCGTGGCGAGCGCGCCCAGGCTCCGCAGGTAGTCCTGATTCGCGGCGCCGCCCGTGCCGATCACTGTGACGCCGCGCTCGCGTGCGATCTGCAGCACCGCTGAACCGACGCCCCCTGACGCGCCGCTCACCAGCAGCGTCTGGCCGGGGCGCACACCCGTCTCGGCGATGACGCGCAGGGCGGTCTCCACCACCGAGGGATATCCCGCCGCCTCCTCGAAGGTCAGGCCGTCGGGCATCCGGGCCCAGACCCCGAGGACGGCGAACTCGGCGTAGGTGCTCGCCCCTTCACCGAACACGCGGTCGCCGATCTCGACCCCTTCGACCCCCTCGCCGATCTCGTCCACCACGCCCGCCGCGTCCAGGCCGACGCCAGAGGGGAGTGGGACCGGACGAGGACCCAGGGCCTGGCCCTCGCGGAGCCTCCAGTCGACGGGGTTGACGCCCGCCGCGCGCACGGCGATGCGTATCCGGCCGGGGCCCGCGTGGGGCTCCTCGGCATCTATGAGGTGCAGGACGTCGGGACCGCCGAATTCGGCGAAGCTCACCTTCTTCATACCGGCGACCGTAGCACTAACCGTTAGGATTTAGGGATCGTTATGAATCTGCCCCTGTTAGTATCACGCCATGACCGTGCCGACCGGACGCCGTGAACGCAAGAAGGCCGCGACCCGCCAGAAGATCGCCGACACCGCCCTACGGCTCTTCCTGGAGTGCGGGTACGACGCGGTGGGCATCCGTGACGTGGCCGCCGAGGCCGACGTCGCCGTGACCACGCTCTTCTACCACTTCGCCTCGAAAGAGGCGTTGGTCTTCGAGCAGGACGAGAACTTCGAGCAGCGCCTCACGCGCGCGGTCACGGACAGGGACCCGGCGCAACCGCTCATGCCGGCACTGCGCCACGCGATCCGGGACATGGTGCGGCACTGCACGGCGGACGGCGCGGCCCCGATCTATCGCATGATCGACGAGTCACGTGCCCTGCGCGAGTACGAGGACTCGATGCGCCTGCGGCACGCGGAAGCCCTGGCCGGGGCCATGGTCGCGGACCGCGCACTGGCGGCGACGCCGACGGCCTGCCGGGCCATCGCGCGCTTCGTGATCGACGCCTACGCGCTGGGCCGCGAGGCGGCCGATCCGGACGCGGCGGTGGACGAGATCTTCGAGATGATCGAAGCGGCCTGGGAGGCCACCCGCTCCTCCCGGCCCGAGTGAGCGTTCCGGCCGGGGCGGTGCGCAGGTCGTGGCCCCGACCCTTGCCACCGCCGCGCCCACATCTGTTCAGGGCCCGTCCGGTGGTGTGTTCGCCCCCTCGACGTCCAGGCAGGCGTGTACCCGCTTCCCGCCGCCCGCGGCCGGTGTGACGGTCACGGTCCGGGCCATGCGGTGGATCAGGATCAATCCCCAGCCGCCGCTGCCGCCCATGTGGGGCGGCCGGACCTCGGGCAGGGCGGGGCTGGTGTCCGTGACGTCGATGTCCAGAAGCCCCTCGTGCAGGAGCAGGTCGAGGCTGAACGGGCCGGTGGTGTGCCGCACCGCATTGCTCACGAGCTCCGTGACGACGAGAGCGGCATCGCCCTCGGTCACCGCGGACACCGTCTCCCCGTCATCCTTCGCATCGCGCAGAAAGTGCGCCGTGGCGTCTCGGGCGCGGGCAGCCGCGTGGGTGCCGGTCGGCAGGTCCAGGTGCTGCCGTCGCTCTGTCGCATGGGAAGGGATCATCGGGAGGCGTCCGTATCGTCGTGGTCTCGGGCTCTCCTACTCAGATAGGCGCCTGCCCGGGCGGCGCGCTCCCATACCCGTATGAGCACACCCGCTGCCGGCGAAGGGGTGAAGGGTGGGGCCGGCCGGCTGTCCCGGCGGTCGTCATCGCCGCGGTCCGTTGCCCGGGTCGTCGGTGCACGCGATGCACTCCACGTCGAGTTGATCGGCGAGTTGGTTCATGGCGCCGGCCGCCTCGTCGATGGTTCTGGGTTCGCCCCGCGCGTCCTCGACTCCGGCCGGGGTCAACAGGTCGGCGGCCATGGTGCGCATGAGGGCGGTGACCTGGGCGGCCGGGATCAGTAGTTGCCCGTCGGTCGCCGGGATCAGCGAGATCGCCACCGAGATCATGACGGCGCTCCCTCGTCGCCCAGCCTCGTGGCCGGCGCCGGGCGGTAGCCCCTACGGTCGGGGGATCCGTCTCCGGCACCGGTTCCCGTGGACTCGGCGAAGAGGTGCTCCATGGCCCGTCGTACCTCGTCGAAGTGGCGCCACGGCTTGCCGTTCGAGCTGTCACGGAGCCGGTCCCGATCGGTGTCGTTCATGGTGCCTCCGTGCGGTGCGGACATGACGTGCGCGTGTCCGGCGATGTGCTGTGGCGGACGTCTACCCCGCAACGGTCGGCCTAGCCGCCGGCAAAACGGTCGACCCGGCCGCGAGTCATCCTGAATGTGGAACCCGGGCCGTCTCGCCCTCATAAAGGCGGCAACTGTGCGTGCATGTTCGGGGTGCGACCGGGCATGCGGTGCCTTGGAGGTTGATATTCATGGTTCCCCTGCTTCTCGTTCTTCTGCTGGTACTGATCCTTTTCGGTGCGGGTTTCGCGCTGAAGATCCTCTGGTGGGTCGCGATCGCGGTCCTCGTATTGTGGCTGGTCGGGTTCGTAGCCAGGCCGAAGGGCGGTAGCGGCCGCTGGTATCGCTGGTAGCCGTCTGCTGTTCGTACAGCTCTCGCACGTCATGGCTGTGGCCTGCCCCCTCCTCAATTGGGGTGGCAGGCCACAGCCATGTCGTGATGTGCGGACCCTGTTTCTGGTAATGCATTCGATTGACTTTCGTGCGGAGCGGAATATAGGGCATGCGGAATCCGGGCCTAAGAAATGCTGGCGCAAAGGGAGATGGCCGACAAGGAAGATGGTCGATATGGGTGAGGGCGTCGCTCAGGCAGGGCGGAGCGCGCTGCGGCCCTGCTCCCAAGCCGTGCGGATGTGCGCGGCGAGGCGGTCCTCCAGCAGCAGGGTCGCCGCGCAGCCGAAGGCGACGTCGGGCTCCAGAGCGGGTTCGTCGGCGAGGAGTCCGCCGATGACCTCGTGGCGTACGACCTGTTCGTGGACGGCGTCCGCTTCGACGTGCTCGGCGTAGAAGTGTTCGGCGGCCGGACCGGCGCCGCACCTGCGCATGGCGGCGGCGAGGCGCCGCGAGCCGGGGGAGGAGGTCACTTCGACGCACGCGAAGTGACCGATGAGGGCGCCGCGCAGGGCCCGGTGCAGGCCCAGGAGCGACATCAGGTTGACGGTGGCCAGCGCGGGGGCGGGGGCCCGGTCCAGGTAGTGGCCGTAGGCCGGGTCCAGGCCCAGGTCGGCCATGAGGTCGGCGAAGAGCCGTGCGTGGATGCGGTCGGCGCGCCCCGCCCCGAACTCGTCGTACTCGATGGCGACCATCGCGGCCTTGGCACGGCCGGTGAGCCGGGGGATCACCCAGGCGTGCGGGTCCGCCTCCTTCAGGTGGTAGAGGGAGCGCAGGGCCGCGTACTCGCGCAGTTGCCACAGCTCACCTTCGATCTGCAGGAGATGGCTGAGGCTGTCGCTCAGGTCGACGGGTTCCACGAGCAGGGGGGCGAACGCCGCCGCCACGGACCGCGGCGCGTCGGCCGTATCCGCCTTGAGGGCATGGAGGAAGCGGTCCTCCAGGGCGCGGCGCATCCGCAGCACCCCGGGGTCCCATTCGAGAGCCTCGTCGACCTCCGCGAACCCGCGGTAGTGCAGCTCGTACAGCAGGTAGAGGGCGAGTTGGAGGTCCTCCCCCCACGGATCGGCCCGCAGGGCGGAGCCCGGGGCCCACGCGGGGGGTCGCCCGGTACGCAGGGAGCGCACCACCGCGTGCGAGAGCTCGCCGCGGCCCCGTACGAGGGCGGGCGTGGACGTCGCCCTCGTGATGGCGTTGGCTCCGGAGGGTGGCGTCATGACGCGCTCCTGCCTTCGGTCGTGCCTTCGGGTGTGCCCTTGGGGGACGGGGACCTCTGCTCGCGGGCCCGGTGGCTCGTGTCGCACCACGGGTAGCTACGGCTGCGACGGCAGGTGCACACGGCGACCATGAAGCGGTCCGAGCGGGCCGTCGTGCCGTCCTCCATCATGATCTCGACCGGCCCCTCCACGAGTACGGGGCCCGAGGGCTCCACGCGGACCCGCCGAGCCCGCGGGCACTCGGCAGGGGCGTCGTGGGCGGGGGTGCCGAGTGCCCGCGGGCTCGGCGGGTCCTGGGGAGCAGAAGCGATCATGCCGCGCGTCTACCCGTGATCGCGCGGCGCACGCGCGGCCGCGGGCCGCCCCACGACGGCCTCATCGCGTCATGAGGAGGCCGGGTAGGCGGCGGCCTTGAGGCAGCGGGCGAGGTGCGCGGTGTTCGCGGCCAGCGTCGCCGTGGTGGCCTCGGTCTTCTCGGGGGTCTTGTCGAGGTCCTGGTAATCGGTCCCCTGCATGGCTTCGCCGACCCAATACGTGACCGCGTTCGGTGCGAGGGAGAAGCCCACGTCGTTCAGGCCCTGGAAGAGATCGGCGCTCACCTTGTGCGCGCCGTCCTCGTTGCCGACGACGCAGACCGCGGCGACCTTGCCGTAGGTGAGCATGCGGCCTTCGTCATCGCTCTCGCCGATTTCGGCGTCCAGGCGTTCCAGCACGCGCTGGGCCACGCTGGAGGGGTGCCCGAGCCAGATCGGCGTGGACAGGACCAGGATGTCGCAGCCCAGGACCGTATCCCGGATCTCGGGCCAGGCGTCCCCCTCGCCCATGTCCACCTGGACGCCCGCCTTGACGTCGTGATCGGCGACCCGGATGACCTTTCCCGTGACGCCGTGCTCGGCGAGGGCGGCCATGGTCTGTTCGGCCAGCAGCTGGGAACTGGACGGGGACGGTGAGGGAGACAGGGTGCAGACGAGGGCGACGGCGCGCAGCGGAGTGGTCTCTGTGGTGTCCATGGACCCCGGCTGCCCGCACTCCCGGTCGGTATGCGCGTACCGCGGGTGCGCGGGGTCCGCCCACGAGATCCCACGCCGGCCGCAGCGCGGCCCTGCGCGGTCAAAGCCGCGGGCCCGGTCGTTTCGGCCGATCGGAGGTCCCCAGGTGTGCGGGCGCGGACCGCGGGGGACAGTGGTGCGGCACCGGCCGGCCGACCGTCCGAAAGGGAGCCCCACCGTGCTGCCCCTCTTCCACGCCGCGCCATTCCTTCCTGCCGACGGAGCCGGCCCCGAGCGGGAACGGTTCCTGGCCGACGGCTACGTGCGCCTGCCGGGGCTGCTCACTCCCGCCGGGCTCACCACACTGCGCCGCGAGGCGGGGAAACTGGAGAAGATCGCACGTCGTCGGGACTTCACGATGGCGTGCACGGACGGCTCGCCCCGCCACATGACGGCCCTGGGAGGCCACGTCATCGCCGAGCACTCCGAGCTGATTCCCCGGCTGTACGAGGACCAGGGCCTGCTGGCACTCGTCAGCCGACTCACCGGCCGGCCCGCGGCGCCCGTCCCCGACCCGCTGGAACGGCACGTACTGAACATCCTGCACCGGGTGGGCGACACCCACGGCGCCCACACCGACGACTACCCGTACGCCCTCGTCCTGTTCCTCGAAGCCCCCGACCATCCCGCCGACGGGGGCCTCGCGCAGTTCACCCCGCACACCGCGGTCCTCCAGGACGTCGACGACGAACGCGCCGCCACCGCCCACCACGCCGCCGGCGACGCCTACCTCCTGCGCAGCGACACCACCGCGCACCGCGTCACCCCGCTCACCCGACCCGGCGTACGCCGCACCGTGCTGAACTTCGCCTACACCACCCCGGGCTCCCAGCCCGAGCCGACGCGATCGGCCGGCGAACTCTACGGCTGACCCGAGCGGCACTCCCTGCGGCCACACCCGAGAGCCGTGCGGTCCGCGGGGTGTGGCCGGCGACGGCGCGGGCAGACGCCATGCGTCCGCAGGACAGGGGGCGAGGAGGCCTCACATGGCTGCCGAATTCGACGCACGGACGACTGGCCACGCGACCGGCCACGCGGACGACGACGCCCGGGCCCCGGTCGTCGTCCGCGTGGCCGGTGAGATCGACATCCAGCACGCGGGTGAGCTGGAGAGCCTCGTCACCGCGGCCCTCGCCGGCGCGGGACCCTCGACAGAGATCGTCGTGGACCTCAGCAACTCGTCCTTCTGCGACTCCTCCGGCCTCAACGCCCTCCTCCGCGCGCGCCAAGCCGCCTTGCGCGCCGGCCACGTCCTCAGCCTCGCGGCCCCCAGCCACCAAATGCTGCGGTTGCTCGACCTGACCGGCACCGCCGCTCTCTTCCCCGTCCGACCGGCCGTCGCGGGCTGACCGCGCCGCATCGACCCCACCCCCGTGGCGCGAGCCGCGCCGGACGGAGCGCCGCGGGCGGGCACTCGGCCGACCGGGCTCGCCGACGTGGTCCCCGCCGACGGCGGTGGCCACGCGGACCGGACCCGTTCAACCGAGTCCGAGGTGATCCGCGAGCCCGAGTGCGCTGGTGAGTCCGACCTCCCGTTCGTACACCCCGTCCGCGTCCGCGGCGATGACGGCGTAGCGCCAGGAGCGGCCGTCCGCGGGGGCGCCCGCGTACAGCACCACCCCGTCGCCGCGCTCCGGGTCGAACGCGAGCCGGTGGGCGCGCAGCCGGTCGAGCGCCGTGCCGAGGTCGAACGCCGTCCGGGCGCGCGCCTTCGCCACCGTCCACGCGGGGCGAGCCGTGCCGGACGCCTTCGTCAGGAGGTTCACCATGGCGTGGGGCGTGGTGGTGGCCGTCCGGCGGACGTTGCTCTCGCCGGCGTAGAGCACCCCGTCCGCGTCGACCAGCGCGTCCAGGCCGAACGGGCCGAGGTAGCCATGACGGGCCAGGTGGCGGCCCAGTGCCAGCCCCCACTGCTCCAACTCGCCGGTCACGTGCGCGCACGACGTCGGCAAGGGCGAGGCGTATCCCGTGAAGGAGCCTCGTTCCGTGCGCATCGCACCGCTGAAGAGCACGCGGGTACCGGAAGCCGCGACGTCCATCTGGACGCTCACGGACTCGGCCACGGCCAGGCACTGCTCCACCACCCACGTGCCGTGCGCTCCGCCGACGGCTTCCAGCGCCGGGACCGCCCCCGGTACGTCCGCCGGTACGCCCATCCGTCCGTCCTCGCGGGAGAGGAAACGCATCCCGTGACCCCCCGCCGAGCGGTCGGGCTTGACCACCACCTTCTCGTGCCGCCCGAGCAGTTGCCGTACGACGGCTTCGACTTCGGAGCGGCGGCACACCCGTCCCTCCGGGACCCGCATGCCCAGCTGCGCGGCCGCCCGGCGGAAGCCGGCCTTGGTGTTCAAGAGCATCGTCACCGGTAGGGCCGCCACGGCTTCGTCGACCGTGGGGTACGGGTGGACGCTCAGCCCGAGATCACGCGCGAACGCGACGGCGGACGCGTCGAGGGCGATCGGGAGCAAGGCCGTCCCCGGTGGGTGGACGTGGGCCGCGACCCGCTCCATCAGCCCGGCCTCCCGCACGGCCCGGGCCAGGGGGACGGGGCCGGCCGGCGGCACCTCGATGACGGCGGTTCGCTCGACGGGTACCCCGGTCAACTCGCTGACGTACCGCCGGAAGTCCCCGCTCAGCGATCCGGGGGTCACGAGCACGTCGCCGGCCCGCAACAGCCAGGCCTTGCGCGGCGCCTGCTCGGCCCACTGGGCCAGGGCCCGGCCTTCCGCGAGGTCCACCGCCACGTCGGACAGGAAATTGGCGAAGAACACCAGCGGACCCGCGCCCGGCCCACCCGCCACGGTCTCTGCGTCCCCGATCATGCCGGGCGTCTGCCCGCCCGAAGGGTTCCCACGCGGTGAATCGCGCGGCGGTCGTGCGCATGACTCTTCCGGGCCCGGGCAGGCGGAGTTGAGGCGGAGTACACGCCTTCGCCGCGTACGGCAACGGAAGAAGGAGGGCGGCAGGCAAGCCTGTGGCGCCCTCCACTCACCGGAGGAGTTGTTTTCGCGTGACTGAGCATGTGTGGAGTTACACGTCGACCTCGGGGCACCTGGCCGGCGCCGATCTGACCGGTTACAAGGTCGAGGCGAGCGACGGCAGCATCGGCAAGGTGGACAAGCACTCCGACGAGGTCGGTGACGCCTACCTGGTCGTGGACACCGGGGTCTGGATATTCGGCAAGGACGTCCTCCTCCCGGCCAGCACGGTGATCCGGATCGACCCGGAGGACAGGAAGATCTTCGTGGGCCGGACCAAGGAGCAGATCAAGAACGCTCCCGAGTTCCTCCGCGACAAGCACCTCGCCGATCCGACCTACCGCGCGCAAGTGGGTACGTACTACGGCCCGGACATCCCGTTCGGTGGTCGACCCGCCTGACCCCGCAGGGGGTGAAGGGGGGCCCGGACTCCACGAGTTCGGGCCCCCCTTCGCTCAGCAGGTCGAGCTCCACGAGGAAAGGAGCGTACGCATCGTGAGTACGTCCGAACGACACCCCCGCATTGCGGACGACTCGGTGGGCCAGTAGATCGCGCGGGCCGTCCCGCCCGTCCCCGAGCAGACCATCGACAGCGTCAAGGCCGATGTGGCCGAGATCAAGGAGAGGACCCACCGATGACCGCCCATCCGTACGGGAACGACGCCGACGCCGACTCCAACTCGGCCGCCGCCGACTCTGCCTCCGCCCCCGGTGCCGAGGAACTGCGCCACCGGATCGAGCACACCCGCGACGAACTCGGCCGCACCGTCGAGGCGCTCGCCAGCAAGGCCGACGTCAAGGCCCGGACCAAGGAGAAGGCGGCAGCGATGAAGGAGCAGAGCATGGAGAAGGCGGCCCGCGTCACCGACCAGATCCGTGAGACGGCGGGGCAGGCCGCGCGGTTGGTGCAAGAGAAGACGCCCGAGCCGGTCCTCGACACGACCGGCCAGGTCGTGACCGCGGCGAAGGGCAAGCGCACCCCGCTGCTCGCCCTCGGCGCCGCTGTGGTCGTGTTCCTGCTGGTGCGCCGGTCCTGGGGACGGGGGCGCAAGTGAAGACATCCGCGATCGTGTACAAGCCCGTCGGCCTGGCCCTGGGCGCGGTCAGCGGCATGCTGGCCGGGATGGCTTTCAAGCAGGCCTGGAAGCTGATCGAAGGCGAGGGCGACGCTCCCGACGCGACGGACGAGCACCGCTCCTGGAAGGAGATCCTCCTCGCCGCCGGTCTCCAGGGCGCGATCTTCGCCGTGGTCAAAGCCGCGGTCGACCGCTCCGGAGCCGTGGCCACCCGCCGGGTGACCGGAACCTGGCCCGGCTGATCCCACGGATCCGTCCCACCACACCGCCGCCCGGCCGCCCCCTGAGGGCGACGCCGGGCGGCGGTGTGATGTGACCGGTCACTTCATCCGGCGGCGGTCCTCGTCGCTCCAGGCACGGGTGTCGCGGGGCTCGACGTAGGGCTCTTCCCCCTTGGGCAGCCCACCGGCGATCGCCCGCTGGCGCACCATCTCCGCATCGAACTCCAGCCCCAACAGGACCGCGAGATTGCTGATCCACAGCCACACCAGGAAGACGACCACCCCGGCGATGGCGCCGTACGTCTTGTTGTAGGAGGCGAAGTTCGCGACGTAGAACGCGAACCCGACCGAGGCGACCAGCCAGATCAGGAGGGCCAGGAAGCTGCCGGGGGTCACCCACTTGAATCCTCGGCCCTTCGCGTTGGGCGCGGCCCAGTACAACAGCGCGATCATGATCGTGACGAGCACCACCAGGACCGGCCACTTCGCGATCGACCACACCGTCAGCGCGCCGTCACCGACGCCCAGGAGGTCCCCCGCCCGCCGGGCCAGGGTGCCGGTGAAGACGACGATCAGCGCGCTCGCACAGGCGAGCACCATCAGCGCCACGGTGAGCGCCAGGCGGAGCGGCAGCACCTTCCATGCCGGCCGGCCCTCGGGCACGTCGTAGACGGCGTTGGAAGCGCGGATGAAGCCGGCCGTGTAGCCGGACGCGGACCACAGCGCCAGCACCAGGCCCACCACGGCCATCACCGAGCCGACGCCGCTACGGGCCCGCACCTGGGCCACCGCGTCGCCGATCACGTCCCGGGCCGAACCAGGTGCCAGCTGCCGGAGGGCGTCCAGCACCTGCCCCGTCACCGCGTCCCCGGCCGTGCCCAGCAAGGACACGAGCACGAGGAGCGCGGGGAAGAGCGCCAGCACGCCGTAATAGGTCAGCGCCGCGGCGCGGTCACCCAGTTCGTCGTTGGTGAACTCCGCGACCGTTCCGCGCAGTACGGCCCACCAGGACCGCCGTGGCAGGTCGGAGGGCGCCACCGGTTCACCCGCATCGACCCCCGCAGCACCGGGGGCCCTCATGCCGCTGCCGTGCCGGACTCGACGGCGGAGCGGCGCTCCTTCTCCGACAGCCCGCCCCAGACTCCGTAGGGCTCCGCGACGCGCAGGGCGTGCTCCAGACAGCGGGCGCGGACGGGGCACGTCGCGCACACGGTCTTGGCCGTCTCCTCGCGCTCCGCACGCTCCTGGCCGCGTTCCCCCTCGGGGTGGAAGAAGACCTCCGACCCCACGCCCCGGCACGCGGCCTCCATCTGCCATATCCAGTGGTGTTCGGCCCTCCCGGGCAAATGCGACACCTTCGCCATTTCCGATCGTCTCCTACCGCCGGGCCATGCGGAACACACGCTCCACCCGCTCGTCTGGCCCCGAACCCCGTTCCGAAACGTGAGCGGCCGCCGCTGTCGTCCGCGTACGGACCGCCCGCCCGGGGCGACCAGGACTTACCGGCGGCGGGCGCGGATGACCATCAGCTCTTCCCACTCGTCGGCGGGACGCGCGAGGCCCTGTCGCTCCAGCCAGGCCCTCCGGGCGCGCAGGACCGGCCCCCAGGGCACGGTCGCGCGCGCGGTCACCTCGGCGGACAGGCCGGCGGCGGTGAGTCGGGCCACCGTCGCGTCCGGTCCGCACATCCCCGAATGCACCATCAGCAAGCGACCACCGGGACGCAGCAGGGTAGGAGCCGCTCCGCAGATCCTGTCGATCACCGCGCGCCCGTCGGGCCCGGCGTCCCACGCCCGCCGCGGTCCGCGGGCCGGTGGGCCCGACGCCGCGGTCGGCACGTACGGCGGGTTCGTCACCACCAGGTCGAAGCGGCGCCCCGCCGTGCGCTGCGCGAAGTCGCCGTGCAGTACGCGCAGGGCGAGGCGGTGGCGCCGGGCGTTGAGGCGGGCGGTGGTCACCGCGGCCCAGGACACATCGACGGCGGTGACGTCCGCCCCCGCGTACGCGGCCTGGAGGGACAGGGCGCCGGTGCCGCTGCCGATCTCCAGGACTTTCGTACGGGGCCCCAGCTCCTCGCCGGCGAGCGCCCGGGCCAACAGCAGGGTGTCCCCCTGGGGCCGGTAGACACCGGGGAGGGCGAACAGGCTCGCGGGCGACGGGCTCAGAGCCATCGTTGCACTGGACATCGTGTACCTCCTGGATCGTCCGCGGCGCAGAGGTGCGCAGCAGCCCGCACCGGCCACACCGGTCACACCGCGACTGCCCGGCGAAGGGCCCGCCATTCGACCTCCGGAGATCTTCGACGAGGTGCGGTGGGCCAGGCTGCGGTCATGACCGGACGTGCCGGGGACGGCCGTCGAACCGGGCTTCCGGTTGCGGCGCCGCGGCAGGGGTAGGCGCAGCGTGTCGAACAGCCCGGTCTGGTGGGTCGCGGCGTCCTGAACGCCGTCGTCCCGTGTGCTGCGCGGCCTACGGGTGCCCACCAGGCTGTGCGCGGCACGGGTCGCGCGCTGGACGGCCTGCCGCGCGAAGCGGACGGCCGTGACGGGCTCCTCACGAACGGCGGGCGGCCATGCGCGTCCACACCTTTGCCGTCGAGGTCACGGAGCAGTCGACGGAGCGGGCCGTGGTGTCCGTCACCGGCGACATCGATTACCACACCTGCCCCATGCTCACCGCGGTCCTGGACACCCTGGACCTGTCGGGCCGGACCCTGGTGCTCGACCTAGGACAGAGCACGTTCCTGGGAACCAGCGCTCTGCACGTCCTGCTCGCCCTGCGCGCCCGCGCCATCGACGAGGAGTGGACGCTCGAACTGGCCGATGTTCCGCACCAGGGACGACGCGTCCTGGATCTCACCGAAACCCGCTGTCTGTTCACCCTCGGCGACGCCACCCCGACGGCCTGAGCGAAGGGTTCGGTCCGATCGTGCGGACGGCCCCGGGAGCGTTTTCCCCGCGGGGTGCGGGGCACACGCCCGACGAGACGCGCGGAGGAGTGGTCGCATGGGCGAGGAGCACGAGGCGAAGGGCCGGGCGCGACGTCCCGAACGAGGCGACCCGGTCGACGAACACGGCCGCCCGCCGGGCGTCGCATCCCGAACGGGCACCGGGGACGGGCCGCCGGCCGATCCGGACCGCGTGGCGCGGGCCCGTGGTCACCGGGAGCGGCCGGAACGGGCCACGGAACCCCATGACGCAGGAGGAGCCGACCACGATGAAGGACCGCACCGTCCGGAAGACCGCCTTGGTAGCGGATGAGATCAAGAAGGGCGCGGAGAAGGCCGTACGGGTCGTGCGCCGCGCGGCTCCGCCGGCCCCCGCGATCGACGAGGGGACGCACGTGGCCCGGGTGGGACACGCCGAGCGGGGGCCGCTGCTGGCCGTCGGCGGAGCGTTGCTCGTCTTCCTGCTGACGCGGCGCCGGCGGACACGCCGATGAAGCCGCCGCCGTGGCGCGATACGGGACGACGGACGGACCGGCGTGTGGAGCGGGCCATCCTGGAGCTGCTGCAGCGGCGCGGACCCACCGCGACGATCTGCCCTTCGGACGCCGCTCGGGCGGTGTACGCGGGGGACGACGACGGCTGGCGAGCGCTGATGGAGCCGGCTCGCCGGGCGGCCCGCCGACTGGTGACGGCGGGCGAGGTGGAGATCACCCAGGCGGGTCGAGTCGTCGACCCCGCAAAGGCCCGGGGCCCGATCCGTATCCGTCGGCCGGGCTGATCCAGCACGGCGAACGGAATCCCGACGAAGGGACCGCGGCGCGCATCTGCGCACACCCGCGCCGTCCGCTCACACGGGAGACGGACGCCGACATGGACGAGGGGAAGCGGGGCAGGCGTGGGGCAACTGACGATCGACGCACGGGCGGCAAGATGCGAAGCGTAGGCGTGGAAGAAGAGCTGCTGCTCGTGAACGCGCGAACGGGTGCCCCGATGGCAGTCTCCGGGGCGGTCTTGGCAGCGGCGGACCGCTCGGCATGGCAGCGCCCGGACGCGGTGGGTCGGGACCACGAGTTCGAGAAGGAACTGCAGAAGGAACAGTTGGAATTCGCCACCGAACCGGCGGTGGACATGGGCGAGCTCCAGCAGGAGATCGTCCGCATCCGCGCCGAGGCGGCCCGGCACGCCGCCAGCGCGGGCGCCGTGGTGGCGGCCGTGGCGACGTCGCCGCTGGTGGTACATCCGTCGCTGAACGTGGGCTCGCGCTACCGGTGGATGGGCGACCAGTTCGGGCTGATGGTGCACGAGCAGCTGACGTGCGGCTGCCATGTCCACGTGTCGGTCGCCTCCGACGAAGAAGGCGTCGCGGTCCTGGACCGCATCAGGCCCTGGTTGGCCGTACTGACGGCGATGAGCGCGAACTCGCCCTTCTGGCAGGGCGAGGACAGCGGGTACGCGAGCTACCGGAGCCGCGTGTGGAACCGGTGGCCCTCCGCGGGCCCGGTCGACCTCTTCGGCTCGGCGGACCGCTACCACGAGCAGGTCCGCGCGATGATCGACACCGGGGTGCTGTGCGACCAGGGCATGATCTACTTCGACGCCCGCCTGTCGGCCACCTATCCCACCGTGGAGGTCCGGGTCGCCGACGTGTGCCTCGACGCCGCCGCGCCCGTCCTCCTCGCCGCCCTCATCCGCGCCCTGGTCGAGACCGCGGCCCGCGACTGGCAGGACGGCCGGCCAGCGGCCAGGATCGGCACGAACCTGCTGCGACTCGCCTCGTGGAGAGCCGCGCGCTCGGGGCTGGACGGACCCCTGCTGCACCCCGTGACCATGCGCGAGACGTCCCCCGAGCAGGCCGTCGAAACCCTGTTCCTGCACGTGCGCGAAGCGCTGGAGGACCACGGTGACGAAGAGCGCGTCCGGGAGGCCATCGCCCACCTGCACGAACGCGGGAACGGTGCCCGCGTCCAGCGCGGGCTGCGCGCGCAGGGACAGAGCCTGTCGTCCGTCGTCACCCGGTGTGCCGCGATGACGGTCGGGGCGTGAACCGGCGGGGCCGGCCCGCACCGAACCTCAGCGGTGCCGTGTGAGCGAGCGTACGAGGACGATCAACGCGAAGCCCATCACGAGGAGGTGGACCCAGGAGGGACCTATCACCTGAGCCATGGACAAAGAGGTGTGTTGAGGGAGCGTCATATCGCGCTCCTGCCCGCGAAGAGCGGTTTGACTCCCTGTGGGCCGGCCCCGGTACGGCTCCCGCGCCGGAGCGCCCCGCTACTTCTTCCCGTCCTCGTCCGCCTCGCGGTCACCCTCGGCCTGCGAGGGAGTGCTGCGCTGCGTCTGCGGGTGGCGCTGCCTGCGCTGGGCCTCGTCCAGGTCCTCGTCAAGTCGCTCGCCCTCGGCCTGCGAGGGGGTGGAGTACTCGTCGTACTGGCTCATGGCAGTTCCCCGGCTTCTGAGACGTGGATGCTCTCGCGACAGCTGGATATCCATACATAAGTAGCCTATCGCCTCGTACGAGGAGCGCCAGCGTTGCGGAAGGCGACGAGGCGTCCGAGGCGGGTACGGACGGCGGACACGGCGGGCGGCGCGCCCCGGTCGAAGGCCGAGTCCGTGCGGAGCCGGCCATTCCTTCGAGGTCGCTCTTCGGCGGGCCCCGTCCGTCATCGCCGGTCGGCTATGGTGACCCCCGGTTTCGCGACAAGGGGGAGCGCGATGGGGCCTTCGATCGAGTTTCGGCTGCTCGGACCAGTCGAGGCATGGCGCGGAGCCGAGCGGCTGCCGCTCGGCGGCAGGAAGCCCCGGGCCCTGTTGGCCGCCCTCCTGCTCTCACCCGGCAGGGTCGTCTCCACCGAGACGCTCATCGACCTGATCTGGGACCAGAACCCGCCGGACACCGCCCGGACCCTCATCCAGACCTACGTGTGGACGCTCCGCCGGGCCCTCGGCGATCTGATCGAGACGCGCCCGCCGGGATACCTCCTCCACGTCCGCCCCGGTCGGACCGACCACGAGGACTTCGCCCGCGGGCTGGCCCGGGGCAGGGAGGCGGCCGGGCACGGCCGGCACGAGGAGGCCGTGGCCGCCTTCCGCACCGCCCTCGGATACTGGCGCGGGCCCGCCCTCGGCGGCATCGGCGGCGCCCTCCGCTCCGCCGCGGCCCTTCTCGACGAGGAGCGACTGGCCGCCGTCGAGGAACGAACGGCGGCCGAGCTCGCCACGGGCCACGAGGTGGACGGCAACGAGCTGGCCGCGCTGTTGGCCGAGCACCCGACGCGCGAACGCCTGCGGGGCCACCTCATGCTCGCCCTGTACCGGGCCGGGCGGCAGGCGGAGGCTCTCCAGTCCTACGAGGAGGGACGGCGGGTGCTCGCGGACGAACTCGGCGTCGACCCCGACCGCGAGCTGCGGGCACTGCACTGCGCGATCCTGCGTGCCGATGACGGCCTGCGCACCCTCTCCGATCCGCCCGCCCCGGATCGTGGACCGACGACCACCCCGCCTCCGGCCCTGCTGCCTCCCGCCACCACCGACTTCACGGCCCGCACCGACCTGATCGACCGGCTGGACGCCCTGCTGTCGGGCCCCCGTGAGACCGTCCCGGTCTGCCTCGTGTCCGGCACCGGCGGAGTCGGGAAGTCCACCCTCGCCGTGCAGGCGGCCCATCGGGCGCGCGCCGCCTACCCCGACGGACAGCTCTACGTCGACCTGCGCGGGGCCACCGTCCCCGCCGGCCCCGAAGAGGTCCTCGGCCGTTTCCTGACCGCTCTGGGCTGCCGGGTCCCCGACACCCTCGCCGAAGGCGTCGACCTGTTCCGCAGCACCATGGCGGGCCGTCGGGTGCTCCTCGTCCTGGACGACGCGGCCTCCGAGGAGCAGATCCGCCCCCTGCTGCCGGCCGGCGCGGGGTGCGCCGTACTCGTCACCTCCCGCAGCCGCCTCCCGGCGCTGACCGCAGTGCACCGCGTGGACCTCGACGTCTTCGGCACCGAGGACGCCGTCGAACTGCTCCGCCGGATCGCCGGACCGGAACGGGTCGACGCGTCCCCCGGGACGGCGCGCCGGCTGATCACCCTCTGCGGACACCTGCCCCTGGCCATCCGTACCGCCGGTGCCCGGTTGGCCACGCGTCGGCACTGGTCCCTGGAAACCCTGGCCGATCGGCTCTCGGACGAGCGGCGGCGCCTGGACGAACTGGCCGTGGGCGACCTCGCCGTGCGGGCGAGCATCGGGGTGAGCTACCACGCCCTCGACGGCCCTATCCGGCGGGCCTTCCGGCTCCTCGGCCTGCTCGGCGTCCCCGATTTCGCCCCGTGGCTCGTGGCCGCGCTGCTGGACGGGGACGCGCACACGGCGGACGACGCCGTCGAGCAACTGTTCGATGCCCAACTGCTCTCCGTGGTCTCGGTGGGACCGTCGGGAGAGGTCCGGTACCGCATCCACGACTTGCACCGGGTGTACGCCGCCGAACGCGCCGAGGCCGAGGAGCCCACCGGGGAGCGACGCGCCGCCGCGGCCAGAGCGCTGGGCTCCTGGCTCTGGCTGATCCGGCGGGTCGCGGTCGACGCCCCGTCGGGCGAGGTCGACATGTGCGTCCAGTACACGACGGCCCGCCCGGGCGCGCCCGTGCCCGATGATCCCGCCGAGTGGTTCGCCGCGGAGTCGGCCGCCCTGGTCGCCGCCGTCGAACGCGCCGCCGCACTGGACCTCGACGTGGCCGCCATGGAGCTCTCCCTCGCCCTGTGTTCCTCGTCCTTCGGCGTCGGCAACCGCTTCGACGCCTGGTGGCGCACCCACGACGCGGCGATCGCCGCCACCCGCCGCGCCGGCAACCGCGCCGGTGAGGCCATGCTGCTCGCGGGTCTGGGCCAACTGCGGTACTCGCAGGACTGCTACGACGAGGCGCACGCGTACTTCGACCTGGCACTACCGCTCTTCGAGGAAGCCGGCGACCTGCGCGGTCAGGGCGTGGTCCGGGCCGGCGCCGGCAGCGCGTACCGGGAACAGGGCCGGTTCGCCGCCGCCCGCCACGCCCTCACCCGCGCCGTCGAGATCTTCGCCGAGGCCAAGGACGATGCCGGATTGGGCTGCGCGTCAAGACTGCTGGCCTCGGTGGACCTGGAACAGGGCCGCTATCCCGGGGCCCTGGACACGCTCGACACCGCCATGAGGGCCTACCAGCGGCTCGGCAGCCGGCGCGGCGAGGCTCTGACCCTGCGCACCACGGGCCTGGTCCATCGGGCCCTCGGCGACTACGAAGAGGCGCAGACCCTCTTCGACCAGGCCCTCCGGCTGCTCAGCGCGATCGGTGACCACCTGATGGCGGCGTACGCCCAACAGGCGCTGAGCAAGGTGCGGATACGGCTCGGCACGGCTACCCTTCCGCCGCTGTCACAGGCGCTGGAGGTCTGCCGGGCCCATCAGGACGGCTTCGGTGAGGGACTGGTCCTGCGGACCATCGGTGAACTGCACCTCGCCGAAGGACGCGCTGCGCAGGCCCGGCCCCCGCTGTCGGCGGCCATCGCCATCTGGGACGGTCTGGGGGTCCCGCTCTTCCGGGCCCGCGCGCAGCGCGACCTCGCCGGCGTGTACGAAGCCCTGGGCGACGGCGCCCGGGCCGCCGGCCTGTGCGCCGCCGCCTTGGCGACGTTCCAGGAGCTCGACGCCCGGGAGCGGGACGAACCCGCCCCGCCCCCGGTGGCCCGCTACTGGAGGGTGTAGATCCGCCGCAGACCGTTGTCGTTGAGCGCGGCGATCGAACCCGGCTTCACGGCGGTGCTCATGACCGTGCCGTCCGCCCAACCGGCGCCGCCGTCGAACTCGTGCAGGCGCCCGTCGGCCTCCACCGCGTACACGAGCCGGGTGCCGCTACGGATGACCGCCGAGACCGCACTCACGGGGGTGGGGGAGACCTGGGTGTTCGACCAGCCCGCTGCGCCGTTGACCTCGTGCAGGGTCCCGCCCTGGACGGTGTACAGCATGCGCGTGCCGCCGTAGTCGACCGCGGACACCGCCGAAACCGAAGCGGTCGTGCCGATGGGCGAGTCCGACCAGCCCGCTCCGCCGTTGATCTCGTGGACGACGCCGTTCTCGACCGCGTAGACGAGCCGGACACCGTTGATGCTGATCGCCGACACGGCGGTGACCGGCGCGGACGTCGGAATGTAGCCGTCGGCCCAGCCGTGCCCGCCGTCCAGCTCGTGCAGTTGGCCGTTCTCGATGACGTACACCAGCCGCACACCGTTGTGGACGATCGCCGAGACCCCGCTGACCGGAGCGCTGGTGGGGATGTAGCCGTCGGCCCAACCGGAGGCGGCGCCGCGCTCGTGCAGTTGGCCGCCCGCCTCCACGGAGTAGACCGTGCGGTAGCCGCCCACCACGACGGCGCTCACCGCGGACGCGGCCGTCCCGGTGACCGTGCCGTCCGACCACCCGGTGGACAGCCCGCTGACCTCGTGGACGGCGCCGCCGTCCTCGACGACGTTGTCGTAGCGGATGGCCGTGTAGTTGTTCAGCGCGGATCGCGAACGGTGCCCGGTCGTACCGAAGTTGCTCGGCGCGTACGGGTTCTCCACGGTCTCGCCGGTATTGTTGAACGAGTAGACCTCCGCGCCCTGGGAATGGTCGTTCTCGTTGTCCCACCGGGCGAAGAGCTCCATGTGCCCGGAGTTGACGTACGCGTCGCCGGGCCTGAGCGCGTCGATGCCGCCGGCCAGGGTGTGCCAGCCGTGCCCGCCGGAGAGGAAGTCGCCGGTCACGTAGCTGCCGTCGAGGTGCCAGGCCATCGAGACCAGGCCCGAGCAGTCCCGCCGGTAGCTCTTCCCGCCGTCGGGCCCCGCCCGCCAGGTCCCTGTGTCGCCGGAATTGAGGTACGTGTAACCCTGGTTGACCCAGTGCTGCGCCCGTTGCAGCACCTCGGAACGCGTGATCTGCCCGCCCACGGCGGACGCGGCCCGCGCCGGCGCGGCGCCCCAGGACGCGCCGCCGAACACGGCGGCCAAGGCGAACAGCCCGGCAAGGCCCAGACGGAGTAGCTGCTTCACGGTCGGACTCCTTCGCAAGTGAGGTCGTGAACCCCGATGACCGAAGGCTCCCGCCTGCCGCTCCAGGTTTTCTCTAGACCGGGGTGGGGCCTGCCCCACCCCGGCGCGGGGGGTTCGTGGGAGTGCGTGGATGTCCGGCCGCATGATCGGCTGTCCGTACGGGAGTTACGTGACGGAAGGGGGACCCGTGAGGGTTCGGATCGGGTACGCGGCCTGGGTCGTGGGCGTAGCGCAGTTCTTCGTGATCCACGGTGTCGTCGAGTCGGCGTGGGCGAGGCCGTACAGCTGGGCACGGAACAACATCAGCGATCTGGGCAATGCGCGGTGTGCGCTGCAACCGGATCCTGAACCTCGGTACGTCTGCTCTCCCGAACACGGCTTGATGAACATGTCGTTCGTCGCCTTGGGACTGCTGCTCGTCGTGGGTGTGGCGATGACCGGCGCCGGCCTGTGGCGACGCGGCCCGGCCGGTGTGCTGGCCCGGTTGATGCTGGCCGGTGCCGGCGTCGGCTTCGTGTTGGCCGGGCTGGCTCCCGCGGACGTGAACGAGAACCAACACGTCCTCGGCGCGCTTCTGATCATGGCCGTGGGCAACATCGGCCTGGTCCTCGCCGGGCTCGGCATGAGGGAGCAGGCTCCGGCACCGTCGCGGTGGGGCGCCGGCCTGTTGGGGGCCACGGCGCTCACGGCCCTCGGGCTGTTCCTCTCGCACCGCTACCTCGGGCTCGGCATGGGCGGCATGGAGCGCGTCGCCGCGTTTCCCCTGCTCCTCTGGTTCCTGGCCGTCGGCATGTGGGGCCTCGTCCACCGTCGAGCCCGCCACGCGAACGCACCGATGGCTCCCGAGGGGCGGCGGCGCCGTGGACCTCGTCGACGATCCCAAAGCCTGCTGAAGAAGGCGTAGTTGACCTGTGTGAGGTGGTGATGGAGGCTGGGTGGACGGCCGCCCTACCGCGGTACGTCGGTGATCCGGTGCCGTAGATGGGCGTGGGCCCAGGCAGCCAGGGGGGTCGGGGTGGTGGTCCGGACGGTGCGGGGTTGTTCGGGTACGAAGCCTTCGCGGAGACCCGTCGACATGCCCAGGACGGCCTCGACCAGGCCGTCGGTCATCCCGGCTGCGCGGAGGTGGGCGCGCATGGCCTCGTCGGTGATCCTTTTGACGTCGATCGGCCGGCCGGTGGCGGTGGTGAGGATGCGGGCGACCTGGTCCCAGGTGAGGTCGGCGGGTCCGTGGACCGCTTGTACGCGGCGCCCCGACCAGGCGGGAGAGAGCAGGAGGGTGGCGGCGACCTCGGCGATGTCGCGGGGCGCCACCCAGGGCATGGGCTGATCGAGCGGAAGGACCACTTGGAGGGTGCCCGCCCGCAGGGCGTCGAGTTGCAGCTCCAGATTGGTGAAGAAGTAGCCGCAGCGCAGATGGGCGACGTCGACGCCCGCGCCCGAGGCCACCGCGTCGAGTGCGGTCTCGGTGTGGGCCAGCCCGTCGATCTCGCCGGCGCCGTGGCGCTTCTCGGCGCCGACACTGCTCAGGAAGACGACGCGGCCGATGCCGTTCTCCGTGACGGCGCGGACCACGCTGGTGGTGGCGCGTGCGTAGTCGGCGAGGGGGTCCTCGCCCCCGTTAGTCGGGTCCACCCAGAAGAGGGCGTCCACATCACGGGTGGCGACCGCGACCGCGTCGGCGTCGTACTGGTCGACCCGCACGTCGTCCACCTCCGCACGGATCCCGGGTGCCAGCCGTCCGGGGTCGCGCAGCAGGACCCGGGGTCGGACCCCCGCGCGGATCAGTGTGGTGACGACGTGCCGGCCGACGTTGCCGGTCGGGGTAGTGACGGCGATCTGCATGGCGTCCTCTCGTCCAGTACGGGCGATCCCGTTCCGCCCATCGCCAGGGTCGGTTCCATTCGAGCAGGCTGCGGCAGCCCGACCAGGCGCACCGCCTCAGCAGGGGCCTGATCGGGTGAACAGGGTGAGCCGCCCGTCGCGCGTCTGCCCCCGAATGCCGGGGTCGATGTCGCCGAGGCCGAGTTCGTCGACGGGCCAGCTCGGCCACGTCGCGGGACGAGGAGGGCGCCGCCAACACGTCCACGTTCCCCTTCCGCTCGCTGCCCGCGCATGTGCCGCCGCGCGGGTCGACGTCCCGTCGGCCCGGCTCCGTGGGCCGGCTCCGGGTCAGTGCTGCTCGTCCGGGTGGCCCCACTCGACCGCGCACGTCGCCGAAGGCGCCGCCTCCTTCGCGTACCAGGCGAGGGACTTCTCGAACTCCGGGCACCAGAGGTGGGCGCGGCTCACGGACACGGGGAAGTCGGTCCCGCCGGTGACGACGTGCCCGCCGCGCTCCTGCACGATGGCGATGCTCACCTGGCCGCCGATGCTCTCGTCCCGCATCAGCTCCCGGAGCTCCTCGACGACCGCCCGCGCCCGGGCCTCGTCCTCGATGCCGGTGACGCGGAAGGTGAAGGCGATGTTCGCAGACATGCCGCGCAGCCTAGCGCCGTGGCCGGAGGATCGTTTGGCTGGGCGGCCGGGGCCGTCAGCTCAGGGGCTTGTCCAGCACGGCCTTGCGGTGGCTGAAGGTGTCCAAGGAGTAGCGGCCGTGGTAGTTGCCCATGCCGCTTTCCCCCACGCCGCCGAAGGGCAGGTCGGAGACGGTGAGGTGGGCGACCGGCAGGTTGAAGGCCAAGCCACCCGAGGAGGTTTCCCGGCTCAGGCGCTCGCGGGTGACGTCGGACTCGGTGAAGGCGTACAGCGCCAGGGGCTTGTCGCGGTCACCGATGAAGGCGATGGCCTCGTCGAGGTCGGCCACCTCGACCACGGGGAGGATCGGGCCGAAGATCTCCTCGCGCATGACCGGGGAATCGGGCGCCACCCCGGCCAGGACGGTCGGAGCGATGTAGCGGTCGGCGCGGTCGTGCACGCCGCCGGTGACGGTGCGCCCGGAGTCGAGCAGGCCGGTCAGGCGGTCGAAGTGGCGCTCGTTGATGATCCGGCCGTAGTCCGGGGCCGCCGAGGGGTCCTCGCCGTAGAGCCCGCGCAGGGCCTCGGCGAGAGCCTGCTCCAGCTCCCTGGCGGTGCCGGGATCGGTCAGCACGTAGTCGGGCGCGACGCAGGTCTGGCCCGCGTTCATGAACTTGGTGGCCGCCAGGCGCGCGGCGACGACGCCGATGTCCGTACCGCGGTCGACGAAGGCCGGCGACTTGCCGCCGAGTTCGAGCGTGACGGGGGTGAGGTTCTCGGCGGCGGCCCGCATGACGATCCGGCCGACCTGCCCGTTGCCCGTGTAGAAGATGTGGTCGAAACGCTGGGCCAGCAGCTCGGTGGTTTCGGGCACCGCGCCCTCCACCACGGCCACGGCTTCGCGGTCCAGGTAGCGCGGCAGGAGGTCGGCGACCGCGCGCGAGGTGGCGGGCGACAGCTCGCTGGGCTTGGCCACGACGCAGTTGCCCGCCGCCAGCGCGCCGACGACCGGAGCGAGCAGGAGCTGGAGGGGATAGTTCCACGGCGCGATCACGAGGACCACGCCGAGCGGGTCCTGCACGGTGTGCGCGGTCGCCGGGTTCAGCCGCTCCGGAACCGGGGCGGGCTGGGGACGCAGCCAGTCGGCCAGGTGATCCAGGGTGTGGTCGATCTCGCGCACGACGAAGTCGATCTCAGTGCGGTAGGCCTCCGCCCGGCTCTTGCCGAGGTCGGACCGGAGCGCGGCGGCCAGCTCCTCGCCCCGCTCGGTGAGCAGCGTCCGCAGTGCTTCGAGCTGACTGGTGCGCCAGCTCAACGGCTTCGTGCGGCCGGTGGCGAAGGCGTTCCGAAGGCGTGCGACGACGTCTGCGGGCTGTTCGGGGGTGCGGTCCGACATGCGAATCTCCTGGAGGTCGCGCGGGACACGGAGTCGCCCGCGCAGTTCGGTGCATATAGCAACTAAAGGGTCTGGGACATTCCGCCGCCGGGGTCCCGGTCGTCCCGCTCCGACCCCGGCCAGTCGTTGTAGCGGAGCAGGTAGGCGGCGAAGCGGTCGAGGTCGTCGGGGTGCCAGTCCGCGAGGCGGTCCCGGAACATCGCCCGCCGGTGTGCCGTCGCCCGCGCGAGGGTCGCGGCGCCCGCGGGGGTGGGTTCCAGTACGCACACCCGATGGTCGTCCGGGTCGGCGCGCCGCTCGATCAGTCCCGCCCGCTCCAGCGCCGCGACCTGGCGGCTGACGGTCGACTTGTCGAGCGCGTAGTGGGCGGCGAGATCGGAGACCCGGGTGCCCGGGTGCTCCTCCAGGTGGCCGAGCAGGGTGAAGGACACCAGTGAGAGCTCCGGATGCATCCGCGCGGCCACCGACCGGGCGCGCCGGGCGAAGGCGGTCATCTCGCGCTGGATCGTCTCGACGGCCGCGTCGTGACGCGTCTCACCCTGATCGCTGGCGCCGCTGGACGGGGCTCGGGTCCCCGATGCGTTCCTGATCATGACCACTCCTTCCGGCTTGTAGTTGTATAGTACAACCATTACGGCCGTTGTATATACCAACTATCTGCCGGTGGGGTGTTCCGCAGCCCGAGCCGACATCGGAGGTCCCGTCTCATGTCCGGTCACACGACCGCCTCGCACCACCCGGAGAAGTCGGCCCGGAACCCCGCGCTCCGTCACGTGCTCACCCACCTGCTCACCCCCCTGCTGATGTGCCTCGGCATGGGGCTGGCCTACATGGGCGCCTTCGTCCAGCCGGAGCCCCACCATCTGCCGGTCGCCGTGGTGGGCGAAGGGCCCCAGGCGAAGGTCTTCGCCCAGACCGTGAAGGACCGGGCCGGTGACGCCCTCGACGTGCGCACGGTGGCCCGTCGCGCCGACGCGGTGCGGCAGCTCAAGGACCGCCGCATCACCGGCGCCTACGTACCGAGCGGCACCGCGCCCGAGCTGATCGTGGCCACGGCCGCCTCCGACACGGGCGCCACCGTCGCGGAAAAGATCTTCACACCGATCGCCGCCCGGCAGGGCGCCCCGCTCGCGGTGACCGATGTCGTCCCCACCGTCGACGACGACCCGACCGGGCAGGGACTCTTCTTCCTGCTCGTCGCCGTCAGCATCGGCTCCTACGCCTCGGTGGCGGTACTCGGCGGTGCGGGCGCCGCGCTGCGCATGCGCAGCCGCGCCGTGCTCGTGGTCGGCGTATCGGGTGTCGTCAGCGCGATCGGCGCGCTGCTCGCCGGACCGGTCTTCCACCTCGCCCACCACGGACTGGCCGGTGTCTGGGGCCTGACCTGGCTGTATTGCGCGGGCATCCTGTTCATCGGAGTCGGCCTGCACACCTTCCTCAAGCGCTGGACGACGCTGGCCATGATGGTGCTGTTCGTGATGCTCAACTTCACCAGCTCCGGCGGATTGTTCCGGCCTGAGCTGCAGAACGGCTTCTTCGGCTCCCTGAACGCCTTCTGGAACGGCGCCGGATACATCGGGGGCCTGCGCAGCCTCCTCTACTTCGGCAACGACGACCTCTCCCGCCAGATGGGCACCCTCGTCCTCTGGCTCCTCCTCGGCCTCCTGCTCACCGCCACAGCCGGACTCGTCGAACGCCGGCGCGCCACGGAGGCGGAGGATGCGAAGGGGCGGGGCGCGAGGGTGGAGGAGGAGATGGAAGAGGCGGTCGGCGTCTGACGCCGGGCGGTGGTGCCGCGGATGGTGGTCGCGGTGGAACGCGCGCATTGGCCTAGACCTATTGTGTGGTCTGGTTCGTGACGGTACGTTCATGTCCGGCTGCGCAGCCTGCACGTACCGCACCACATCGCATCGTCGGGCAATCTGCCGGGCATCCCCGGCATTTTCAGGAGGACATGCCATGTACCGCCGCACAGCAGCCGCTCTCGCCACCGCCGTCACCGCCGGAGCCCTCGCGCTCGGCGCCGCGGGAGCCGCCGAGGCCACCCCCGGCCCCGGCTTCTACGCCCGCAGCAACCACGCCTCGTACACCGAATGCGTGGCCGCCGGCCGGGCCGGCTACAACATCTGGGGCCCCATCTTCTTCTGCGAGCCCTTCAGCACCAGCCGCCCGGACATCATCACCCTCTGGGTCCGCTACTGACCCACCCGGCCGCCCCGGGCCGACACGGGGCCGGCCGTACGGCAGTTGCGTAGCACCACGCCCCGCACCACCAGCCAGCACCCGCTCCCGGGCCCGCGTCCGCGGCGGTGACCGGCCGGTCGCCCGGCACGCCCGAAGCCTCCGTCAGCGGAGCGGTCGGAACAGGGGCCTCGCCGCCCGTGGCGCGCGTCCGGCGTGATCGGGTGCGTACGCGCGCGCCGCGCCCCGACCGCCCGGATAAACCGATGGTCGGGGTGGGCGTGACGCGGCAGGATGCACCGCATGACACTGCCCACTCCCGAGCTGCACACCGCCCGGCTGCGGCTGCGGCCCTTCACCGACGCCGACGCGGAGCCGCTCTACGCGCTGCACAGCAGCGCCCACGTGCTGCGTTACTGGGACTCCCCGCCGTGGACCGAACCGGCCCGCTCCCAGCGCTTCCTCACGACCTGCCGGAGGATCGAGGAGGAAGGCACGGGAGCCCGGGTGGCCGTCGAACGCCTCTCCGACGGCGCGTTCATCGGCTGGTGCGGCCTGACCAGCTGGAACCCGGACTTCCGCAGCGCGTCCCTCGGCTACGTCTTCGACGCTTCCGTGTGGGGCCACGGCTACGCCACGGAGACCGCGCACGCCGTTCTGCGGTGGGCGTTCGACGCCCTGGACCTGAACCGCGTCCAGGCCGAGACCGACACCCGCAACGTGGCGTCCGCCCGGGTCCTGGAGAAGCTCGGCTTCGTCCGCGAGGGCACCCTCCGCGAGGACTGCGTCGTCAACGGCGACGTCTCCGACTCCTGGGTCTTCGGCCTCCTCCGCCGCGAGTGGCACCCGACGGGCGGTAGCTAGGACCGAGCCCCTGCCCGCGCCGCCAGGTCTATCCCGGCGGCGCGGGCAGGGCCTGGTCAGCCGGGCCGCGCCGCGTTCCGATCGACCTCGCGCTAGCGTCCCACCCGGGCGCGCAGGGCCTGGACGAACCAGTCGAACACCGGGCCCAGGGTCTCGGGGACAGGCCAACCGTTGACCACGGCCAGCAAGTGCCAGTACCGCTCCGCGCGGGGATCGTTGGCGGTCTCCAGACGCGTCAGCAGCCACTGCCGCAGTTCTGCGTCGTCGGCGCGGCCGAAGACGTGTGCGTAGCGGGCCATGAGCGCGGTGATCACCGGGGCCGCCTGCGGCGAGGCCGGCGCGATCCCGTCCGCCAACGCCCGGCCGACCTGGTCGCGGACGGCTTCGGTGAGGTCGTGGTGCAGACCTGTGGTGTCGCCCTGATCGCGTTGGGCCGCCTGGTACTCGGCCATGCGGCGCACGGACGCGCGGAAGTCCGGGTCCTGGGAGAGCTCGGCGAGTTCGACCCAGGCGTCGACCTGCTCCGGGGTGGGATCGTCGGGCAGGTCGGGCATGGCCGAGCGCATCATGGCCACGAGTTCGGGGTTGGCGTCGAGACCGCCGAAGGTGTCATCGATGAAGTCGCCGATGAGACGCCGACGTTCGTCATCGGAAAGCTTGGCGAGTTTGTGCATCAGGTCCATCTCCTCAGGGGTAGAGCCACGCCTGGCCACCGCTCGCAGCACCGCACGCCGCAGCCGCAGGGTGCGGATCTGCACCTCCAGCGCGTCGGCGTGCGCCGCGGCGACCGCGGGCAGCGATATCTCCCGGTCCAGGACCTGCCGGACAGCGGCAAGGTCGAGTCCCAGGTCGCGCAACGTCCGCACAAGATCCAGACGCGCGAGGGCATCGATGTCGTAGAGCCGGTAGCCGGCCGGGCTGCGGTCAGTCGGCGGCACGATCCCCGAGTCGGAGTAGAACCGTATGGCCTTGACCGTCAGCCCGGTCCGCCGGGCCAGATCGCCGATCGAGTAAAGCGCGTCGCCGTTCATGACCCCACCTTCGCGTCTCCCCTTACGGGAGACTCAACCCACCGCCTCCCGACTGCTGCTCCATTCTCTGAGACCGCGGCCGCCTACTCGGGCGATGCGCGAGCCCGCGATCGGGTGCGCACCGCGTCGTTCGGGTGGTGGTGACAGCGGCTTCGGCCAGGAGCTCTTGGTCGATGTCCTCCAGGCGCTCGCGCCGTGAATCCGGCAGCGCCCGGCCGACGACTCCACCGGCAGGCCCTCCTGCCACGCGACGTCGCCCGACAGCGCCGGACGAAGGTGGTTCGGGCGCCGTGGACCGCGTACCCCAGATACGTCACCACCGGATTCCCCTTCGGCATGAGCACCATGTCGACCAGCTCCGGCAGCTGTTCATCGGTCAACGTGCCGCCGCGCGGCATGATCGGTGTGCCCGGAAAGGCCTGGAAGGCACCCAGGTAGATGAGGCGGGACAGGGGAGTGCGGTTCACCGTGTCGTAGACGAAGGCCCCACCGGGGCGCAGTACGCGTGCCGCCTCCGCGAGGACCGCGTCCTGCCGGTCGGTGATCTCCAGGGTGTCAGCGCAGTACACGCAGTACACGAGGTCGAAGGAGTCGTCAGGCAGACCGACTTCCGCTGCTGGTGATGTCAGGTACGTGACGCCGAGACCGTCGTCGGCTTCCCGGGCGAGGGCCGTCGCGGTGGGGGACGGGTCGACGGCGACCACCTCGAAGCCGATCCGGGCGAGGCCGTGGGCCAGAAGTCCGCGCCCGCTGCCGACGACGAGAGCGCGGCTGCCAGCCGCCGCGAGGCCGAGCTCCGAAAGCACGTGTCGCAGGTACTCCAGCCGTACGGACTGGAAGGCCAAGGCCCGGATCTGGCGTCCGTCAACGACCCCGGAGCCGACCGAATCGAGTGCGATGTGCGGGGCGTTGGGCATGGCAACCTCTCCCTCGATGTTCCGTGTTCGGCCCCTTGACCAGCGTGATGGGGGCGCCGTCCATCCCCCGTGACGGCGGACGACGGTGTCGAGGAGGAGCTTCCGGAGAGGGCGGCCGGCGGGCCGCTTGTGGGGGCGCGGCCCCCGCCGCAGGCCTCCTGGCCCCCGCCCCCGACCGGTGGGCGGTCGAGGGCGTCCGCCGGTCGGGGACGGAGGTCCGCGCTCCGCAACAACGGGATCCCGGCCCGGTGACGAACCGCGTCCGGCCGTCGCCCCGGCCGGATCCCGGGGGCTACGGTGCGGCGACGCCGGAATCCGGGAGAGGGAGAAGACCATGAGAGCGGTTCGCAGGCAGGCGGCCATGGCCGCCCTGGCGGTATGCGGCGTGCTGGCGCTCACCGCCTGTCAGAACGGCGACGACCTGGCCGCGCCGGACGCGAAGCCCACCGCGGCCACCCCGGCCCCGCCCACTGCCGGCACCACGGCCGCCGTGCCGGCCCCCTCGAAGACCGGCGCGGCGCCCAAACCCTCGGCGACCGCCACCCCGGCGGGGAAGAAACCACCGGCCCCGTCCCCGCCCCCCGCGCCGGCCTGCGGTGCCGACCACAGGATGCCGATCTCGCCGGACACGATCGCCGTGCACCGCTTCACACCCGAGGGCGGTATGACCACTCTCATCGTCCAGCACGGCACGTACGGCTGCCCCGGGCGCTTCGAACCGTCGGGCGCGTGGACGTACATCCCGATCGCGGAGACCGCCAAGATCACCGCGACGGATCCGATCCTCACGGCAGCCGTGATGGGCCGTCCCATCTCCACCAGCGAGCTGACCGGGTGGCTGGAGACCCACCCGGACAGGGGCCTGCCCTTCCGCTACCACCTGAACGCAGCGGGGGTCATCGACGTCCTCGACGAGATCTACGTCAAATAGCACGCCGGGCGCATTCGTTGGCCGCGCCTACCGGCTGGACCGCGCCCGCACCGCAGCCGCCCACGCCGAGCGGCAGGAGGTCGGAGACCGGCCCAGCGCCGCCGAGTGCTGGTTCGGCTACCGCACTAGCCTGTTCAAGCAGCATCTGGACCCTCCGGCGACCGGCCCGGCGCCGCCGGCAAGCCTGGTGCAGTGCGGGGTGCGGCCCATCATGGTCCCGCTTGCTGAGGCCTGGGATTCGGGCACCAGCTCGTGGAACGTATATAGAGGCGCGGGACCGCCCGTCCGAACCGGAGCAAGGCGGACCAAGAGCCGGCGCAGTGACTGCCGCCGGCCCCGGACCCGCGGTGCCGGTAGGGCGCCGGTGAGACCTGCCGTACCCGGCACACCGTCACCTGGGCGCAGGCAATCCCGCTCGCCCCTCACGGACGGGTCGGAGGGGGCGGGTTCAGGGGTTCGGCAGGGCTCGGTAGGCGGCGGCCATGGGGGAGGAGCCGGTGGTGACGTAGTCGTGGATGCCGGCGAGGTAGTCGTCGCGGTCGATGAGGCCGTCGCGGTCGGTGTCGAGGTCGTCGAAGGCCCGGCCGGCGTCCGCCTCGGTGTTGCTGGACGCCATCCGCAGCCGGGTGAACTCCTCGCGGGTGAGCCGGCCGTCGGCGTCGTGGTCGGCGACATCGAACAGTGAGCCGAGGGCCGGCCGGCAGGACCGTTCGAACGCGTCGTGGCCGGCCCAGGTGCGGTACTCCTCGAACGTGACCCGCCCGTCGTGGTCGGCGTCCATATCCGCGAAGACCTCCTCGTGCGCGGCGCGTGCCGTGTGCACCACGGGGTCGTCGGTGCCTCGGCCCATGGCCTCCGCCGCACGGTCGACCCGCGCGAGGTACTCCGAGCGGGAGATGGCGCCGTCGCCGTCCCTGTCGAGCATGGCGAAGATGCGCTGCTTGGCTGCGTCGGTCATGGTGGCGGTGGCTTGCTCGGACAATGTCCTGCTCCTGTCTGCCGGCTACGGGACCGCGAGGCCCGCGCGTCTGACGTGCGGCTCACGGCGTGCGCGGGCGCCTGCGGTATGACACCGCCAAGATCATCACGTTCATCCGCCGGCCGCCCTCCGACCCGCCCGACGTACACCCGAAATGCTTGCGCGGCCGCACAGCACACGCCCATGTCCGTCACAGGGATGCGGCGAACTCGAGGCCGGCTCCGGCATCGCTGCGGAGGTGCACGAAGGGGCGTCGCGCCACAGGAGTGAAGGATGACGGGCATGGATCAACTCCATTAGCACGGCCTGTACTTCAGGGCCGCTGCACGACATCGGCTGGGCCGGCTCGGTGAGGGCGGTATGGGCCGGGTGCATCTGGGTCGGTCCGAGGGCGGGCGTGCCGTAGCCCTCAAGGTGGTCCACGACGAATTGCCCAAGTTCCGGACTTTCGACGCCGGTTCGCTCGAGGGGTGGCCGCCGCGCGACGCGTGGGGGGCTCGTGGACCGCGACCGTGCTCGACGCGGACACCGAAGCGACCATCCCCTGGGTCGCGACTCAGTACATACCCGGTCCGGACCTGAGCACCGTTGTCTCCGAGGACTTCGGCCCTTTGCCGGAACACTCGTTACGCGTCCTCGCCAACCGCCTCGCCCTCGCACTCCAGGCCATCCACGGCACCGGGTTGATCCACCGTGACCTCAAACCGACGAACATCCTGGTCACCGCCGACAGGCCGCGGGCCATCGACTCCGGCATCGCGCGGTCTCTCGACGGTCTCGAGACGATCTCCCCGCAATCCGCGATGCCCCGTACGGGCATGGTCATTGGTTCACCCGGCTTCATGTCCCCCGAGCAGGCCCCTCCGGCTCGGTGGCCCGCTCTCCGGTCATCGTCCCGGCCCGGAACACCCGCTGCTGGTCGGAGAGCCACCTCCCGAGCGGGTACGGGCCCTCGGCACTCGACGTGGTCGTAGGGCACCTGAAGGTGCTGCTCGCGCTCGCGGTAGCGGAATGCGGCCTCGACGCCCCTCCTCCAGTCCTGCCGCTCGGTGTTGAAGAAGACCTGGTAGCTGATCCACTTCGCGATGAGTGCGGGGGCGCGGGGGACGCGAAGCGGAGCAGGAGCCGGGTCTCCTCCTCGCCCTCGGTGGGCGCTTTGCCGATCAGAAGCGACGCGCGGATCTGCGGTTTGTTGTCCCTGGGGGAGCAGAGATGTCACTGACCGCGGTGTGTCATCTGTACTGGTGACAGGATGCCGCGTTTTAGTGGTGACGATCTGTGACGCCTGCCGGACAGTCTGGTACAGATTCCTGAGCCGCTGGCCGGCCTGGGTGCCGGTGGTCGGGCTCGGTAGCGGCGGGTGTTGCAGATGGCGTCCGGGTCCAAGGACCGAGGCGCCATTTCAGTGTCAGGCGGTGCCCGAGGTGTAGTGGATGCCACGGTGCGCGAGGTCGTGGCCCCTCCCTCGGAAGTCCCGAGTGCCTGCGACGAGAAGCAGGGCGCCGACAGTGGCACCCTGCCGCCCGGCGTCCCAGTACTCCGGCTCAGTCGCCCCCGCAGTTCGAGCCGCAACTGGAGCCGCAACTGGAGCCGCAGCCCCCGCCTCCATGGTGCCGGGGGCCGGAGCCGTTCCCGCGTCCCCGGGTCGAGGAACGGCGGGGCTGGTTCCTGCGGCGCTCCTGTGCCTTGCGCTGTTCCTCCCGGTGGCGCTCGGCCCTCTCCTGGCTTTCGCGGAGCCGCTCACGCTGCCTGGTGGGGCCGTCTGCCGGATCCCACGGGCCCAGCCCGTGCCGGCGGTCCGGGCGGAGCGGGGCAGTGGTGACGGTCTCGTACATCTGCGCCGTCTCCTGGTGGAGGTGGTATTCGGCACAGGCGTACGCCAGGACGACTTCGTCGCCCTCCGCGAGGGTGCCGTAGAGGACCGCTTCGAAGGGCTCGTGCCGGGGGTCGATGTCGTGGTGTCCGTTCACCGCTGCGTACGCCGAGCCGCTGCCCAGGAGCCGCGTCCGTGCGGGGGTGTCGCTCTTGCCGGCAACGTACGCGATCAGGGGCGCCGCCGAGCGGGTGCGGGCGTCCGCGCACACCCAGTGGCGCCCGTCGGCCCCGGCACGAACGCCGACGATCAGAGCGGGCTGGAGCTCCTCGTGCAGGCGTCGGGCGGCCAGGTAGGCGAGCTGCCCCCGGCCGTAGACGGTCGTACCGGCCACCAGGAGCACCAGAGCGATGCGTTGCTGCCCCACGGCGTCGAAGGCGGTGCCGGACGCGGTCAGGTCCCCGAACAGGCCGTCGGCCAGGATGGCCGCCGCGAGCAGGCAGAGCGCCAGTCCGAGGTAGACCTGCTGGTGTCCGCGATGGCCGTCCGCTTCCGGGGTGCCATCGGGCAGCGGGAAGCGCCGCGCTCCCGCGGCGGCGAGGGCCAGCGCCCGCTGCCGGCGCCGGGCCCGCAGCCGCAACCAGGCTCCGATGGCCGCGACGGCGCAGGCGGCGAGAACGACCAGCCACCCGGCCCGCGCCGGACGGTCCACGTCACCGGACCGGGCCAGAGTGAGAACCGCCTCTCCACCGGCGATCACGGCCGCCGGTATGGCAGCGACCGGAACGTACCGATACCAGAGGGGCAGGGCGGTCAGCAGCACCAGCCCCGGATACCTCAGCCAGTCCGTCCCGCCTCCGGAGCCTCTGTGCCAGGCCGCGGACGCGGACGAGAGCCCGAACAGCAGGACGTACGCCGCCGCCACCAGGGCAGCCAGTACCCATCCGCCCACGCCGGGAGCGAGAACGGACGGTACCGCCGCCCTTCGCCACCGTTCGGCGTCGGCCACAGCCCAGGTGGCGACGCCGCCTCCGGACCCGGACCGGGAAGCGACACCGTCCCGGGTCACGGACCAGGTCCTGACACCTTCCCGGACCCCGGACCGGCCCCCGACACCGTCGTTTGGCACCATTGCGGCAGGCAGGTGCTTGATGTGATACACCGTCACCGATCCACCGCCACGCGCCCCCGCACGTTCATCCGCACACTCCTACGCTCGCTCCTCGGCCTTGGTGGTTCACGCCTCAACAGCCCGACCCGTCGGAGAGGCAGCTCTGGTCGGGGAGCAGGACGGCCGGCAACGGGGCCTCCAGCACCAGGGGGCGGGGGAGGGTCAGGTCGAAATGCCGCTCCAGCACCCCGAGAACGGTCCGGTGCACCTCCCGGTTCGCTCGCCCCTCGTCCGGCAGGCCCTCTGCACGCAGCAACTCCTTGATCTTGTAAACGACTTCGGGGTCTCCGGTGACCTGGCCGTTGCCCCAGGAGTCGTCCAGGTGCAGATTGAACGAGCACACCGTCCGGCCGTCGCGCTGGTAGCGGAAGGTGGGAGGCACAGGCTTGCCGTTCTCCTCCTCGTACTCCACCTGGAAGACCTCGGCCTCCCCCTCGGAGATCGCCGGATCGTCCCGGAATTCTCCGAACCAGCCCCCGTACGCCACCGCGAAGGACCACCCGCCGCTCACCCCCAGCCGCAGCCCGACCCCGTCCCAGGCGTCCCCGTACTCCGAGTCCAACACGTCGACCAACTCGTCCCCGGTGAGCTCCCCGACCGGCTGCACCGTCCGCTGCGACCACTCGGACGAGGCCGCGATCCGCGCCGCCAGCGCCTCAACCCCGAGCCCCCGAGCCAGGGTCACGCTGTAGCCGCCGAAGGCGATGCTCTGTGGCTCCGCGAGCCAAACGATTCCGTCCGTCATGCGGAGGATCCTGCCGCACCACACTGACACGTGGCTCTCAGCCCGCGACGAACGGCGCCTATCCGACCGCGTCCGGTCCGCAGCAGGTCTGACCCTGCCTGAACGAACCGCGGAGGCAGCCGACGGCATACGGCCGAGGTCGTCGTGTCGGCGAGGCGAGGTTGTGCCCGCTCGGCTGGGTCTCACCAGCGCGCATGCGCTTGGGGGCGGGGGAGTGGGGCGGTCAACGAGCCGAACCGCTCGTTTCTCTGCGGGCGCTGACGCTCGACCAGGCGCTGGCTGGCTCCGGCAGGGGCGGCAGTGCAGGTCACCCAGCCGGTCATTGGTGACCGGCGGCCACGGGAACGTACGGCGAGCCCGGCCCTGCGCGTCGGTCACGCCGGATCCGGTGGCCGGCTGTCAGCGGCTCGGTCGCGACACACCGTCGGGGGCGCGGCCGCCCTCTGTCCGGGTGTGCCTGCGCCGTGGTTGCAGCGGGTCAGTGGCCCGCCCGTTTCGCCCCTAGGCAGGGTCTGGCAATTGATCTTTCGGCAGGTCGGGGAGAGTTGACGGACGCGGGGTGGGAGCGGATAGAGCCCTTGTCGCCGCAGGTGGACGGGCGTGGCTGTCCGTGGCGTGATCACCGGCAGGTGGTCAACGGGGTGTTGTGGAGGCTTCGGACCGGGGCCCCGTGGCGCGACCTGCCCGAGCGGTACGGGCCGTGGCAGACCGTCTACGAGCGTTTCGCCCGCTGGGAAGCGGACGGGACGTGGGTGAGGTTGCTGGAACACGTGCAGGTCCGCGACGACGCGGTGGGCCGGGTGGAGCGGACCGTCGCGGTCGACTCCACGGTCAACCGGGCCCACCAGCATGCCGCCGGCGCCCGCAAAAAGGGGACGTGGACGGGGACGAACTGGAAGATCAGGGCCGCTCGCAAGCGAGCCAGGCCCTCGGCCGGTCCCGAGGCGGGCTGACCACCAAGGTCCACCTCGCGGTCGACGGCCGGGGCCTGCCCCTGTCGATCGTGCTCACGCCCGGCAACGTCAACGACGCCACCGCGTTCGGCCAGGTCCTCGAAGGGATCCGCGTCCCGTGCGCGACCACGGGCCGCCCGCGCACGACCCGGAACGTGTGCTGGGCTACAAGCCCATCCGAGCGGGGCGAACCGCCACCTGCTGCGGCGGCGGGGCATCGCCGCCACGATCCCCGAGCGCCGAGACCAGGCAGCCAACCAGCAACGCCGAGGGCGTCTTGGCGGCCGACCGCCCGTCTTCGACAAGGAGATCTACCGCGACCGCAACGTGGTCGAACGATGCTCCGCCCGCCTCAAGCAGTTCCGCGCGATTTCGACCAGGTTCGACAAGCTCGCCGACCGCTACCAGGCCGGAGTCGTCCTGGCCTCCCTGATCCTCTGGCTCCGCGAACCAGCCGGGTGATCATTTGTCAGACACGCCTTACTGATCGTTTGAGAAGGAGATTCGGGGCTTCCGAAGGGCAGGTGGTGCCGCCCCGACCGAGCGGGAGCCGGTGGCCGCTCGGGAGCCGGTGGCCGCGCGGGTCTCCGTTCCGGACGGCAAGGCGTTGTGGCGTGCGTCCACTTGTGGCCCTGTGCGTTCTGGATGGCGCCCGGCCACATGTCATCCGGCCTCGCCGGATGCAGGCGCCGCGGTTCGAGGCCGACGGGCTTGTGGTGCTCGGGGCGGAAGTCCAGCCCCAGGGCCCGCGGGTACCCGGCTTCCTGGAGCGGGCGCTGCGGGCGGGCCTCCGCAGCCGGGCACCATTTCCGGCCGAATTCGACAAAGTCTGACGCTGTTGTGATCGGGATGTGAAGCTTTCGAGCGATTCGGAAGGCGTCATATGCCGATGGCCAGGCGCTCCCGGTCCTGGTGGCCTTGACGGCCTTTCCACCCTCTTCGCAGACGGGACCGTAATGACCACCCCGAGCACCGGAACACCTGCCACCACACCAGCGACGACCCCGGCCGGCACCACGGCCCCGGCGGGCACCTCGCCCCCGTTCGAAGTGGACAAGGCGATGCTCGACGGTCCGACGCCCAAGGACCTGCTTCCCACCACCGGCAGCTACCCGGTGGAGATCGTCCGGTACCGCTCGGTGGTGCTCACCGACATCCCCGGGGCGAAACCGGCTCGCAAGCTGACCGGCGCCATCGACCTCGGCGAGGAGAACCTGCCGTTCTACGACCGCCCGGCCGAGGGCATGATCGTCACGACGGAGCAGAGCTGGTCGGCCCAGGGCGTCACGCTCGGCCGGTTATTGCACAGCCTCGCGCTCGCGCCCGGCGAGAGCACCAAGGTCGCGGTCGTCGACTGGCAGCGCACCACCAAGGCCACCGGCACCGAAGCGGCTTCCGAGGCCGAAGCACTGTCAGGCACCACCGACCAGAACCGGTCGATCAGCGAGGTCGCCAACGCGATCGCCCACGAGGAGCAGTACGGCACGTCCCAGGCGTCCCAGAGGAGCAATTCCTCCAGCGCCGGCGCCAGCGGCGGCATCGCGTTCTTCGGTATGGGGGTCGGCGGTTCCTATAGCAATTCGTCGAACTCGGGCTTCACGACCGCGGTGTCGCGCTCGACCGGCGTCAAATCGGTCGCGGAGGAGGCGACGCAGCGCATCAGCGCGCGCACCCAGCAGCTGGCGACCGCGGCCCGCAGCCGGAACATGACGGTCGTGCGAGAGACGACGCAGTTGGAGAAGGAGCAGGTCCTCACCCGGGTCGTCACCAACTACAACCACATGCACGCGATGTCCGTGCAGTACTACGAGGTCGTCCAGGTCTACAACGTGACGACCAAGCCGACCAAGCTGGAACGCTGCCTGTTCATCCCGCTGCAAGAGCTCACCTTCAACTACACCAGCCTGCAACGGTACAAGGAGGTGCTCGCCTCGGTGGCGCCCGCTGACTGGGCGGCGAAGATCCGGGCCGCGAACCCGTTCGATACCACCGTGCGCAAGCTCGACGCGTGCACGGCACCGGAGGCGCCGTCGGTCCCCCAGGTCTTCGACGGTGTGGATCTGGCCGACATCGCCGCTTCGGCCATGGGCGTGTACGGGGTGCGCAAGTACGACGGCAGCCCGGTCCGCTTCGACGCGGTGGGCCGGCAGTGGAACCCGCTGCCCACTACCGGACTGGACGGAGACCTGGCGCGCATCGCACCGGGCAAGGACACCGTCTGGGGGCTCAGGACCGACAACATGCTGATGCAGTTCGACGGGACCACCTGGCGAACTCACCCGCAGAGCTGGCGGGCCCTTGCCCTGGCCTGCGGCTCGGACGGCACCCTCTACCTCATCGGCGGGGACAGCTCACTGGGCCAGCGTTCCCCGGACGGCACGATCCACAGCCTGAACGTCAAGGCCGACGACATCGCCGTCGTCGGCAGGGACAGACTCTGGTACTGCCGGGAGGGGCGGACCTCCGAGCGCACCAGTTCCGGCTGGACGGAGCGGACCCCGGCACCGAACGTGAAGCGCGTGTCCGCTGGCCCGGATGGCACGCTGTGGGGCGTCACGGCCGAGGGCAAGGTCCTGGTGGTCGAAGCCGGCGCGACGACCTGGACCGCTCCCAAGAACAGCATCCTTGCCGGGGTCTCCGGGCTGGGCGACATCGTCTCGTCCGTCAACGGCGACTACTGGTTGATCCTCCCCAACGGTGCCCTTGCCCGGCTGCTCACCGCGCCGCGGGAGGCGCCCGTCCCCTTCGACGTCCCGCCGAAAGCCGACTCTCCCTACGCATCCAAGATCGACGTCTGGTACGACGAGTTCGGGATCCGCAGCCTCCAGGTGGTCTTCCCCGGCCACACCTTCCGCTGCGGCGACACCGGCGGCTCCGGCATCCAGCAGCACGCCTCCCACACCTTCACGGGCGCCGACAAGCTGCTCGCCGTCGACGCCTGGTCCAGCACGGCCGCCCGCGGCAGTCTCGCCGGGCTGCGCCTGACGATGGCCTCGGGCGTGGTCAACTTCGGGATCGCCGCGACCACCACCGCAGCGCCCGACCTGACCGAGGACGCCGGCGGCGCGGCCATCTGCGGACTGTTCGGCGCGACGGTGAAGTCCGGCACCCGAACCTACCTCGCCTCACTCGGATTCCACGTGCGCGGCGGGAACGTTCCCCAGGCGGTCCTGGACCACCTCAACGACAACCGCCGCCACTACAGCCAGGCCGTGTGGGCCAACGCCGACGAGCTGACGCTCAGCCGCATCCTCGCCAACTACTCCTATACCCCGGCCGGCTCGAACGCCGCCCCCGTCCTGCTCGGCACGCTGCTGGACCCCAAGCCGATCGCCGCCACCGGCAACTACCTCGGCTTCCGGTGGAACTTCAACAGCGAGCAGGAACGGGAGGCGTGGACCAAGTCCCGCCAGCCGGCCGACAACACGTTCGGGGCGCAGGTCACCAACACGATCGCCATCGCCACCAAGGGCGTCTTCGCCGAGGCCGTCCTCGGCCGGGCCAACTCGGCCGAGAAGATCGACCTCACCCGCTTCTGGAACTGGAAGGACTCGCCCATCCAGATCACCCCGGCCGACATCGCGCCGGTGTCCATGGGAGGGCGGGCGAAGGACCTCGATGTCACGGCGGCCGGCATGGGTGCCTCCCAGGCGAAGTTCACGCCGCTCGCGGCGATGCCCGATCCGGTCGGCCTGCAAACGGCGCAGGCCATCGCCACCGCGAACCTCTTCCGCGACATGAGCGGCCTGAACACGATGGGCCAGGTGCTGACCAAGGGCATCGAAGCCGCCGCCGGCAACGACAAGGCCGCCGGCGAACGCGCCCAGGAAGCCATGAAGACCGCCACCGAGCACCTGCAGAAGATGGCCCAGATCGCAGTCGACGCCGCCGCCAAGGCGGCACCCCTCGTGACCGGAGGTGTCGGCGGCGCCGGCAACCTCAGCGCCCTCGGCGGCATGCTGAACCAGGGCGGCAAGGCCGCCTCGGACACCAAGGCCGCTCCGGACGCCAAGCCCTAGCGTCCAACGGCTGGCCCGGGCCACCGCCCGGGCCAGCCCCGCCCCGCCTGCACAGCAACACCCACCACCTGGGTATGCCGGAGATCCACGGCTCACACGTCCTCTACCAGGTCAATCCCGAATGAGTCGAGCTGCGGGCCTTGCGCTCGGCGATCTTGGTCAGCAGGCCTTGCGTGAGCTGCGTGCGGTGGCCCGTCGGGCTACGGCCGCGACGGAGCCGGGCCTCGTGGCGGGCGGCTCCCCATGGCCAGCGTTCGGTCGGCCTGGCCGCTGCTGAGCTTCACGGGTCCGTCCAGCGCCAAGAGGATCGGTGATTCCAGTGTGTTCTGCTCGCTCTACGAGGTGCCGGTGCCCGAGATGCTGCCCCCTGTGGGTGTTGACCTCTTTGATGTGGGACACCTTCGTCTGGCGGAGGCGGAGGTTCCGTCGTTGTCGCCCTTGGGCGAGGCGGCCAGAGATCGCGTGTGGGACCAGCGCCGCCGGCTGGGTGAACCCGTCGGCCGCGGCCTGAGACCGTAAGCCCGTGCCCGCCTGACACCGGCGGGCTCTGGGACCACGCCCTGCCGTTTCCCCTGGTGACGGGGTGCCTTCCGCATCGGGCGGGAGGCGTCCATCGACTGGAAGGCATGGATATGGCTACGGGAACTGTGAAGGGGTTGAACGCTGAGAAGGGCTTCGGCTTCATAGCCCAGGATGGCGGCGGCCCGGACGTCTTCGCCCACTACTGCGCGATCAACTCCTCGGGCTTCCGCAAACTCCAGGAGGACCAGGTCGTCACGTTCGACGTCATCCAGGGCCAGAAGGGCCCCCAGGCCGAGAACATCACCCCGGCCTGACCTCGTTTCCCTCTCTGCTCCGTGGGCGCCCCGAGCGCCCAGGGAGCAGCGGCCCGGCTCATGCCTCGGATACCGTGTTCCTCTACGGGGTGCCATAACGGATGTGACGCCCCCCACCGGAGGTAGTCAGCGTATGAGTTCAAAGCGCAGCAAGAATCCAGCCCTGCCCGTACTTGACGACGCATTCCGACTCGAGTCGGTCAAGGACGCCGACGAGTCCACCCGTGACTTGGCCGCGCGGCTGGCCACCACCGAGCTGCGCCGCGCTTCCCACCCGGGCCGGGTCACCTGGGAGCCCATCGATCAGGCCGAGCCCGTACCGGTCCCGCCGACTGTGGTCGACGGTGACGGGGACCTGTGGCTGCGGGACCGGGGAACTGGCACTTGGACCATGCCTGAGTTCAACCCGAAGGAGTTCCCGGCCCGCTGTGGCGAGGTTCTGACGTGGAACCAGCTTGCCCGCGAGTTCGGCCCGCTGACCGCACTGGCCGACGACCGCCGCATCGGCGGCGGCCGGCGCTGACCGTGCCGCTTTTCTGGGATCACCGCGCCCCTGAAACGCCCGTAACGGGTAGCTGGGAGCTCCCGCTACCCGCCGAACTCGACGATGGCGGCGAGCAGGTGAGCGTGGTGGTGGTGTGCGACGGCGTCGAGCAGCGTGGTGCGGGCCTGGCGTCACCCGAGGTCCTCGGTGCGGCCCGTGCCGATGGACCAGCCGGGTAGCGGTCGGCCTTCAGCTGCCGTGTTGAGCGCGCGGCCCAGCTCGCCGGTCGACCGCCAGTCGGCCGACTGCCCGAGCAGGCCGCGCACCCGCTCGTCGACGGCGGCCGCCGGGCCGGCGCCGAAGGCCCGCGCTTCGGCGGCGGCCGCACCCTGCCCTGGAGCTCCGGCGCCGTCGAAGGCCAGGTCACACGGATCGAGCTGATCAAGCGCCGGTCGTACGGGCGGGCGTCCTTCGCTCTCCTGCGGACGCTGGTTCTCGCTCAGCCACCGTGAGCGTCAGAACGGCAGAACCCACTCGCGATCGTCGACCGCCTCGGATACCGCTGGCACGGCGGGCGGCCAGGTGCCGGGGATGGCTTCAACCGCACGTTGAACATCAGCCATCGTCCTGCCGGTCACGACCAGATCCATTCCCTCCAAGCCGGGCTCCAGGCAGAGCAGCAGGCCAGAGGAAGAGAACCAACGAACGGGCTGCCCCATCGGCTCGAACCACGCCGGATACGGCGGCAAGGCAACCGGAGCGAACTCCTCTTCCAGACAGGCAACCACCTCGGGCGTTGCCTGACAGGTGCGGCCCTCGGTCCCATCAGCCATGGCGGCTTCGCTCAGGACGGTTTCCACACAGGCCAGCGACAGGCGGTCGAGGAAGTGGAGTCGGCTGGAGCCGGTGAGGCGATCAGCGAACAGGGCGACCGGCGGGTCCTCACGGGAAAGGTCGGCCAAGGCCACACCCCACCCGGCGCAGCCTTGGTTCTCGCTGCGGAACACCAGCAGCTCGCCGGAAGGGTCGAGCAGAAGCTCGTCCGGCTCCAGCAACGGATTCTGCTGGGCAACCAGGTCACGCCGTCGACCGAACAACGCATACGCCTCCCTGAGAGCGACTGGGAGGCGTATACCGAGTCGGTCCTCAGCTCGCTGCACCTCAGCCGATGTGAACCCATCAGTCGGCGACACCGGGGTGGACCAGGCAGCAGCGAAGCCCCGGACGAAGGCCCATGCGTCCGCCCGCGCCGGGAATCCACCAGCCAGTGCCTCAGCTACGTCGAGCCTGTCAGCCATGCCGCTGACCCTACGCGGCCGCCACCCCTGTGTCGGACGGCACCGTGACCGTCACGAAATATCCGCCACAGCCGTTTTCGGAATCCCCATCACCGCCGAGCCGGGCCGGGACGCAAGTACATGGGGTGACATCACCTATCTTCCGCTCGCGGGAGGACAGTTCCTCTATCTCGCGACGGTGCTGGACTGCTTCAGCCGCAAGATCGACGGCTGGTCCATCGCCGACTTCGCCGACCACATGCGCAGCGATCTGGTCGCCCGCACCCCGCGGCTCCCTGGACAGGGCGGTGTTCCACTCCGATCACGGAGCCCAATACGGGCCCGGGCCTACGCCGACCTCTGCGACGAGCTCAAGGTCACCAGGACGACACCGCGCCGCTAAACTCACCCTCGCCGCGTGATCAATAACCGCGTGCCCACCCTCACGGGGGAAGGCCCTGCCGGTCTTCACCGACCACGCACCACAGCTTCAGCCAGGGTCGGGAGGGCCTGGATTCCGGCCCTGATCCGGTCACCGGGCGAGTTCGGCTTGGCGAAGACCGCGGAACACCTCCGGGGTCGTCCATCCGCGCAGCGTGGCGTGAATCGTCGAGCGGAATGCCGCCTCGGCCGTGGTGGCGTCGAGGGCGCCGGCGAGTTCGAGAGTCACGAGCCCGTGCAGGGCAGCCCAGATGGACAGGGCGATCGACGTTGCTTCGCCGGCGAGGACGGACGCCGTCAAGGCGCGATCGATCGCCGTGAGGAGCGGGCGGACCGGGTCACTGGCACTGGCTTCTCCCGACGGATCGAAGGACTGCACACCACCGAACAGCACCGTGTAGAGGTGGCTGTGTCCGCGCCCCCAACGACGGTAGGCGACGGCCAGTGCATAGAGGTCGGCGAGAGAGTCCGCGGAGGTCTGCACCGCCGACAGGTCCTGGAACAGGCCGGCGACGGCTCTGTCGCGCACCGCACGGATCAGCCCGTCCTTACCACCGAACAAGGAGTACACCGCCGTCGTCGACGCCTCGGCGGCAGTGGCCACGGCGCGGACCGTGACGGACTCCCGCGGACGGGTGGCGAGCATCTCGGTCGCGCACTCCACAAGCCGCTCTTTGACGGCCTCGTCGTTTGTTCTGGGCCTACCCACGGTCAGCAGCCTACCCCCATCTGATAACGTCGTTTTGAAACAGCGTTCTGAAACTGTCGGAGGTCCGCCGTGCCCACGTCCGCCATACGTCTCGTCCGCTTCACGGGACGCCTGCTGTTGGCCCTGGCCGCCGTTGCGGCGCTGGTCATCGTCTTCCTCTTACTGATCGCACTCACGGACGGGGCGGGTTCGGGGCTCGCCGCGTGGTTGACGACCCTCGGGACCGGGACTGTCCTCGCGCTGTGGCGGGGTCGGCACCGCACCTGGCCGGCGCGGCTCGTGCCGTTCCTGCCGGTGGTCGTAGCGGCGGCGTTGACGGCGGCGGTCTGCATCCCGACCGTGCCGACGGCCCGGCGGTTCCCGTCCGCGCTGCCGTTCGTGTCCACTCAGCACTGGAACCTGGCCACGGGCAGCCGGGTCGCGGTGTATCACTACCCGCCCGCGAACCCCGGCCCCCGGCATTCGGTCCCGTTCGTGTACCTCCACGGAGGACCCGTCCGCGGTATCTCGGTGCAGGACCACACCTTTCTGCGACTCCTGGCACGCCAGGGCTACGACGTCTACGCCTACGAACAGGCCGGCGGCGGACGAAGCGACCTGCTCCCCATGGACCAGTACACGATCTCCAGGGCGGTCCGTGACCTCGCCGCCTTCGTCGACCGCCTGGACAAGGGCAAGGTCGACATCCTCGGATTCTCCGGGGGCGGAGTCGTGCTCACCCGAGCCCTGGCCGACCCAGGCGTCGCCACACGTCTGCACCGGGCGATCATCGCCGAGCCCGGGCCCATGGACGGCCCCACCGCACACATCACCGGGCACAAGGGCCGAGCATCCGCACAAGGCCTCGCCCCGAACCCGACCGGACCGCGATCGACGCACGTCCCCCGGTACGCCGTGGCATTCGGCCTCATGCGACTCGGACTCCTCACCCCCGACACCGGACTGATCGGACAGGCCGAAGGCGACAACGCCTTCACCGCCGCAGACCTCGGCAGCGACACCGCATCCGCCTACTGCGCGCGCGACGCGCACCGCATCCCCAGCGAGGACACCGCACAGAACTTCTCCTTCAGCCCCGCCGCCAGCCTCCGCGTCCAGCAGACAGTCAAGGACTCGCCCTCCATCGCACCGCTACTGAGGCAGTCCCGGACCCCCGCGATGCTCATGATCGCCGAATGCTCCTCCCAGGTCCGTCAATGGGCGACCGCCGTCCTCGCCAATGACCCCGCCATCCAGCGCACGCAGTACATGCCCGGAGTCGGACACCACATGTGGAACGGCCTCGACAACAACGACCGAGCCGCCGCCGTCATCACTGCGTTCCTTCAGGACAAGCCGGCACCCCTGCCGAACTACCCGACCCGCGACGAGATCCCTACCTTCATGCGCGACCACAAATGAAGACGTCGCAGCCCGCCACCGGCGTAGACGGGCGATACTGCGAAGCCGCCTGGGCCCTGCGCGAGGTACAGCCAAGGACGACCTCTTAGAGAACGCTTGGGCCGAGTTCGTCCCGTTCCTGCAGTTCGACGCCGAGATCCGCCGGATCGTCTGCACCACGAACGCGATCGAGTCCGTCAGCGCGAGGATCCGCCGGGCGGTCAGGGCCCGCGGCCACTTCCCTTCGGAGAACGCCGCCACGAAGTGCGTCTACCTCGCGGTGATGTCCCTCGACCCGACCGGCGCCGGCCGCAAACGCTGGACCACCCGCTGGAAGCTAGCCCTCCAGGCCTTCGACATCGCCTTCGACGGACGCCTCACCAACAACCGAATCTGACCTACAAACCAACCACGGTTACACCGTCTACTGGACAGACCCTCTTCGGGACCGTGGTGGCCGCGGATGAGTGGGGTGCCGAGGCAGGGATGCGCGGTATCCCGGCACGGTGTCAGAGGGCCGGGGAAGGGCTCCGGGTGTTATGCCCGGGGCCTCGGATACCGCTCCGGTTCGGGGAGCGCTCACGCCCAGTCCACGCCCAGCTTCGCGAGGGCGGCGATGTCGGCGGTCAGCGAAGCTGAGCAGCCGTCATGCTTCTGACCTGGGGTTGTGCAGTTTGGGTGAGTGGGCTTGGTGATGGGTTGGCTCACTGAATCTGCGCAGCGTCGGGGCTCGTTAGTTGTCTGACCTGCGGTGTTCGTTGACCTGGGCAAGGGGTGCGCAGGTTGGTTGAGTACTGGACTGGCCGGGGGCTCTGGACGTCTCCTCGTGGTGATGTGATGATCGGTTTCATGAGTGCTATCCGAAAGGCTTATGCCGCGTAGGCGGCCTGGCGCGCTGCGCGCGCAACGAGGGGTACCGCGGCAGCTGTACGCGGGTGCCGGCCCTTGGTGGGACGAGCGGTTCTTGCAGCCCTGGCCCACTCGAATTGACGGTCTTTCTCCCGGGACGGTCTTTGCGATCCATCGCGAGGAGTGCCGGCGCCCGTACGACGAGGGACTGTGGCCTGGTGCAACGCGACAGGCTCTCGATGCCTATCGCAAGTTCCTCGCTCTTCCGGGTAGGTACCTGTATCTACGTCTGTCCATCTCTGGCAGTGAGGAACACGAGCTCCAGGACAACGTTGCGGTGGCACGGGATCTGCTTGAGATGGTTGTGCATGGGCTTCCTCCGCGTCCGCGCCGGGACCTGGAGGCGCTGCTGGCACAACTGGATGACGAACTGTGGCGCAGGACCCTCCCTGACCCGTTCGCCTACCGACAAGCGCATCGCAGGGGAGGCTGGTGGCACTGGCGCCTTTATCACGAGACCTACCATCTATGACACCACCGCACGCCCACACCTCAGCCAGCCTGATCAGCAGCCCGAGGGTTTTGGAGGCACAGCCGGAAAGCCCGGGCAGGGGGGCGAAGCGGACCTGCTCATCAAGGGTGCGAAGCGCCCGCAGACCCAACGCGCCGAAGGCGCCGACCGAGTGAAACGAGGTCAGCTCCGGTGAAGCGAAGCGGAACCGGAGCAGTCCGAAGCGAAGCGACCGGGGTGGGAGCGCAGCGAAATGATCTTGTCTAACTCGAAGAAGTACTATCCCGGCATCGGCCTGCTGGCGGAGGAGGAGAACGCGTGAGCTCCCTCATCTCCGACGACGAGATCCACCACGAAGTCGACCTCGTTTGGCTTGAGGACGTCACCGAACTGGACCACGTCCGCCAGTCCCTCGACCGCCCTTCCAATGCGCTGGGGCGCCGTGTTCGCCGACTTCGCCCGGACCCGGCCGGGGACTGACGAGGGGCTGTGGTGAGCGCGGTCGCCGACCTGGAGCTCGTGCTGGCCGGGGCGGGGACTGCGTCCGTTGGCGGGGAGTACGTGCGGGTGGAGACCCGCAAGGCGCGCGGTATGGCCGCGATCCACGAGGGCCGGTGCCACGCCGGGCAAGGGCATCGACACGATCGAGACCGCTCTGTACCGGGCACAGACCTGCGGGGTGAACCTGCACCCGTACCGGGAGTGGGGGCAGATCAACGCCCTCACCTCCGCCCTGCAGCGCGTCCACCATGTGTTCCGGGAGCAGGCCGGCCCCGCCTTCCCCGAGCTGTGGGCCGATGAACACGTCGCGGCTCTGCGCGACGTCGGCCGGTCAGCCCTGGTCTACACGGCCCTCGCCGAGCCCGCCCCGGCCGCGCAGGGCGTGCGGTGGGACCTGGCCATCGACCTCGATGAACTCGCGAGGGCCGCTGCGCCCGGCGCACGGGACCTTCTTGGCGAGGCTCCTGCCCGCGCGCAGAGCGCCGAGCGTGCGGCCGTGGCGAGGGGAGTGTCCGCGGCGGCGGCCCGCTCCCGTTCCACCACCGCTCCCACTGGCCGGGCTCCCGGACAGCCGGCCCCGGCCGAAGCCGCGGTACCCGCGCTCCGGCAGCACGCCGGACCGGCCAAGGGCGCGGGTTGACGGTGTCCGGTTTCCCCTCTGCGGTTTGCCCTGTCCGTCGTGTGGACAGGGTCGGCGTGTATCGGTGTTGATCTATCGGTCGGGAGCCTTGGTGAACAAACGGTTGTACGTCGGAGGGCTGTCCTACAGCGTTGACGACGATGGCTTGAGGGAGCTGTTCAGTCCGTGTGGAGAGGTGTCGTTCGTCAAGGTGATCCGTGATTTCCACAGTGGCCGGAGCAAGGGCTTCGGCTTTGTGGAGATGTCGACCCCTGAGGAAGCGAAGGGTGCCGTCACCGCACTGCACGGGATCATCCACGAGCGGCGCACCATCAGCGTCAGCGAGGCGAATCCGCCAGAGACTTTGTCCGGGAAGGCTGCCGGTGCTGCTGCCGGACGTCTCGGCCGAACCGGTACAGCCGCAGACGCGCGCAGCAGGCTGAGCGCACTGGGCCGCGCAGCATCGGAGAAGGGGACGAGCCAGTGACCGCCGTCAACACGGGGGCAGAGGCCCCGGACGACCTGGAAGTTCTCCTCGTGCACCTGGCTGATCACGGCTATGCCGACCAGGTGGGCTCCTGGATGAGCCCGGACGTCACCAATCTCCCGCTCACCGGGACGGAGCTCGTCGGCGCCCTGCCCGAGGGGGTACTGAGCGATCTTGCGGCTGAGCTGAACCTCTCGGTTCAGGAGTACGCCGACTACCTCGCCCAGGAGCTTCCCGCGCTCGTTGACGGCCTGAGCCCTCAAGGGGAGCTGCCCGACAACGAGGTCGAGGACGACGCTTTGTGGGCGTTCGCCGTCGAGGAAGCCGGCGCCTGAACCCCGGCACCGTCGGCGCGCATAGGCGAACAGGACAGCCAGACTGTGGCCCGGCGGTCTCCCGACGGGGAAGGCGGCCGGGCCACAGCTGCGTCTTAAGGCTTACGCAGAACCCACGCTGCCTCGTTCCGGGCGGTGTTCCGGGCGGTCGATCAATCTTCGGTGGCACACGATCAAGGTTCGCTGGCACAGGACAGCGGGGCGCACGCGGTGACAGGGGCGACTCCCGCGCCCGGACAACGGGGCGTTCGGGCGTTCGCGGACCGGGTTCGGGGCATCTGGTGGGTGCTGTCGGGCCGGGACCGGATCGACATCGAGGGCCCGCTGCTGACCGGCGCGCTGCTCGCGGCCGCCTGGCGGGCGGGCCACCTTGCTCTGGTGCAGGCGGACTTCGTCCTGTCGATGCTGGGCGGCACGGCCGGTGTGGCCACCTTGCACCGGGGCGCCGTGTGGCGGCCGGAGCCCGCCCCCGCCTCAGGGCGGGCCGCTGGTGGCGCCATCGGAGGACGTCCAGCGCCATCCCGCCCGCGAGGCGGGCACGAGCCCGGCGCCTGACCGAAGAGAACCGGGACGACGGGTGCGCGTGGGGGCGCGGCTGCGAGCGGGCGGTCCGGGTGCCGATCCGGTCGCGGGACGGCAGGCTCGGCCGGGGTCGGCGGCGAGGCGGTGTCCGGAGTCCGGCGGCGGGCGGGTCGACAGCGGTCTCGGACGGGGCGCTTCCAGAACATGGAGTCCTACGCCCCGTGATCCCCGGCCGTGCGGGGTCAGACGACGTCGGCGTACCAGATCCGGCTCGGCGGGCTGGTCTGGTCGGAGTCCGGGTAGCGCCTGGGCATCCCGGGCCTCAGTGCGGGGCGCAGCAGCCGCCACGTCCGCTCGATCGCCTCGCCGGTGAAGCCGTCGAACTCCGGTGTGACCTGGAGCAGTACCGCGCCATCGCGCAGGGTCTCGACGCGGTGGAAGTTACCGGCCGCGGCGATCCTGTCGCCGCCGAGCCGCTGGGCGATCTCGCGCGGGATCACCATCAGCCACTCGTACCCGCGCAGCAGCCGCCGTGACTCCGGCAGCGTCCACTTGGGTAGCGGCGGGCCGACCCGCTCCTCGTGCTCGGTGCGGCCCAGCGTGAGGCCGTAGCCGATCTGGGCGTAGCACGGGTCCACCTCCTGCGAGAAGTCCCGCAGCAGGTCCGTCCAGCGTGCCTGGGCGGCCGGCCCGAAGTGGTCTTCGGGCGTGTGCACGCTGAGCCTGACCCAGTCCTCGGAGCCGTCCTCGCGCGCGCGACGCCCACCCGCAGGAGCTGCTCACCGGGCATACCGTGATCGTCCAGCCGGTAGACCGCGGTCTCGACCAGCTGCACGTCCAGGGCCAGCCACTTGCGCAGCATCGGCAGGTTCTTGCGGGTCAGCACCCGGGACCGGTTGGTGACCCGCCCGGTGGTGCCGCTGACGATGTCCGCCTGGAGGAAGCCCCAGAGCGACCCGGGTGGGCCGCACTGCACCGACTTCTTGATCGACTCCTCCACCTGCTCGGTGGAGTCGAGGATTGCCTGGAAGGTCTCGTGCTCCAAGCGATCTGGGCACTCCGTGAGCCAGCGCCAGGCGAGATCGGCCAGTGCCTCGGGGTCGCGGTACTCGGTGTCGATCTCGCATCTGATCTTGTGCATGCCGGCTCACCACTCCTTTCGGGAGAGCTGTCGGTCAAAATCGGACGTCATCCTAGGTGACCGGGTTGCAGATGATGATGACTGCTCCGAGAAAGCCCGCCGCCGCCGGGGCTTCGGCGGAGTAGAAGGTCGTCGGGTTCGTGACGATCTGTCAACCGGTGGGCCCTGGAAGCGGATAGGCACGGTCTTCCAAGATCATGGAGTTCTGGATGCCCCGTGACCTGCCTGGAATACCGTGCCTGCCGACGCGTCATCGCCGATACCGCCTGCCCTTGACCCGTTCCGCGAGGTGAACGCCATCCGGGTGCTGGAGCGGATCGTCCTTGAGGGCGAGCTGTTGTTCAGCTCCACCCATCATGACGTCGTCAGCCAGCGCAAGCACCACGGTGCGCTGAAGCGCAGCAGTCTGGGTCTGCGCGTCGAGGCCCTCGTCTCGTGGATCAACCAGGAGGCCACCGCCCAGGGCCTGCCCGCCCAACAGATACCGCCAGACCCGCACAGCAACCTTGGACTGAGCCGTCTGCGCCGCACGCTCGCCTGGCACATCGCCCGCCGGCCCGGCGGCCTGGTGGCGCTCGCCATCCAGTACGGCCACATGCGCACCGCCCTGGACACCCGCACGTCCACCGGCTACGGCAGCCGCGCCCGTCGGGGATTCCACGGAGAGCTCGACGTCGAGACTTCTCTTGCCGCGGCGCAGACCGCAGCGCGGCTTCGCGACGCCGCTGCGGCCGGCGAGAAGATCTCCGGGCCCGCTGCTCGGCGGGCTCTCGTCGGAGCAACCTCGATCCCCGCCTTCGAAGGCGCCCTGACCACCCCGAAGGCCGCCGCCAAGTTCCTCGCACGCGATGGCCTCGTCCTCTTCGACAATCCGGACGCGTTCCTCATCTGCGCCTTCAAGCACGACACAGCCCTGTGCGATCCGGATCCCGGGGCGACGGCCCCCAACCAGTTCGCCTGCCAGCTCGGCTGCGGCAACGCGATCCGCACTGACAGCCACGCGCAGGCCGCGCGAGACCACGCTGATCGGCTCGATGCGAGGGCAGCCCTGATGCCACAGCCCTTGGGCGACCGGCTTCGCTTGACCGCCGGCCGCTTCCGCGCTCTCGCCGACGCCCACGACTCCGCCGCCCAGACTGCCGAGGAGGCCATCGCATGAACCAGCAGCACGAGGACGAACGCTCCCGCATCCGCGCGGCCATGGACTGCCTTCTGGCCGGCAAGCCCACCTGCTCCAACGGCAGCCTCACGGTGGTCGCGCTCGCCGCAGAGGCCGTCCACCGCATGGCTCTGCAAAAGCGCCACGCCGACCTGAAGGAGGAGTTCTACGCGCGGGTGCATACGGCAACGCACCAGACGCCGGAGGTCGAAAGGCGGCTTCGTAAAGAGGTGGTCCGCCTGAAGGAAGCTCTCAAGGACTCCCGGGCCGCCGAGGCCCAGTCCCGGCATCGAGCGGAGCAGATGGCCCTCGCGGCAGCCGTTCTCATCCTCCGGCAACCCGATGGCCAAGACCAGCCTGTCCCCGACAACGTCATCCCGCTCCGCCCGTCCGGCGACTAAGAGGTCATCTCACGTGGCAAGTTTTGCGCGGTTCTTGTAGCAGGTCAGGGCGGCCGCGAGGCCGAGGAAGGCGAGGAAGTGATCTCCCTTCCGTTCGTGTCGGACGGTGAGGCGGCGGTAGCCGAAGAGTCAGGCAATGGTGCGCTCGATCTTCCAACGGTGTCGGCCCAGGCGCTCGCCGTTCTCGATGCCGGGCCGGGCGATGCGAGGGACGATGCTGCGGTCCCGGAGCCACCGGCGGTGTGCGGCGGAGTGGTACGGAAGGGCAGACCACCCCTCGGACAAGGACTTCAAGAACATTCCCCCGTTTGAATGCGACTGATCGCGTTGTGGCAGACGCCAAGCTCCCCACTCCTCACCGTGAAGTCCCGTGCGGAGACATAGGATTCAGGGGTGGAATCAACAGGGGGGTGCGTGCGCGGTGCGAGGTCGGGGTGGGGTCCTTGGGATGCTGGCCGGTGCCACGGCGGCGCTCGCCGTGCTCGCGGCCCTGGCTGGGAACGCGGCGACGGCGACGGAGCGGTGGCCTGGTGTCCTGGACCTGCTGCGGACCCGGCCGTGGGAATCCGTGGGCGTTCTCGGGGCGACGGCGGTGGCCGTCGCCGTGGGCGTGGCCTGGTGGCAGGGGCGGGCCCCGGCCGGAGAACATGATCCGCCGGTGCCCCCGGCGCCGGCCTTGGGTGACTGGTTCGTCCCGCGCGAGGAGCAGACGGCCGCGGCGGTCGCCGCGGTTTGCGGAGGGCGGCGGACGGTCGGCGTCACGACGTCCCTGTGGGGTGCGGGCGGCTTCGGGAAGACGACTCTCGCGGAGGCCGTCTGCGCGGATCCGGCCGTTCGGAAGAGGTTCCGGGAACGCGTCCACTTCGTGACGATCGGACGTGACGTACGGGGCCGCGCCGCGATCGCCGCCAAGGTCGCGGCGGTGACGCGGTACATCACGGGCGACACGGCCGAGTTCGGCGACGACCCGGGCCTCGCCGGCGCCCACCTGGGGCGTCTCCTCGACCAGCGTCCGCGCACGTTGCTCGTCCTCGACGACGTGTGGGACGGCGACCAGCTCGCGCCCTTCCTTCACGGCGGACAGAACTGCGTCCGCCTGGTCACTACCCGCAACCCCGGGCTGCTCCCGCCGGATGCGGAACGTATCCGGGTGGACGCGATGTCTGTGGAGCAGGCCCGCACCGTACTTGGGCGAGGGCTGCCGCCACTGCCGGAACCGGTGATCACCGGACTGGTCCGGGCCACCGGCAGATGGGCGCTGCTGCTGCGCCTCGCGAACGGTGTGCTCGCCAGGCAGCTCGCGACGGGCGCGGAGCCAGTCGCCGCGGCCGAGGCGCTGCTGCGCCGGTTACGGGAGGCGGGGCCGGGAGCCGTGGACGACGTCGGTGCGGCGTGGGACCTGGACGATCCCAGGCTGCGGAGCCGCGCCGTCACGGCGTCGATCGAGGCGGCGACCACGCTGCTGCCGGGTGAGGGTGCACAACGCCTCGCCGAGCTCTGCGTCTTCGCGGAGGACGAACCGGTCCCGATCCGCCTCGCCGTCCGGTTCTGGTCCGCCACCGGCGGCCTCCCGGAGCACCGGGCGCGGGCCCTGTGCGCGGAGCTGGCCGGTCTGTCCCTGGTCGGCCTGGACCCGGCGGACGGCGGACGGATTACCCTCCACGACGTCGTACGGGACTATCTGCGCGGTGAGCTGGCGGAGGACGGTATCCGCCGTACCAACGCCGCGCTCGTCGACGCGATCGCACCGGAAGGGGACGCCGAGTGGTGGGAGACGGACGAACCGTACATCCGTGCCCACCTCATAGCCCACCTGGTCGACGCCGGGCGGACGGCGACGGCGGAGGCGGTGGCGGGCGACGTCCGGTGGGTGGAGATGCGTCTCCTGGAGCGCGGGCCGACGGCACCGTGGAGCGACCTGGACCGGATCGGGACTGAACAGGCCGGAGCGCTGGCCCGCACCCTCGCCCGCATCGCCCACGCGCTCGCACCGACCGACCCGCCCCACTCGGTCGTCGGCATCCTCCACCGGCATCTCGAGGCCGACCCCCACTGGCGCCCCCAGGTCCTGGCCCGCCGCGACGATCCCGCGACCCGGCCCGTCCTCGTCAACCGCCTGAGCCACCTCGGCCCGCCGGAGACCGCCCTGGTCCGGACTCTCACCGGGCACACCGCGCAAGTCAGGGCCCTGGCCGTCGCCCCGGACGGCAGTTGGCTCGCCACCGGCGGAGGGGACCGGACCGTACGGATCTGGGACCGCGCCTCCGGCGCCTGCACCGTCAAAATCACCGGTTGCACCAGCGCGGTGGAGGCCCTCGCGATCTCCCCGGACGGCACCTGGCTCGCTACCGCGGAGAACGACTCGACCGTACGGATCTGGGACCGTGCGGCCGGCGCCCTCACCGCCGAACTCACCGGAACTCACCGGGCCACATGTCTCGCGATCTCCCCGGACGGCACCTGGATCGCAACGAGCGGCGACGACAAACGGGTACGACTCTGGACCCCATCCACCGGCGAGTGCAGGACATTCGCCGACGGTCATCAGGGCTATATCTCCGCGATGTCCGTCGCCCCGGACGGGGCGTGGCTCGCCACCGCCGGTTCGGAGGGGACCGTACGCCGCTGGGACCCAGGCACGGGAGATCTCCTCGGCATCCTCACCGACCACCGGCCGACGGCCGGTCTCCTCGCCCTGGCCCCCGACGGTTCCTGGCTCGCTTCGGGCGGCCACCACGGGGTGCGGCGCATCCGGCTGCAGCGCTCCGGGGACGGCCCGGACCCCGACCTCGACACCGGACCGGTGACGTCGATGGCCCTCGCCCCGGACGGCAGCTGGCTCGCAACCACCGGAGGCAGCCGGGAAGCGCTCCTGTGGGACCTCCGCACCGGGGCCCAGATCGCAGAGCTCCCTCCGGCCGCCTGGCCGGCGAAGGCGGTCGCGATCAGCCCCGACGGCTCCTGGCTCGCCACCGCCGGAGTGGACGACGCGGTACGGATCTGGGACCGGGCCGCCGCCGTGCGCAGAACCCCCGGCCAGAACACCGAGGGCGCGAGCTGGCCGCTCGCGGCGGCCTTCGCATCGGACGGCTCCTGGTTCGTCACGGTGGGCACGAACGGCGCTATGGCCCGGTGGGACCGGCGCACGGGAGAGCGCCTGACGCGGTACCCCGGCCTCACCGGCTCGGTCCTCGACGTGGTCGTCGCACCCGACGACTCCTGGATCGCCGTGGTCGACGAGAGCCTGGCCGTGGTGCTCCTGCACCGCTTCACCGGGGACACACTCGCCCGCCTCGAAGGCCATCTCCACACCCTGCGCGCCGTGGCCGTCGCACCGGACGGCACCTGGCTCGCCTCCGGAGGCGACGACCGTGTCGTACGTCTCTGGGACCGTGCCACCGGCACCTGCACCACCCAACTCGCCGCCCCCGAGGGCAGAGTGAGTGCCCTCGCCGTCGCCCCGGACGGCGGCTGGCTGGCCGGGAGCGGCACCGACGCGGCGATCCGGGTCTGGGACCTGTCGACCGGGCAGTGCACGATGACGCTCACAGGTCACGAAGACGCCGGAAGCGCGGTGGCCGTCGCCGCCGACGGAACATGGCTCGCCTCCGGTTCCCTCGACCGCACGGTACGGATCTGGGACCGAGCGACAGGAACCTGCACCGCCGTACTCCGGGGCCACCCCGGCAGGGTGCAGTCGGTCGCCGTCTCCCCGGACGACCGCTGGATCGCCTCCACCGACGACCACGGCACCGTACGCATCTGGGACGCCCAGCATCACATCGTCGCCGCCTTCGACCGGATCGACGAGCCGTGCACGAACTGTGCCTGGGGCCAGGACGGCGACCTCGTCGTCACCAGCCGACAGAACTTCTATGTCTTTGGCCTGCTCGTCTGACCCCGAAACCGGCCAGGGACTCTGCCCTCGCGGGGGAAGATGGAGGGCGGCACCAAGCTGGACACACGCGAAGTCGCGGGAACCTCGCCACCTGTGCCGGACAACCGAGGCCGGGCACTGACAACGGAGAATGCGCATGGAACCAAGTACAGAAAGCGACGGAACCGATCGGAGTCCCGCGCACGAGGTGACGCGCCCGCGCGTCCAACATGGTGAGGGTCGTTATGAAGTCGTGTAACTGGGGGCGCTGACCTGCATCGATATGGGAGTCCCCGCCTCTGATCTGCGCGGATGAGTCTTTCAGTGTCTTTCGGGATCGCGCTGAGTTATGCGGCCGATTCTCCCCAGAGGCGCCCCACGGCCTCCCGGACTCCCCAGATCCTCCCCAGCGAGACCGATGATGTCCGCCTTTAACCCCGCGCTGCTTTACTTTGGCGCGGTGAGTCAGCTCTTACGGCAAGCAGGACCGCCCCCGTGGCACAGCAGCCGGTTCCCGGAGGCCACCTACGCGTGACCTTGAACCTGAACACAAGGACTTGACAGGGAACCCTGCAACGGCAGCGACTACCAGGTGTGGAAGTAGCCGGAACCCATCGCCGGTGAGCCTCATCCGGGCCCGCTGGCACCGGCACCGGAACTGGCCGTGCCCTGACTTCACGTCACGGGCACGGCCAGTTTGCTGGGCTGTGGTGTCACACTCCCCCTGGAGTCCGTGCTGTCGACGGCTGGGGAAGAGGCTGGGTGTTTCGCCGGGATCGACGACGGCGCCGCAGGACCCCGCGGGCGATGTCGCGGTGCTCGGTGATCCCTTGGCGGTGGCCGCGGTGCACTCTCCGGCCCTGGTCCGTGACCGTGTGCAGGCGGCGGCCGACGCGTTCGAGTAGGCCGGCCGCGCCCCCGGCGCCCGCTGTCTGGAGGGCCGGGTGCGTGCGGGCTGGCGTGCCTTGGCCCGGGCCCTGGAGAGGGCCCCGCGCGCGGCACGGGGCGGCGGCGCCGCGGTGGTGCTGACGCTGCTCCTGGCGCTCGCGGAGGCGGTGGAGGCCGCCGCTGTGTGGCACCGGGGGCAGGCCTTCCGCGCGCAGGCGATGGCCGCCTCGGGGGCGGCGGTGTTGCTGCGGGAGGCAGCCGGCCTGACCGGCAACCTGCCCCCGGGGACGAAGCCGCGCACCGCGCGTACCGCGCGGACGCCGGGCCGTGGCCTGCCGACCACCACACCCGTTGCCGGTGTATCGGTCCGGCCGCGCCCGGATCCCGGACGGCCGGGCCCCTTCCGTACGCGCTGACCGTGACCGAGGGAGCTTCCTGTCGATGACGTACCCGCCCCAGCCCGAGCCGTTCTCCGAAGCCCTCGGGGAAGCCGCGCAGTCCGCGGCGGCGGCTTACCGGCTGGTGATGGCCATCACTGACGCGGTCCGCCGCGCCACCCAGAAGCGCCTGACGGGCAAGGAGGAGCTCGGCGAGGACGCGGAGAAGATGGCGTCGGGCTGGTCGGTCGACCAGCTGCGCGGTGTCCTCGGCGACGACATCCTGGCCGAGCTGATGCGGGGCGCGGACTGGCCGGTGATGGCCCGCCAGCTCGTCGGGCTCCAGCAGGTCGGTGTCGACCTCGCCACGTTTCTGCCGCAGATGGGTCGCATGACGGCCGGGGTTCACCAAGCCGTGGTGGCGAACGCGGCCCGGACGAAGGTGGAGGGCACAGACCGGTGGGCCGATCTCCTGAAGGCGACGATGTCGGAGGGCCTGGTGCGCGACGCGATCCTCGCCTCCCCGGCCTGGCCGGACATCGCGGCCGCGATGGGCCTGCTCGACGCCCGCGGCGTGGACGTCGCCCGGATCCTCCTCGACGCGCACGCCGCCGGAGCCGGGGTCGACCAGGCCGTCGCCGCCGTCACCACCGCGGCCGCCGCCAAGGCACCCGCGTCCGCACCGGCGGCGACCGCCGCTCCTGCCCGTACCTCCACCGCCGCTCCGGCTTCGGCCGATGCCCGAGTCCTCGCCCCGGCCCCCGTTCCGGGCACCGTGCCCGCTGCCGTGGCGCCGGTGCGAGCGGACTTCGACCCGTGGGCGCCGCCCGCCCCCGCCCCTGCTGCTGCCGCCCCGGCCCCGGCCCCTGCTCCAGCGCCTGCTCCAGGGCCGGCTCCGACGGTGGCGGTGAGTGAGGACGCGCGCCGCTCCTGGGGGCCCTTGACCGAGGGCCTGAAGGTCCCTCTGGACCTGGATCTGGGGGACAGGGCGAAAGCGCTGGAACAGCTCGGCGTGGAGCCGGCCGCGCATGCGGGGATGGTGTCGATGGTCAGGGACGTGCTGCCCGAGCACGAGGCGGGCCTCCGCATCGGCGCCCGTCGGTGGCCACTGCTGGCCGCTCGCATGCAGCAGCTCGGCGACAGCCAGGGCCAAAAGGTCCTCGGCGCGCACCTGGCCCGTCTGGGCACGGGCACCTCCTGGAAGCAGGGTCCGGACTCCGCGCTGGTGGGACGCCTGGTCGAGTAGACACACCATGCCCTGACCACGCCGCCACCGGGACCGGTCTCCCGGGTGCGGGTGTCCCCGGGCGCGGCCCGGCGACGCTCCACCTCGATGTCCGGCGGGGCGGCGCCGGGACAGGCCGCTCCGGCCGAGGCCGCGGTGCCCGCCCACCGGCAGGTCGCCTCGCGCGTCAAGGGGACATGCCGCGCACGGTGACGGCCAGAACTCCCCTCGAACGTGCAGGGTGGGGCGTCCGGGAGCGCGCGGACCGGGTACGGGCGGCCTGGTGGGCGCTGTCCGGTCGGGACCGGATCGGCATCAAGGGCCTGCTGCTGACCGGCGCGCTGCTCGCGGCCGCCTTGCGGGCGGGCCACCTGGGTCTGGTGCAGGCGGACTTCGTCCTGTCGGTGCTCGGCGGCACGGCGGGTGTGGCCACCTTGTGCCGGGGCGCCGTGTGGCGGCCGGAGCCCGCCCCGCCTGTGGCCGGGCCGCTGGTGGCACCCTCGGAGAAGTCCAGCGGCACGCCCGCCCGTGAGGCGGGCACCGGGCCCGGGGCCTGACCGGAGAGAGCTGAGGGAGGGACGCGGGTGGTGATGACGGGCAGGCAGCGCCGGGCCGGTGGCAGCGCGTTGGCGGGGCTCGCGCTGGCGACGGCCGGCTGGTGGGCGCAGTGGTCCGGGTACGAGGTCGTGGGCCTGGCCTTGACCCTGCTGGCCGGGGCCGTGGTGCTGGGCGGTGCGTGGTGCTCGGGCGCCCTGCACCTTCCGCAGGCCGCCGAGCCGGCGCCGGACACCCCCACGCCGCCGCCGTCCTGGGCGTGGGCCGTGGCGGACCGGGAGCCGGTCGATGCGGCTGTTGAAGGCGATCGACGAAGCCGCCGATGACGGCCTCGGGCAGGGCGGGGAGCTGTCGGAGTTCGAGTGGATCGTCCTCTACGGCGCCGCCGAACTCCCCGGCCAGGAGTACCCGCCGCCCGGCCACGACTACCCGCGTGTGTGAACTGGACGGCCGATCGGGGCTGCCTGTCTGCAGCTGTGCGTCGATGCAGGGCTCTCGCCGGTTCACCCGCCTCGTGGAGGGTTGTCCGGAGGCGGGTGACGGCCTGGGCCGCATCGGCCCTCGGGCTGAGGAGTCCTACATGTGTGCTTCGGAAAGGCGGGGGCCTAGGAGGGAGTCCAGGCAGCGGACGTAGCCGAGCCTCAGGCAGGGGAGAACGACGCCGTATTCGGCGATGTCGGTGGGGGACTCGCCGTAATACCGCGTGCACTGCGCACGGGGAACGCAGGGGATCGCGCTGTCCGTGCGGCACGGTGCGGCCGCGGGCGCCGGGGAGGCGGCCGCAGGGCTGATCATGGCCGCCGTGGCGGCTACGGCAAGAAGTAGCCCCTGGGCCAGGGTGATGGTTTTCAAGGCGCGCATGGATGGCTTTCCTTCGGCGATGTGACGGCAGACCCCGTGTCGGCCTGTCCCCACCCTCGACGGGCGCCCCTTGCCCCGCACGGGAAGCTAGACCGTTTGGCCGCGGCAGGCTGCGGTGCCCGGCCGGCCCGGTTACCGTGCCCAGTGGACGCCGAGTTCGGCGAGCTGAGCGCGCTGCTGCGGGTTGAGGCGGTCGCGGCGTTGTGTCTGGTTGACGATCCACACCCCGGTCCGGTGCTCCGTGCCGTCGGGGAGCTGCTCGATGTGCCCGCGTCCCGGCAGACCGCCGCCTTCTCGCTCGCGGTACTGGGTGAGGGCCTGGATGCCGGCCTGGAAGGCTGCTGCGCCCCGCCTGGACGTGGAGGTCGAAGGCGTCTTCGCGGCGGTCTTGCGGGCCCGTGCGGGGCCCTTTACGCCGAGTTCGGCCAGCCGCTCGCGCTGCTCGTCGGTCAGCCGGCTGAAGTTCCGGCGTTGGGTGGCGAGCCAGCGTCCGATGTCCTCGCCGTGCCGGGTGACCCCGGGGAGGATCGCGGCCAGGCGGGCGCCGTCGGCGAGGAGCTGGGCGAGGTAGGCGAGGTGGCGCTGCCAGTCCACCGTCCAGCCGCGCGCGCCGGGGTTCCAGTCCTCGTCGATCGCGGCGAGCGCTTCGGCCCGCCGGCGGGCGCGTACGGGGTCTTTGCCGAGTCCGCCGGGGCGGCGCACGTTGGTCAGCCATTGCCCGACCGGGCGGTCGAGGGCGGTGGCGTGCCGCGGGGTGGCCAGGGTTCCGTGGAGGTCGTAGTAGGCCTTCGCGGCGGCGAGGTTCTCGGCGAAGGTCTGGTCGGCGGTGTCCCAGACGATCCCCAGTTCCTCCAGCTCGCCCGCGTGCTCGCCGGTCATGGTCCCGGCCCGGAAGGCGCGCCGCTGGTCGGACAGCCACCGTCCGAGCGGGTACGCACCCTCGGAGTGCCCGTACGGCACCTCCAGGTCGCTCTCGCGTTCCCGGTATCGGAAGGCGGCCTCGATGCCCCGGCGCCAGTCCTGGCGCTCGGTGTTGAAGACCTGGTAGCCGATCCACTTCGCGATCAGCGCTGGGTCGCGCGGTGCCGCGAAGCGGAGCAGAAGCCGCGCCTCCTCCCCATCAGCCGGTCCGTCGCCGATCACCGGCGACGGCTGAACGGTACGCTTCTGCTTCGCCTGAGGAATTGCAAGCAATTCCACCGCACGTTCATCATGCGCACGAAGGCCATTCAATACCCGAATCAAAGGCCCGTATGATTTCGAAGAGAGAAGGTCCTCGGGCTTTTCTTCCTTGGCCAGGAAAACGGGCACGATCAGGGTTGCAATCTTCCCTTCTCCGGGCTTCTGCCGGAGCGCACGCCCGATGGCTTGGACGATGTCGACGGCGGACCCCTTGGGGTCGATCAGGGCTACTGAGTCCACTGCCCGGATGTCGACGCCTTCGCCCAGGACGCGGCAGTTCGCGAGCACCGCGCGCCCGGCCCGGCGTCCGAAGTCGGCGAGGACATCAGCCCGGTACTCCGCCTCGTGCTCGCCGCGCAGCCACCCGGTCCAGATGTGTTCGGGGTGCTTTTCGGGGTGCGTTTCGTGGAGCCGGGCGGCGACGCGGGGCAGACCTTCCGCGAAGGCCTGGGCCTCGACGGTGCGGTGGTGGAAGGTGATCGTGGTGTTCAGGCCGTGTGCGGCCATGGTCTCCAGCAGGGCGGTCTGCACGGCGGCCAGGCGCTGGCCGCGCAGCCGTTCCTCCCAGCGCTCCTCGCTGTAGAGCCGCTTCGGAGTCACCACGGGATCGACGAGCTCGACCACGACCACCTGGTAGCGCGCGAGGAGCCCCCGGGCGACCGCGTTCGCGAGCGACAGCTCGTACACGACTGGCCCGAACACCTTCGGGTCGTCCATGGAGCAGGCCATCTCCTTGGGCAGCGGGTCGTACGCCGGCCCGGCCGGGACGTACAACCGCCCTTCGGCCTCCGCCTCCAGGCGCCGCTTCTCCTCGGCGGAACGCTGCTCCTCCTCGGCCGCCTTCCGCTGCGCCCGGGTGCGGGGAAGCCGCTCGGCCCAGATCCTCGGAGTGGCCGTCATGTAGAGCCGGCGCCGTGCGGGGATGACCTCCTGGCGGTGGACCTCCGCCCACGCCTTGCCCGCCGACCCCGAGGTCCGGTGCGCTTCGTCGACGACGACCAGGTCGAAGGGGGCCATCGGGATCCCGTACTGGCCGCCGTGGGCTTCGGCGATGACGGGCAGGGAGGCGTACGTCGCGTACACGGTGACCGGGCCTTCCCCGTGCCACAGCCCCAACTGCGGTGCCGACGTCGTCGTACGGACTTGAAGGCCGTAGAGCTGGACGTTGTCCTCCAGCGAGCACACCGCGACCGCCGGGCCGTGGTGGCCGGCGGTGCGCCACTGCCGTGCCGTCTGGGTCAGCAGATCCAGGGTGGGCAGCAGCACCAGGACCCGCCCGCCCCGTGCCAGCCGGAGCGCGGCCGCCGCGGCGATGAACGTCTTCCCCGTCCCGCACGCCGCGACCACCGTTGCCCGTAGACCGGCCTTCGGAAGACGCTTCCCGGGGCGGACTTCGAGCCCGCGGACGATTGCCTCCACCGCCTCTTCCTGGTGCGGGCGCAGGGTGACGGGGGTCTGGTTCGGCATCGGGGGCTTCATGGTCACCGGGTGGCTGTGGCGTGAAGCTGGACGATGTCGAAGTCGCTGGTGGGCTGGCCGGTGAAGGACCCGATCCGCAGCCGGGAGCAGGCGACCAGACCCACGCCGCTGTCGTGATGCAGGGCCAGCACAAGTAGCCCACCAGACGGGGGGACCAAGGCGCCGGAGGCCTTGACCTCGTGTACCTGCTGCTCATCGGCGATGCTGATGCGCAGGCTCCTGAAGGACCGGATGAGCCGCATGTACTCCACGGCCTCGAAGTGGACTCCCAGACCGGCCTCCGTGGCCGTCTCCTGGCTCGCGAGCAGGAGTTGGGAGTGCCCGATGCCGTACCGCCAGACGCTGAAGCTACGGTCACTGCCCCAGTCGATCGACTTCTGCATTTCGCTCCCGCTGACAGATAGAGAAGAATTCAACAGCTTCCAGGGCACTGGCAGAATCCCCGGGATGGCACACAGCATCAGATTCACACGATCGGGACACCGGCCGAATACTGCCTATCAATCAACCCGATCCGGTAGCCAACAGTTTCACGGGATACTACACAGCCTACATCCGACCTGATGTAGGCTGACTCTACCCGGAGGACACCCCCACGCGGGGACGATCCCGAGGAACGCCACCCCTTCCCGAGTACCCCACGGGCCGTCAGGCTGAGATCGAGCCCGCACCCCCGCCGCTGCCAGCCGGGACCGCGAAGCGGGCCCTGGACCTGGAGGCGAAGCCGAAAGGTCCGGGGTGGGAGCGAAGCGGACACCCAACAGGCCGAAGGCCTGGACTCCGTGAGACGGGGTCACCTCCAGCGCGAAGCGCGGTAGACCGAAGGGACCGCGAAGCGGGCCCGCCCGGGTGGAGCGCAGCGAAACCCGGGCAGTCCGAAGCGAAGCGCAGGACCCCGGCCCGAAGGGCCGGCCATGGCTCGCAGCGAAGCGGCGAGCCGGGCCCGAAGGGCCTCGGCCGAGCGCAGCGAGGCCGTTCAGTCCTGAGCGCGCAGCGCTCAGGTACCCGCTCCGCGGGG
>NZ_JBVHUE010000028.1:82836-127126 GCF_055565515.1 Streptomyces sp. NPDC028419 | reverse complement strand
CGGACATTATTCTCTCTTTCTAGATTTATCCGGGTACGGAATTTCGACGTCGGGCCAGGATCATACTTCGCCCGACATCAACTCCTCCGCCATCCCTCCCCCCCCCCCCCCCCCCCCCCCCCCCCCCCCCCCCCCCCCCCCCCCCACGGCTCAGGACCGCTCAGCTGCCGGTGCAGACCACGAACGCGGTCACCAACTGGAAGTCGGGCGAAAAGCTGGCGACCGTGGCGCGCCAGCCGTTGTTCTCGAAGGACGACAGGATCATCGCGGTGTTGTTCTGGCTGAACCCTCCGCCACCGGTGACCTGCTGCCCGTCCGGGCACTGGACCTGAGAGGTTCCGCCGCCGCCCTTCGAGACCGAGCCCGCTCGTCCGGCAACGGAATGGTGGGGAGCCGTCGAGCAGACGACGAAGGGCTCCACCGTGTGGGACTGCCCGGTGTCGTTCCAGTAGCTGACCTCCCACGTGTTGAGGGCGGGGAGAGAACTCTGGAAGGACACCCGTGTCGCATCGGCCCGCCCCCCTCCACCGGTGGGCACCTCACCGCTGGGACAGGGCTGGTGGAGGGTGAGGACCTGGCCCTTCGCCACCGTGACGCCGCCTCCGAAGACCTGCCGGTGGGGAGCCGTCGAACAGATCACCGTGGCCGCGAAGGCCCCGTCGTTCAGGTCGCCCACGCTCGCGCCGGTGACGATCCAGTCCCGCCCCTGCGCGTAGGAGCTGATGATGGAGAACCTGAACCTGTTGCCGTAGGTGGTCATCCCTCCCCCGGTGGGCGCCTGACCGGCGGGACACGTGGCCCTGGCCGTGTGCAGGACGGCGGGGTACTCGTACGGAACCTCCACCCGGCCACCGGTGATGTGGGTCAGGGTTTCCGCGGCCTTCGGGGCGGGCGGTCCCGCCTGCGCCGAGGCCGTCGGCACGTAGAGGGCGAGCAGGGCGGCGGCAACCAGCAGGGCGGGGCGGGTGAGTCTCATCGCGACCTTCCGGGTTCGGCGGTGGGAGCCCCCTGGATACCCGAACCGCCGGCGCCCGCCGCGCGCCAACTCCCCACCGCACCAAGCAGAATCGCTCCTCCCTCACCCGGTCGGACCGTCAGTGCGGGAAGGCCCCGGTGTCCGGGGTCAGCGCGAACGGCTCCGGCAGCACCAGCCCCTCACCGAACGCCACGCGGTCCGCGTGCTCGTACGCGCCGTTCTGGGGTCCGGTGAAGAGGGTGGCCGTGGGCTGGCTCCATAGTCGTCCGACCGTGGAAGGCAACGCTGTGTGCTTCGCCGGATGGCCGGTTCCCGTTCTCAGTGGGCGGGGCGCAGGGCGGGATTGAGGACGAGGCGGTTGTCGGTGGGGTGGTGGCCCTCGGGGCTGAAGAGCGGGACGGTGGCGGGGAGGCAGTCGGCGATCAGGAGGCAGTCATGGTGGCGGTCTTCGGCGGTGGCCGCGACCAGGGGTTCGCCGTCGGGGCCCCAGATGCCGGAGTTGCCTTGGTACTGCCAGGAGCCGGCGGGGACCTGCTCCCAGCCGCGGCGGTTGGCGTAGGCGATGAACAGGCGCCAGATGGAGGCCATGGCGGGGATGATGTGGCGGGTGGCGTCCTGGTAGGGGACGCGGCTCATGGTGCCGTCGGCCAGGCGGAAGTGAAAGTCGGCGGCGGTGGGGCCCAGCACGATCTGTGCACCCTGCTCGGCCAGGTACTGGTACAGCGGCGGGAATTCGCACTCGTAGCAGTTCAGCACTCCGACGGCGATGCCGTTGATCGTGACGACGGGCGGCAGTTCCTGACCGAAGGAGTAGTTGCGGCGCTCGGCGGCCCCGTACAGGTGGGTCTTGCGATAGTTCGCGGCGACCTGACCGTCGGCGGTGATCACGCTGATGGAGTCGTAGAAGTCGCTGCCGTCGCGTTCGGGGTAGGGCAGGACCACGGCCAGGCCGTTCGCCTTGGCCGCCAGCCGGGCCTGGTCGACCGAGGGTCCCTCACGGTGTTCCGCCAGCTCCTGGCACTGGCTGGGGTCGATGGCGTAGCCGGTGGTGTATTTCTCCGGGAACACCACCACCTGGCAGTCGTAGGCGGCGGCCAGTGCGGCGACCTCCTCCAGCCGGTCCATGTTCTGCCGCACCGCTTCCCGGCTGCCGACCGGCCCCTGGCCCTGGTAGAGCGCCACCCGCAGCCCCTCGCCGACAGCAGGCGCCGCGGGCAGGGCAGAGCGGAACACGACACGAACAGGCTGCGCCATCGATGGGTCTCTTTCCATGACCGGCGATCCCAGTGATCGCCCCACCGGAAGAAACGAATCACCACCCCATCGGACACCATGATCCCTTCGGCGGCCCACTTATAGGATGCGGCCCCGAGATCGCCCAGCGGAGCCGGAACCGACCTTCCGAGGGAGTCGGGTTCCGCCTACGAAGCCACCGGCCCGCGGCCGCTTGCGCCGGCGCCCCACGATCGAGTGGCGCGCGCGGTGACCTCCGCGCCAAGAGGCGACCTAGTGCCGTGACCGGACCTAGCCGGCACCCCCGCACGCCGCCAGGGCCATCGCGGCGATGCGCGGCGCGAGGTCCGGGGCGGGCGGGTGTTCCAGGAGGAACACCCAGGCGAAGACGGTGCCCAGGACGGCGGCGTGGACCAGCGCGGGGTCGGGCAGGGCGGCCAGTTCGCCGCGCGCGACGGCCCGTTCCAGGAGCCGCGTCACCAGGGCGCGCTCCTCGGCGATGAAGGTCGCCTGGAAGCGGGCGGCGATCTCGGGCTGCTGCTTCACCTCGGCGAGCAGGCCGGGGGTCGCGGCGGCCGCGACCGGGTCGGAGAAGATCCCCAGGATCAGGTCCGCGAGCGCGGTGAGGTCCCCGCGCAACGTGCCCGTGTCCGCCAGCGGCTGCGGTTCGCGCCCGTGGACGAGCGCGGCGAAGACCAGTTCGCCGCGGGAGGCGTGGCGGCGGTAGATGGCGGCCTTGCCCACGCGCGCCCTGGCGGCCACGGCGTCCACGGTCAGCGCGGCGTACCCGACCTCGGCCACCAACTCCCGTACCGCGTCACGGATCGCGTCGTCCACGCGGCTGTCCCGCGGTCGGCCGGGGGGTTGCTTCGAAGGCTGCACGGGTCCAGTATACGGAACTATGAGTATCGAAACTGTCAGTACCGTAACTACGTCCGCGCCCTCCGGTACGGACCGCGCCCGCAGCCTGAACATCTGGGCGGGGCGCACCAGCGTGGCGATCGGCGTCCTGCACATCACCGCCTTCACCGCCAAGACCTGGCCGAGATGGGGCGACTGGTTCGGCGGCGCGCTGCACGGCCAAGCCGCCCTCAAGGACCCCGCCAACGCGGCCTCCATGGCCGAGTTCTGGGCCCTGCCCGGCAGCTTCGCCGTGCCGCTGGTCCTGCTCGGGCTGCTCGTCTCGCGGATGGCCCGCACCGGCCAGGAGGTCCCGCGCTACCTGGGCGCGGCCGTGGGCGCGTGGGTCCTCGTCGGCGCCTGGATCCTGGAACCCTCCGGCTTCCCGCTCGGCCTCGTACCGACGGCGCTGCTCCTCCTCGCCGGGCGCGCGTCCTCGCGGCGCGGGTCCACGCCGGCGTAGCCGCAGCGGATCAGTGGCGGCCCGCCGCCGCGGGGACCGTCACCCGGACCGGGTCCCAGCACTGGACGCCCCGCAGGTCCGGCATGCGGTCGCGGGTGAAGACCGGGTCCAGGCCCGCGCGACGCTGGGCGAGGTAGTCCTCCAGCAGGCGGAAGGCGATCGTCGACAGCGGGATGATCGCCAGCAGGTTCACCAGGGCCATGAAGCCCATGAACACGTCCGCCAGGTTCCACACCACCGACACCGAGCCCAGCGACCCGAGCACGACAGTCACCAGCACGAGCACCCGGTACGACGGCAGCACCCACCGCTTGCGGGTGATGAACTGGATGTTGGACTCGCCGTAGTAGTAGTTACCGATCATGCTGCTGAAGGCGAGCATGAAGACGACCACCGTCAGCAGGTGCCCCGCCCAGCTGCCGAGCGTGTCGCTCAGCGCGGTCTGCGTGAGGTCCGCGCCCTGGCGGCCGGCCGGCTCGGGGTTGCTGACGAGCACGACGAAGGCCGTCATCGTGCACACGAGCAGCGTGTCGAAGAAGACGCCCAGGGACTGTACGAGGCCCTGCTTGACCGGGTGCGAGACCTCCGCCGCCGCGCCCGCGTTCGGGGCCGAGCCGAGGCCCGCCTCGTTCGAGAACATGCCGCGCCGGATGCCCTGCTGGATCGCCGCGCCGATGCCGCCCGCCGCCAGCTCCCGGAAGCCGAAGGCGCCGCCGACGATGTCCGCGACGACCCGGGGGAACTCGGACGCGTTCAGCAGCACGACCGCCGCGCCCAGCAGCAGGTAGACGACCGCCATCACCGGCACCAGCACCGTGGTCACCGCCGCGATCCGCTTGACCCCGCCGAAGACCGCCAGGCCCAGCAGCGCGGCCAGCAGCAGCCCGAGCGCGGGCGCGAACCAGGCCCCGTCCGTCTCCGGCAGCGAGCCCGTCGCCACGGAGGCGATCGTGTTGGCCTGGACGGCGTTGAAGACGAAACCGAAGGTGACGGTGATCGTCACCGCGAAGAGCACCCCGAGCCAGCGCTTCCCGAGCGCGCGCTGCATGTAGTACGCCGGACCGCCCCGGTACGCGCCGGTGGCGCCCCGCACCTTGTAGAGCTGGGCGAGCGCCGATTCCACGAAGGCCGAGGCCGCGCCGATGACCGCCATCACCCACATCCAGAAGACGGCGCCCGCGCCGCCCAGGGTGATGGCCGTGGCAACACCGGCGATGTTGCCGGTGCCGACCCGCGCCGCCGCGGAGATCGTGAAGGCGCCGAAGGACGAGACCTGCTTGCGGCCGTCCGCGCGCGGCGGGGTCTTCTCCTTGACCACCCGGAACATCTCCGGCAGCAGCCGCAGCTGCGCGCCCCGGGACCGGACCGTGAAGTACAGGCCGGCTCCGACCACCAGCGGGATCAGCAGGTAGGTCCAGAAGCGGTCGTTCACGGCGACGATCAGTGAGTCCAGGGCGTCCATGGCTCGAAGTCTCCCGGGGCGGAAGGCCCCCGGACAGGGACCTTGGTCCGCGGCCGCAGGGCCCGAAGACCCCGCCGCGGCCCGCCCTTGGCCCCGCCCGTGGGCGCCCGCTAGGTCCTGTCGTCAAAGTGCCGTCGTCGCCCGAAGGGCGGCCCCGCGGCGTCTGGTGCGTGCTCTCGCCGTGCCGGGCGGAAGCCCGCGTACTGGACGTACTTGGCTTTCGCCCGGTGCGGCGAGAGTGCGTGCCAGGCGTCGCGAGGCAGACGGCACTTTGACGACAGGGCCTAGCGCCGGTACACGCGCAGCGCCGACACCTCGTAGGACAGCTCCGTCACGCCGGGGTCCGGCGCCGGGTGGTAACGGCCCGCGCAGACGGAGAGGTTGACGATGAGGTGGGCGTGCCAGGACCGGCCGACGCCCCGGCCGTCGCTGAAGACCCGGGCGCCGTTGACCCACCAGGTGACCGACGACCTGCCGAACTCGACCTTGAGGTCGACCCAACCGCCGGGGCGGATCACCGGGTCGCGGTAGTAGAGGTGCGCCTCGCGGACGTGGTTCGACAGCTCCAGCAGGTCCGGGTTGTCGGGGTGGTACTCGAAGACGTCGATCTCCTGGCCGCCGTCGCGCCAGGTCCAGATCCCGGGCCAGGCGCCCCGCCCCACCGGCAGCTTCACCCGGGCCTCCAGCACGTCGCCGGTGCGCACCATGAAGCCCTCGTCGCTGCCCTCGGTGGTGAGCAGCCCGCTGTCCCAGTCCCCGTCGGGGCGCAGCGTCGCCCGGAAGACCCCGCCGCGGCTGTAGGCGGGGTCCTCGACGAGGTGGTCCAGCTTGTTGTCGCCCGGATTGACCGGGCCGCCGCCGGGATACGCCCACGAGCGGCCGGCGACCCACTGGGTGGGCGAGGTGAAGTCGGCGGTGAAGACGGGAGCGCGGCGCGGGCGCGGCAGCAGCCCCCCGCCCTCCCCCGGGGCGAGGTGGCGGGTCAGCCGCCACAGTCGTTCGAGCATGTCCGAGACCATGATGAAGAGCTGCCCGCCGGACGCCGCGCCACACTCGAATTCTCGCTCAGAGTAATCGTACGAGCACGAACAGCTATGACCGTTGGGTGCCCCGGGCCGCCTCGACGAACGCCCGGATCAGCTCCGGGGACTTGATCCCGCGCTCCCGCTCCACCCCGCTGGAGACGTCGACCCCCCACGCCCCGGTGGCCCGTACGGCCTCGCCGACGTTGCCCGGGGTCAGCCCGCCGGCCAGCAGCCAGCGGCCCCGCGGTGCGGTGAACTCCTCGGACCCCCAGTTCCAGGGCTTACCCGAGCCCGGATCCGGGGCGTCGATCAGCAGCAGGTCCTCGCCGTACTCCCCGCAGCGCGCCGCGTGCCGCGAGGTGGCCCGCAGCAGGGTCCGACCCTCGGCGCGCAGGGCCGCGAAGTCCTCGGGGCCCTCCTCCCCGTGCAGCTGCACCCCGCGCACGCCGCTCTCCTCGGTGAGCCGGCGCACCTCCGCCACGGACTGCCCCCGGAACACCCCGACGGTGAGCACCCGCTCCGGGATCCGGGCGGCCAGCTCGCGGGCCAGCGCGGGATCGACCGTACGCGGGCTGCCCGCGGCGAAGACGAACCCGATCGCATCGGCCCCGGCGGCCACCGCCTCGTCCACGTCCGCCGCGGTCCGCAACCCGCAGATCTTGATGAACACGTCACTCATGCGGCAAGTGAACCACTCGCCCGTCAACCCCCGACCCCCGGTCATCCGATGGGGCAGAACGCTCCACACGGCCGTATTATGTCGCAGACGACATAATACGGTGCGTCGCATGAACGCCGACCTGTACGTGATCGAGGTGGAGCCCGATGTGCGGACCTGGCTGGAGCTACTGCCCGGCAAGCAGTACCGCAAGGTCGAGGAGTACGCGGAGTTGCTGGCCGCCCACGGACCCCTGACCCCGATGCCGTTCGCCCGCCCCCTGAGGAACGGCGTCTACGAACTGCGGCCCACGCTCGACGGCGTGCCCACGCGGATCAGCTACTGGTTCGCGCCGGGGCGCAGAATCGTACTCCTTACGGTCTTCAGCAAGACGCGCATGCACGAGCCGGATCAAGTGGACCGCGCCGTGGCGGCCCGTATCGTGTGCGCACGGGAGCACGCCCCGGCCCACACCACGTACAGCCGCGGCAAGGAAGGGGACGCGCGATGAATCACAGCCGCTGGAAGCTGGCCCGTGAGCGGGAGGCCGCGCGGGAGTACGTCGAAGCGCCCGAGGTCGAGGCCGAGCGTGCGGAGATCCGCCTCGCGATGGCCTTCGCCAAGGCCGTGTACGACCGGCGCAAGGCGCTCGGGCTGTCCCAGACGCAACTCGCCGAGCGCGCCGGGCTCACCCAGGCGAAGATCTCCCGGGTCGAGGGTGCCGACGCCGTGCCCACGCTGCCGCTGCTCCGGCGGCTCGCCCGCGCCCTCGACGCCTCGCTGACCATCGACCTGGGCTGCGACCACGAAGCGGTCACCTTCGTGGCCCGCCCCGCCGCGTAGGAACGCGGGAACGCCCGAGGGCGGCACCCCCCGTGGGGAGTGCCGCCCTCGTTCGAAGAACAGCCGATCTGCTCGGGCCGGGGCCCGGGGCGGATCAGAAGTCCATGTCACCGCCCGGCATGCCGCCGCCCGCGGGGGCACCGGCCTTCTCGGGCTTGTCGGCGATGACGGCCTCGGTGGTGAGGAACAGCGCGGCGATCGACGCGGCGTTCTGCAGCGCGGAGCGCGTGACCTTCGCCGGGTCGATGATGCCCTCGGCGATCATGTCGACGTACTCGCCGGTCGCGGCGTTCAGGCCGTGGCCGATCGGCAGGTTGCGCACCTTCTCGACGACGACGCCACCCTCGAGACCACCGTTGACGGCGATCTGCTTGAGCGGGGCCTCCAGCGCGAGCTTGACGGCGTTGGCGCCGGTCGCCTCGTCGCCCGTGAGCTCGAGCTTCTCGAAGACCGCGGAGGCCTGGAGGAGCGCGACGCCGCCACCGGCGACGATGCCCTCTTCGACGGCCGCCTTGGCGTTGCGGACGGCGTCCTCGATGCGGTGCTTGCGCTCCTTGAGCTCAACCTCCGTCGCGGCGCCGGCCTTGATGACGGCCACGCCGCCGGCCAGCTTCGCGAGGCGCTCCTGGAGCTTCTCGCGGTCGTAGTCCGAGTCGGAGTTCTCGATCTCGGCGCGGATCTGGTTGACGCGACCCTGGACCTGGTCGCTGTCGCCGGAGCCGTCGACGATCGTGGTCTCGTCCTTGGTGATGACGACCTTGCGGGCGCGGCCGAGCAGGTCGAGGCCCGCGCTCTCGAGCTTGAGACCGACCTCCTCGGAGATGACCGTGCCGCCCGTGAGGATGGCGATGTCACCGAGCATGGCCTTGCGGCGGTCGCCGAAGCCCGGAGCCTTGACGGCGACGGACTTGAAGGTGCCGCGGATCTTGTTGACGACCAGGGTCGACAGGGCCTCGCCCTCGACGTCCTCGGCGATGATCAGCAGCGGCTTGCCGGACTGCATGACCTTCTCGAGGAGCGGCAGCAGGTCCTTGACCGAGCCGATCTTCGAGTTGACGATCAGGATGTACGGGTCGTCGAGGGACGACTCCATGCGCTCCATGTCGGTGGCGAAGTACGCCGAGATGTAGCCCTTGTCGAAGCGCATGCCCTCGGTGAGCTCGAGCTCCAGGCCGAAGGTCTGCGACTCCTCGACCGTGATGACGCCTTCCTTGCCGACCTTGTCCATCGCCTCGGCGATGAGCTCGCCGATCTGGGTGTCAGCGGCGGAGATGGAGGCCGTAGAAGCGATCTGCTCCTTGGTCTCGACATCCTTGGCCTGCGCCAGCAGGGCGGCGGAGACGGCCTCGACGGCCTTCTCGATACCGCGCTTGAGGGCCATCGGGTTCGCACCGGCGGCCACGTTGCGCAGGCCCTCGCGGACGAGCGCCTGGGCGAGCACGGTGGCGGTGGTCGTACCGTCGCCGGCGACGTCGTCCGTCTTCTTGGCGACTTCCTTGACCAGCTCGGCGCCGATCTTCTCGTACGGGTCCTCGAGCTCGATCTCCTTGGCGATGGAGACACCATCGTTGGTGATCGTGGGGGCGCCCCACTTCTTCTCAAGGACGACGTTGCGACCCTTGGGGCCAAGGGTGACCTTGACGGCGTCGGCGAGCTGGTTCATGCCTCGCTCGAGACCGCGCCGGGCCTCCTCGTTGAACGCAATGATCTTGGCCATCTGAAGTGGTCCTCCCGGACAGCGGTGGATTGCTCCCGGACCGCGCCCGCGCCCGCGACGGACGGCCTGTGGGTCCGGCGGTTCCTTCCCGCCGACCCCGTGGGCCTCACCGACCCGGTCCTCGTTTTGGTAGCACTCTCACCTGGAGAGTGCTAACGCCAATGATTAGCACTCGGCACCCCCGAGTGCAAGCGGCTTCGAGGAACACCCGGTGAACGCCCGGGCCCCGCACCCGTTCCCCCACGCGTTCCCGCACGGATCCGGCCCCGGTTCCCGCCCCGGTTTCCCGCACGCACGCGGGGCCCGCATCCATGTCTCAGGATGCGGGCCCCGCGTGTTCATGTGTCGGTGGTCGATCGCTCCGGCTAGCCGACTGCGAGCTTGACCATGTCCGCCTGCGGACCCTTCTGGCCCTGCGAGATCTCGAACTCGACCCGCTGACCCTCTTCAAGGGTGCGGTACCCGTCCATCTGGATGGCGCTGTAGTGGACGAACACATCCGCACCACCGTCGACCGCGATGAAGCCGTAGCCCTTCTCCGCGTTGAACCACTTGACGGTGCCCTGAGCCATGCCTAACTCCCCTATTACTGGCCCTTGCGCAGGACCGCACTTCGCGGACCCGGGTCAGAACTTGCGCCGGAACGCCTCGACCGGGGCTGAATGTATCCGCACCGCTGCTGTCTGCAACAGGTCATTCCCGCGAGAATTCTGGACATGCCATTACATTGAAATAGGGTGAAAATTAGGAATCTTCCGGGGCAACTCGGGCCGGACAAACCACGCCAAGGACCCATAGCGCGCACGCATGTTGACTCAATGTCAACCCTCCCGCGACCCGTTCATATGCGCCGGGCAAGAACAGCGGTGGGGACTTCCCCAACTCTACCGCGCCCAACCACGCAGAATTGCCCCCTCCGTTTCCTACCGGAGGGGGCAATTCAGGTTCTGCGGTCCGAGCGGAGGGTCAGCCGCCCGCGACGGCGGGGATGATCGAGACGCCCACGCCGTCGGGCGTCGGCGTCTGCAGCCCGCTCTCGAAGCGCACGTCGTCGTCGTTGACGTAGACGTTCACGAAGCGGCGCAGCTTGCCCTGGTCGTCGAGGACGCGGGCGGCGATGCCCGGGTGGCTCCGCTCCAGGGAGTCGATGACCTCGCTGAGGGTCGCGCCCTCGGCGGCGACCTCGGCCTGGCCGCCCGTGTAGGTGCGCAGGATGGTGGGGATGCGGACGTTGACGCTCATGGCGCTGCTGCCTTTCCGGGTTCGAGGGGTGATCAGGCCAGGCCGGCGGCGCGGAACGCGTCCAGGCTCGGGCGGATGGTGGCGGTCTGGCCGCTGTCGGCGGCCACCGCCTCCAGGGTCTTCAGGCCGTCACCGGTGTTCAGGATCACGGTCGTCAGCGCCGGGTCCAGCTGCCCGTTCTCGATGAGCTTCTTCGTCACGCCGACGGTCACGCCGCCCGCGGTCTCGGCGAAGATGCCCTCGGTCTGGGCCAGGATCTTGATGGCCTCGACGACCTGGGTGTCGTTGACGTCCTCGACGTAACCGCCGGTGCGGCGGGCGATGTCCAGGACGTACGGGCCGTCGGCCGGGTTGCCGATCGCGAGCGACTTGGCGATGGTGTCCGGCTTCTGCGGGCGGACCACGTCGTGACCGGCCTTGAAGGCGGTCGAGACGGGCGAGCAGCCCTCGGCCTGGGCGCCGAAGATCTTGTAGGGCTTGTCCTCGACCAGGCCGAGCTTGATCAGCTCCTGCAGACCCTTGTCGATCTTCGTCAGCTGCGAGCCGGACGCGATCGGGATGACGATCTGGTCGGGCAGCCGCCAGCCGAGCTGCTCGCAGATCTCGTACGCCAGGGTCTTGGAGCCCTCGCCGTAGTACGGGCGCAGGTTGACGTTGACGAAGCCCCAGCCCTCGCCGAGCGGGTCGCCGATCAGTTCCGAGCAGAAGCGGTTGACGTCGTCGTAGTTGCCCTCGATGCCGACCAGGTCACCGCCGTACACGCCGGCCATGACGACCTTGCCCTGCTCCAGGTCGTGCGGGATGAAGACGCAGGAGCGCAGTCCGGCGCGGGCGGCGGCGGCGCCGACGGCCCCGGCCAGGTTGCCCGTGGAGGAGCAGGAGAGCGTGGTGAAGCCGAAGGCGCGGGCGGCCTCGACGGCGATGGCGACGACGCGGTCCTTGAAGGAGTGCGTCGGGTTGCCGGAGTCGTCCTTGACGTAGAGCTTGCCGGTGACGCCCAGCTCCTTGGCCAGGTTCTCGGCGTCCACGAGCTTGGTGAAGCCCGGGTTCAGGTTCGGCTTCGAGGCCACGTCGGCGGGGACGGGCAGCAGCGGGGCGTAGCGCCAGATGTTGTTCGGGCCGGCTTCGATCGCGGCGCGCAGCGCCTCGGGGTCACCGGTCGGAAGCTCGTAGGCCACTTCGAGCGGGCCGAAACACTCGGCACAGGCGAAAATGGGACCCAGCTCGAAGCGGGTGGCGCATTCGCGGCAGGAAAGCCCGATGGCGGGTCCGAGATCGACGGTGGTCGCGGCAGAGGTGGCGACAGTCTGTACAGACATGACGGCGAGGCCCTTTCTCCTCATCTTCCCCGTGGCGCACTTCGCCACGAGACGGATTTGGCACCTTCCCTAGTCGGGGACCTCGCTGACTTTGCAAAATCGCGAGACCGACTGGAGGGTTGCCGGGGCTTCAACGGGCCGTATCCCTCTGCCCCTCTGGATGAGCGGTATGGCGCGAACGCGCCTTGGCGGCGCACTCGTGCGTTTGTACCGAAGGACCCCCGACATGCGATGGTCCTCCGCGTTGTTCAAGACTGTAACCGAAGGCATGGATGGTTGAGACAGCCGTCCGAACCGCGAGATGGATCACATTTCGGCCATATCGCTGGCCGGCCACGACTCGATAGGGAGTGCTGAAGGTGCTGGAAGAGGTGGAGCGCTGGCTGGGGGCCCGCTCCTGGTCCGCCACCGACCGACCGCTGGAGCAGCTCCTTTCGGCCAAGCGGGCATCGGGCATCACGGTCAGCGTCGTGTTGCCCGCGCTCAATGAGGAGGCGACGGTCGGCGCGATCGTCGAGGTCATCCGCCGCGACCTGATGGACGCCCTCCCCGTCCCCCTCGTCGACGAGCTCGTCGTCATCGACTCCGGCTCGGGCGACCGCACCTCGGAGGTCGCCGCGAAGGCCGGCGCCCGCGTGGTGCACCGCGACGAGATCCTGCCGCGGGTCCCGGCGCTGCCCGGCAAGGGCGAGGTGCTGTGGCGCTCGCTGCTGGTGACCAGCGGGGACGTCGTCTGCTTCGTCGACGCCGACCTGCGCGACTTCTCCGCCGCCTTCGTCTCCGGGATCGTCGGCCCGCTGCTGACCGAACCGGACGTGCAGTTCGTCAAGGCGATGTACGACCGCCCGCTGGGCGACGCGCCCGGCCAGGGCGGCCGGGTCACCGAGCTGGTGGCCCGCCCGCTGCTGAACCTGCACTGGCCGCAGCTGGCCGGATTCGTCCAGCCGCTGGGCGGCGAGTACGCGGTGCGCCGCTCGCTGCTGGAGCGGCTGCCCTTCCCCGTCGGCTACGGCGTGGAGCTCGGCCTGTTGGTGGACGCGCTGCACACGGCCGGTCTGGACGCGCTCGCGCAGGTGGACGTCGGCGTCCGGCTGCACCGCCACCAGGACGGGCGGGCGCTGGGCCGAATGGCCGCCGCGATCTACCGGACCGCGCAGCTGCGGCTCTCGCGCGGGCACCTCGTACGGCCCGAGCTGACCCAGTTCGAGCGCGGCCCGGACGGCTTCGAGCCGCACACCTACCCGGTGGACACGGTGGAGCGGCCGCCGATGCGGGGCGTCGAGGAGTACGCCCACCGACGCGTGGCATGACGGCACTCACAGTTTGAGCGCGGGCCCGCCGGGCTAGGTTGCCCGCATGGCCTTCTCGGTACTCGTCGCCGCCAACCGCGGTCCGCTCTCGTACGCCCTCGACACCGACGGGGGCCTCAGCGCCCGCCGCGGCGGGGGCGGTCTCGTCTCCGGCCTCTCCGCCGCCCTCGGCCGCCAACCGGACGCGCTGTGGATCTGCGCGGCGCTCTCGGAGGCGGACCGCGAGGCGGTCCGCCGCGGGGTCGCCGAGCCGGGCGTGCGGATGCTGGACATCGACCCCGAGGTGTACGACGGCGCCTACAACGCCATCGCCAATTCGGTGCTCTGGTTCACCCACCACCACCTGTACGACGTCCCGCGCGAGCCGGTCTTCGACGCGGCGTTCCACCGGGCCTGGGAGTCGTACGTCGCCTACAACCGGGCCTTCGCCGAGGCGCTGGCCGAGGAGGCGGAGCGGGGCGCGCGGGTCCTCGTCCAGGACTACCACCTGGCCCTGGTGCCCGGCATGCTGCGGGTGCTGCGCCCGGACCTGCTGATCGCGCACTTCACGCACACGCCCTGGGCGTCCTACGACTACCTGCGGATCCTGCCCTCCTACGTCCGCGAGGAGCTGGCCTGGGGGATGCTCGGGGCGGACATGGTGGGCTTCCACACCGGGGCGTGGGCGCGGGCGTTCCTGGACGCGATGGACCTGGACGACGCGTACGGGACGGCTTCGCCGGGCGGAGCGGACGGCACGGAGATCACGCACCGGCGCTACACGGTCTGGTCGAGCCGGACCACCTCGGTACGGGTCTTCCCGCTGGGCGTGGACGGCGACGAGCTGCGGGAGCTGGCCCACCGGCCCGAGGTGAACGACAAGCTGGCCGCGCTGCGGACGGAGGTCGCCGGGCGCAAGGCGATCGTCCGGGTGGACCGCACGGAGCTGTCGAAGAACATCCTGCGCGGGCTGCTGGCCTACCGGGAGCTGCTGGTCACCCGGCCCGAGTGGCGCGGCCGCGTGGTGCACCTGGCGTCGGCCTACCCCTCGCGGCAGGACCTGGCCGTCTACCGCGCGTACACGGAGTCGGTGCGGGAGCTGGCCGCGGAGATCAACGCGGAGTTCGCCACGCCCGACTGGCAGCCGGTGCTGGTCTCGGTCGAGGACGACTTCGCGCGCTCCCTGGCGGCGTACCGGCTGGCGGACGTGGCCCTGGTGAACCCGGTGCGCGACGGGATGAACCTGGTGGCCAAGGAGATCCCGGTGGTGTCGGAGGCGGGGTGCGTGCTGGTGCTGTCGACGGGGGCGGGGGCGTACGAGGAGCTCCGCGAGGACGTGCTGGCGGTGAACCCGTACGACGTCACGGAGACGGCGCTCGCGCTGCACGCGGCGTTGTCCATGCCGGAGGGGGAGCGGGCGGAGCGCACGAAGCGCCTGGCCGCGACCGCGACCGCCCTGCCGCCGGCGGCCTGGTTCGAGGCCCAACTGGCCTTCTTGCGGTCCGAGTAGCCGGCGAGCCCGTCCAGTACGCCCCCGGAGGACGCCTCAAACGCCGGCGAGGCTGGGAATCAAGCCCGCCCGGCGATTGAGGGCCCGCCGGAGGCAGCATCAGCCCACGCGGCACCCGAGCCCGACGCCCGACCACCGGTCGACCGCCCTCCGGGGGCGCCTCAAACGCCGGCGAGGCTGGGAATCAAGCCCGCCCGGCGATTGAAGGCCCGCCGAAGGCAACACCAGCCGGCGCGGCTGGGAAATCAAGCCCGCCCGGCGATTGAGGGCCCGCCGGAGGCAGCATCAGCCCACGCGGCACCCGAGCCCGACGGCCGACCACCGGTCGACCGCCCTCCGGGGGCGCCTCAAACGCCGGCGAGGCTGGGAATCAAGCCCGCCCGGCGATTGAGGGCCCGCCGGAGGCAACACCAGCCGGCGCGGCTGGGAAACCAAGCCCGCCCGGCGATTGAGGGCCCGCCGGAGGCAGCGTCAGCCCACGCGGCACCCGAGCCCGGGGGTCGACCGCCCCCGGGGGGACGCCTCAAACGCCGGCGGGGCTGGAGATGCAGCCGCCCGGCGATTGGGGGCGGGTGGGCTAGAGGGCGGCGGCCAAGGCTGCGAGGAAGGCGGCTACTTCGGGGGGGCCCGCCAGGGTCAGGTCGGCTCGGGCGGCCAGCTCGGGGACCTCGGCCGAGCCGCTGCACACCAGCAGCCCCGGCACCCCCTCGGCCCGCGCCTTCTCCACCGCGGAGAACGCGGCCAGGTCCCCCAGATCGTCCCCGGCGTACAGCACCGCCCCGGCCCCGACCTCCGCCAGGTACTCCGTGAGCGCGACCCCCTTGTCCATCCCCGGCGGCCTCAGCTCCAGCACGGCCCGCCCCGGCTCCACCACCAGCCCGTGCCGCGCCGCCAGCTCCCCCAGCGGCTCCCGCAGCGCGTCGAAGGCCGCCGCGGGATCCTCGGCCCGGCGGGTGTGGACGGCCAGGGCGCGCCCCTTCTCCTCGATCCAGGTGCCGCGCCACGCCCCGATGGAGTCCAGGAAGCCCGGCAGCTCGGCCCGTACGGCCGCCACCCCGGGATGTTCGGCGGGGGTGTGGACGATCCCGGTGACCGCGTCCCAGCGCTCGGCGCCGTAGTGCCCGAGCACGACGAGGTGTTCGAGCCCCGGCACCCCCGCGAAGCCCCCGTGGCGGACGGCGACCCCGGCGGGCCGCCCGGTGATCACGGCCACCGAGGCCACCCGCGGCGCGAGCGCGGCCAGCGCGGGCACGGCGTCGGCGTGGGCCCGCGCCTGGTCGGGGTCGGGCACGATCTCGGCGAGCGTGCCGTCGAAGTCGAGGGCGATCACCGCGCGGCGCGGCTCGCGCAGCAGGGCGTCGAGCCCCTCGCGTCCGGCGGCGGTGACGGGCATCGGCAGGCTGTTGACCGGCAGGCTGTGCGGATGGCTCCCCATGCCTACGACCCTAACGGTCCCCCCGGAGGACGGCTATCGCCGGGCACGCTGGGCTTCGCGCAGCCTGCGCAGCCGGTTCACGGTGCCGGGCGCGTGGGCGAGCGCGCGCGGGTCGTCCATCAGCGCGTTGAGCAGCTGGTAGTAGCGGACGGGATGCATGCCGAGTCGCTCCCGTATGGCCCGCTCCTTGGCGCCGGGACCGGGCCAGGTGCGCCCCTCGTACGCGAGCACGGCGGCCTCCGTCTCCGTCAACCGCCCGCCCTCCGTCATACCGCCAGGTTAACTCCGCCCACCGACAGCACCCACGGCCAGCTCAGTGCGCGTCCTCCGCCCGCGCCGTGCGCGCCATCTCCTCCAGCGTCTTGGCCGGCTGCCCGCCCGGCTGGACGGTCTTGCCGATGTTCTGCTTGATGTTCTCGCTCACGCCCGCCCAGGACTTCTTGCCGACCGGGTAGAGCCGCGAGGAGGGCAGCGCCTGGAGGAAGGTCTTGAGCTGGACCGCGCCCGCTCCGGTGGCCGCTTCCATCGACCGGTAGCCGCTGGTGGTCACCGGCAGCAGGTCGTAGCGGCTGGTGAAGGCGGTCTGGTTCTCGGCCGAGTAGAGGTAGTCGAGGAACTTGCCCGATTCCTTGCGGTGGCCGTTCTTGAAGGCCATGACCCAGTCGGCGACGCCCATGGCGGGCTTGTCCGAGCCGTCGGAGGTCGGCAGCGCGACCATGCCGAACTTCAGGCCCTTCGCCGCGGCCTGCTTGATCAGCGTCGGGTGGCCGTTGAGCATGCCGACCTCGCCGCGCGTGAAGCCGTCGAAGGCGGCCTGCCGGTCCAGCTTCGCCGGTTCGACGGGGCCGGTGAGGCCGCCGCCGACCAGGGTGTCGCGCAGGTACTCGAAGGTCTTGACGTTGTCCGGGGAGTCGAGGGCGTAGGACTCCTCGTTGTCGGTGTAGCCGCCGCCGCCCGCGAGCATCCAGTTCATGGTCTCGGCCTGCGCCTCCTCACGGCCGAGCGGCAGCGCGAAGGGGGTGGGGACCTTGGCCGCCTTCAGCTTCTTGGCCGCGGCTTCCAGCTCGGACCAGGTCTTGGGCTGCCAGCCCTTGCCGGTGCCGACGGCGCTCGCCGGGATGACGCCCGCGTCGGCGAAGAGCTTCTCGTTGTAGAAGAGCAGCCGGGTGCTGGCCACGAAGGGCATGCCGTACTGGACGCGCTTGACCTTGCCCGCGTCGGCGAGCGGCGCGAGGAAGTCGGCCTCGGTCTGTACGGAGAGCAGCTCGTCGGCGGTGTAGAGCTTGTCGGCGGCGGCGTAGTCCGCGTAGGCGCCGATCTGCGCGACGTCGGGGGCCTTGCCGGCCTTGACCATCTCGGCGACCTTGGCGTCGACCTCGGTCCAGGAGTAGACGTCGACCTCGACCTTGATGCCGGGCTGGTCCTTCTCGAACCGGTGGGCGAGGTCCTTCCAGTACGTGGCGGAGGAGTTCGCGGGATTGTCCCCGTAGTCGGCCGCCACGACGCGCAGGGTCACCTCGTTGTTCCCGCCGAGGACCTCGGTTCCACAACCGGTCAGGGTCACGCTCATGCACAGTGCGGCGCCGGAGGCCACCAGGCTCAGATAACGGGCTCTCACAGCTCTCGGTCCACCCCATTGTCGTCCGTCAGATCCACGTAAGGTCTACACCACTTTCGCGGAGTGTCCACAACCGGACGGCACCGGGGGTCCCCCATTTGTATGGCTACTCAACAATCCCCCTCAGTGGACTAGACCTTTCCCCGTCGAGCACGCGAGACTGTCACCTGTGAAACCCGTGAAACACGTCATCGCCCTCGATGTGGGCGGCACCGGGATGAAGGCCGCCCTCGTCGCCGAGGACGGCTCCCTGCTCCATGAGGCGCGCCGCGCGACCGGCCGCGACCGGGGCCCCGACGCCGTCGTCGAGTCGATCCTGGAGTTCGCCGCGGAGCTGCGCGACCTGGGGGTGCAGCGGTACGGAGGGCCCGCGTCCGCCGCCGGCGTCGCCGTGCCCGGGATCGTCGACGCCGAGAACGGGGTCGCCGTCTACGCGGCGAACCTGGGCTGGCGCGACGTACCGATGCGCGCCCTGCTCAGCGCACGCCTCGGCGGCATCCCCGTGGCCCTGGGCCACGACGTGCGCACCGGCGGCCTCGCCGAGGGCCGCATCGGAGCGGGCCGCGGCGCCGACCGCTTCCTCTTCGTCCCGCTCGGGACCGGCATCGCGGGCGCCATCGGCATCGCGGGCCGGATCGAGGCGGGCGCGCACGGCTACGCCGGCGAGATCGGCCACATCGTGGTCCGCCCCGGCGGCCCCGCCTGCGGCTGCGGCCAGCGCGGCTGCCTGGAGACCCTCGCCTCCGCCTCCGCCGTCACCCGCGCCTGGGCCGCCGCCTCCGGCGACCCCGAAGCGGACGCCGCGGACTGCGCCAAGGCCGTCGCCTCCGGCGACCCGCGCGCACAGGAGGTCTGGCTCGCCGCCGTCGGCGCCCTCGCCGACGGCCTGGTCACCGCCCTCACCCTGCTGGACCCCCGCACGCTGATCATCGGTGGCGGGCTGGCCGAGGCCGGGGAAACCTTGTTCACACCGCTTCGGACGGCCGTCGAGGAACGCGTGACGTTCCAGCGGCTGCCCGAGATCGTTCCGGCTGCCCTCGGGGACACCGCCGGATGCCTGGGCGCGGGTCTGCTCGCCTGGGACCTACTCGCCACGGAGGTACCAGCCTGATGGCCGGAAGCGCACACAGCACCGTTCTCTCCGGCGCCAAGGTGGTGCTGCCCACCGGGACCGTCACGGGCGGCCGCGTCATCGTCGAGGGCGAACGCATCGCGGGCAGCGCCCACGAGGGCGCCGCCGCCGTCGACCTCACCGGCCACTGGATCGTCCCCGGCTTCGTGGACATGCACAACCACGGCGGCGGCGGCGCCTCCTTCACCTCCGGCACGCCCGAGGAGATCCTCCGCGGCGTGCGCACGCACCGCGAGCACGGCACCACCACGCTGGTCGCCTCGACCGTCACCGGCGACCTCGACGAGCTGGCCCGGCGGGCCGCGCTGCTCGCCGAGCTGACCCAGCAGGGCGAGATCGCGGGCATCCACTTCGAGGGCCCCTTCATCAACCCCTGCCGCAAGGGCGCGCACAAGGAGGACCTGCTGCGCGACCCGGACCCGGCCGAGGTCCGCAAGCTGATGGACGCCGCGCACGGAGCGGCCCGGATGTTCACCCTGGCGACCGAGCTGCCGGGCGGGCTGGACTCCGTACGCCTGCTGGCCGAACACGGGGTGATCGCGGCGATCGGACACACCGACTCCACCTACGACCAGACCCGCGAGGCCATCGACGCCGGCGCCACGGTCGCCACCCACCTCTACAACGCGATGCCCGGCCTGGAACACCGCGCGCCCGGCCCCATCGCGGCGCTGCTGGAGGACGAGCGGATCACCGTCGAGCTGATCAACGACGGCACCCACCTGCACCCGGCGATGCTGGAGCTGGCCTTCCACCACGCGGGCGCGCACCGCGTGGCGCTGATCACCGACGCGATGGACGCGGCGGGCTTCGGCGACGGCACCTACCACCTCGGTCCGCTGGAGGTCGAGGTCAAGGACGGCGTGGCCCGGCTCGTGGAGGGCGGCTCCATCGCGGGCTCGACGCTGACCCTGGACACCGCCTTCAAGCGGTCGGTGACCGTGGACCGGCTGCCCGTCGAGTCCGTGGTGCAGGCGATCTCGGCCAACCCGGCCCGCCTGCTCGGGATGTACGACCGGGTCGGCTCGCTGGAGCCCGGCAAGTACGCCGACCTCGTCGTCCTCGACGCGGACTTCGACGTCAAGGGCGTCATGCGGCACGGCGAATGGATCATCGACCCGCGCGCGTGAGCACGCGGCGCACCGGCGCGGACGGCGACTGACGGCCCGCCAACCGGCTGCAACGGCACGGCGGTCGGCCCGGGGGACTGGGCCGACCGCCGTCATCTTTGGCATGATCCCGGCAGACCGAGACCCGGGGGTCCGCCACATGATCGTCACCGTCACGCTCAACACCGCACTCGACGTCACCTACCGGGTGCCGCGGATGCTGCCGCACGCCTCGCACCGGGTGTCCGACGTCATCGAACGCCCCGGCGGCAAGGGCCTCAACGTGGCCCGGGTGCTCGCCGCCCTCGGCCACGCCGTCACCGCCACCGGTTTCGCGGGCGGGCCCGCGGGCGAAGCGGTCCGCGCGGGCCTGGCCGCCCACGCGCCCGGGGTCCGCGACGCGCTGCTGCCCTGCGCGGGGCCCACCCGCCGCACGCTGGCCGTGGCCGACGCGGCGAGCGGCGACACCACCCAGTTCAACGAACCCGGCCCGCTGATCACGGCGCCGGAATGGGCCGCCTTCCTGGAGCGCTACGACGCCCTCGTGAGCTCCGGCGCGCAGGCCGTGGCCCTGTGCGGCAGCCTCCCGCCCGGCGTCCCCGTCGGCGCCTACGCGCTCCTCGTCCGCCGGGCCCGCGCGGCCGGCGTCCCCGTGCTGCTCGACACCGGCGGCGAGGCCCTGCGCCGCGGGATCGCCGCCCGGCCCGACATGATCAAGCCGAACTCCACCGAACTCGCCGAGCTGACCGGCTCCCGCGACCCGCTCCCCGCCACCCGCGACGCCCGCCGCCGCGGCGCCCACGCGGTGATCACCTCGCTGGGCCCGGCCGGCCTGCTCGCCGCCACGCCCCAGGGCGGCTGGCGCGCCACCCCGCCCCGCGCGCTGTCCGGCAACCCCACCGGAGCCGGGGACTCCGCCGTCGCGGGCCTCCTGTCGGCCCTGGCAGAGGGCCTGGACTGGCCCGCCCGCCTCGCCCGCGCCGTCGCCCTCTCGGCGGCCACCGTGCACTCCCCGGTGGCGGGAGAGTTCGACCCCCGCACCTACGAGGAGGTACGGGGGTCGGTCAGCGTCACGCCGACGCCCGATCAGTGACCGGACGGGCCCGGGGCCGGCGTCAGTTGTTCTCCAGCCACAGCTGGTCGATGACGACGTCGCACTGGTTGCCCGACTCGCACGAGATCTTGACGGTGTTCGCGCCGGCCTTGAGGTCGACCAACGAGTAGGTGTTGGTCCAGCCCTTGTCCCACTCGCCGGGCTTCGCGTTCGCCCAGTTCTTCATGTTGATCGGGCGGCTCTGCGCCTCGCCGTTGACCGTCAGCGTGGTGCTGCCGTCCTTGCCGGGCACGCCGTAGGTCATCTTCAGCTTGTACGAACCGGCCTTGGGCACGTCCAGCGACCAGGTCAGCGACGCACCGGGCTTGTTGAAGCCGCCCGCGTACTGACCGGTGCTCGACTTGGCGCCCGGGATCGTGTTCTGCACGAGCGCACCGCCCGCGAGGGCGAAACCGGAGCCCGTCGCGTCCGCCTTCGGCAGGTTCGCGGCCGGCGGGGCCGACGGCGAACCGCTCGGCGCCGGCGAGGACGGCTGCTGGGACTGCGCCTGGGTCGGGCCGGTCGGCTTGCCGTCCGCCTTCTCCTTGTCGCCGTCGCCGCCGAACATCACGGCCGCGCCGATGCCGATCGCCACGGCGGCGACCACCGCGACGGCGGCGATCAGCATGCCGCGGCGGCTGGAGCCGCCCTGCCCCGGACCCTGCTGGCCGCCGTGGTACTGCGGGGGCTGCTGCTGCGGCGGTACGCCGTAGCCGCCCGCCTGGAGCGTCTCCGGGGCCTGGTACTGCGCCTGGTAGGGGGGCTGGGTGGGGGGACCCTGCTGGTAGGGCACCTGCCCGCGCTGGCCGCCGTACGTGCGGTCGCCGACCGTGCGCACCTGGTTGTAGGAGGTCCTGGGGACACCCGGCTGCGCGCCACCGGCGGGGCCGGGGTAGCCGTATCCACCACCCTGTCCGGGCGGTGTGGCTCCGGCTGCCTGCCCGTCCTCGTAGAGGTAGCCGAACGGATCGTCGTCCTCGGGCTTGTTCGCCCCACCGTGCGAGCCGTTGTTCGCGGGCGTCGTCATCGCAGGTCACTCCTTTCGACCCACGGGAGCCTACCTCGAACAGGCGCGCTCCAGGTGTGGCGGCGCCCGGCGGACGGCCTCAGCCGGCCCTGCGGTGGGCCTTGGAGCGGGACCGCTTCTCGATGTACATCCGCTGGTCGGCGGAGCGCAGCACCTCGTCCGCGGACATTCCGCAGCTGGCCCAGCCGATCCCGAAACTCGCCCCCACCCGGACCGCCCGGCCGTCCACCCGGATCGGCGGGATGATCGCGTTGCGCAGCCGGACGGCGAGGTCCGCGGCGTCCGCGGCGCCGAGCCCGTCGGCCAGCACCACGAACTCGTCGCCACCCAGTCGGGCGACGGTGTCACCGTCCCTGACCCCGGTCGTCAGCCGCCGGGCCACCTCGATCAGCACCGCGTCGCCGGTGTGGTGCCCGAACCGGTCGTTGATCGACTTGAAGCCGTCGAGGTCACAGAAGAGGACGGCGAGCCCCTTGGTGCCGTCGTCGACCTCCGTCTCGGGCGCCACCGTGTGCACGTGGTGGTCGTACGGTCCCGGTCCCCCCGCGCCGCCCGGTCCCCCCGCACCACCGGGGCCGCCGGCCTGCCCGGGCACGCCGGGGAACTCGAAGGCGTCGGGCCCGGCGTCGGGGGGAAAGCCGTGCTCACCGGCACCACCCGCCCCGCCCAGCCCGTCGCGCCCCTCGAAGGCCGCGTCCAGGGCCTCCACCGCCGTCGCCCGCACGGACTGGGGCCGGCGACACAGCCGCGCGCCGAGCCGGGCCCGTAGCTCCGCACTGTTGGGCAGCCCGGTCAGCGCGTCGTGGCTGGCCCGGTGCGCGAGCTGGAGCTCGTGCCGCTTGCGCTCCTCGATGTCCTCGACGTGGGTCAGCAGGAAGCGCGGCCCGTCGGCCGCGTCCGCCACCACGGAGTTGCGCAGCGACACCCATACGTACGTCCCGTCGCGCCGCCCCAGCCGCAGCTCGGCCCGGCCGCCCTCGGCGGAGGTCCGCAACAGGGTGCCGATGTCCTCGGGGTGGACGAGGTCGGAGAAGGAGTAGCGGCGCAGGACGGACGCGGGCCGGCCGAGGAGGCGGCACAGCGCGTCATTGGTGCGCAGCAGCCGCCCGTGCTGGTCACCGCCCATCTCGGCGATGGCCATGCCGCTGGGCGCGTACTCGAAGGCCTGGCGGAACGACTCTTCGCTGGCCCGCAGCGCCTGCTGCTCGCGTTCGAGCCGGACCAGGGCCCGCTGCATGTTCGCACGCAGCCGCGCATTGCTGATCGCAATCGCCGCTTGGAAGGCGTACATCTGGAGGGCTTCGCGCCCCCAGGCGCCGGGGCGGCGTCCGTTGCGCGGCCTGTCCACCGAAATGACGCCCAGCAGTTCCCCGCCGGACGCGTACATGGGGGCGTAGAGCCGGTCCTCGGGGTGCCACTCGTCCTCGAACCGCGGATCGGGGCCCTCGGTGTGCCACTGGGGGACGTCGTCCTCGATCAGGACCCAGCCCTCGGTGTGCGGGATGAAGCGCAGCCCGTCCCAGTTCTCGCCCATCGTCAGACGGCGGTCCCAGGAGCCGCGGGAGCCCACGCGGCCGGTGATGAGGGCCTCCGCGGCGGGGTCGCCCGCGAAGGCGGCGACGACGAGATCACCGTCGGGGCGTACGAGGTTGACACAGGCGAGTTCGTAACCGAGCCCCACGACGATGCCGTCCACGACCGTCTGCAGGGTGTCCGCGAGACTCCGGGCCGTATTCAGCTCGGCGACCACCCTGTGCAGCTGCCGCAGGGTCGCAAGGCGGACGTACGGCTCCGACTCGGTCTCCATCGTTCGCTCTCCCCGAGACCTCGACAGCAACTCCAGGTTTGTCATCGGCGTTTCGTTGCGGTGTCCCGCCCACTGAATCACAGTGAGCTGTGCCGCAGGTACACAGGGTCAACAAATCTTGCCCTCTGTGACTCAAGTCACATGAGATGGATAATGGGGCCCTTGCCACCTGGGAGCGCTCCCCTACATTCCCGCGAGCAAACGATACGCCGGGCGCGTGGAAGACCGTGGGAAGTGGAGCCACGAAGACCTAGGCCGCGGGTCGCGGAGCACCCGGGACCACGGCCCGATGTGCCGGGCGGGACGCGGGACTAGCGTTCCCGGTGTGCTGAAGACGAGACCCGCGATACCCCTGATCCCCGCCGTGCTCCCCGCGCCCCCCGCCACCCCTCATGCTGAGGGAGTGAGCAACGACGAGTTCCGGGAAGCCATGTCCCGGCTGGCAGCGGGCGTGGTGCTGGTCACCGCACGCGAGGAACCCCTGTCCGCGGACGGCCCCGACGGCGAGGACGTCGGCATGACGGCGACCGCCTTCATGTCGGTCTCGCTGGACCCGCCGCTGGTCCTGGTGAGCCTGCGCGAGGGCTCCCGGATGGACGACCTGCTGGCCGAGCAGCCGCTGTGGGGGGTCTCGGTGCTCGCCGAGGCCCAGCGCCAGGTGGCGGGCCGGTTCGCGATGAAGGGCCGGATCAGCGACCGGCTGCTCTTCGAGGACCTGGCCCACACCCGGGGCCCGGCCAGCGGCGCACTGCTGATGGGCGGCGCGCTGGCCACCTTGGAGTGCCGGACCGAGAGCCGCGTCGAGGCGGGCGACCACACCCTGGTCATCGGGCGGGTGCTGAGCGCCGTCCTGCCGCCCCTGCCCCCGTCCGAAGGCGGGCCCCTCACCTACTTCCGGGGGCGCTACCGCCAGCTGGGGGCGTAATCGCCGGGGCGGGGCGCACGGACCGGGCGGGCGGCGCGTACGGTGCGCGCGCTCACCAGTCCCGGCCGGTGCGGCCGCGCTTGGTCTCGGCCCGCGCCTTCTTCTCGCGCAGCCGGCGCTCGTTGATCCCGCGCGGGATCTTCGTCGCCCGCCGCGGCTTCGGCGGCGGCGCCGTCGCCTCCGCCAGCAGCGCGGCCAGTCTGACCAGCGCCATCTCTCGGTTGCGCAGCTGCGAGCGGTGCTCGGAGGCCCGTACGGTCACCACCCCGTCCACCAGCCGGGACGCGAGCCGCTCCAGCGCCCGCGCTTGCCACACCTCGGGCAGCGCCTTGGTGGCGCCGAGGTCGAAGAGTAGCTCCACCCGGGAGTCGGAGGTGTTGACGTGCTGCCCCCCGGGCCCCGAGGAGCGCGAGAAGCGCCAGGCGAGCTCGGCCTCGGGCAGCACGACCGAACCGCGGATGACATAGGGACCAGGCATGCCCCTATGATCCGACGCCGCGCGCCCCCGCGTCACCCGCATTTCGCACGGGCCGCGGCCCGCGTTCCCCGCATTCCTGCCCGGGGCTGGAACCTCCGCACCCCCTCCCCGCGTTATGTCAGTCAGCGGTAACGTCACCAAGGCGTCAGAGGACGTCGCACGGCGTCGCAGGGCGCCGGCAGCACAGAGGAAAGGGACATCCCCATGGCTGTAAGCCTGTCCAAGGGCGGCAACGTCTCGCTCAGCAAGGAGGCTCCCGGCCTCGCCGCCGTCACGATCGGCCTCGGCTGGGACGTCCGTACCACGACCGGTGTCGACTTCGACCTCGACGCGTCGGCGATCGCGGTGAACCCGACGGGCAAGGTCGTCTCCGACGGCCACTTCGTCTTCTTCAACAACAAGTCCACCCCGGACCAGACCATCGTGCACACCGGTGACAACCGCACCGGCGAGGGCTCCGGCGACGACGAGTCCATCAACGTCAACCTGGCGGGCCTGCCGGCCGACGTGGACAAGATCGTCTTCCCGGTCTCCATCTACGACGCCGACGCCCGCAGCCAGAACTTCGGCCAGGTCCGCAACGCGTACATCCGCGTCGTGAACCAGGCCGGCGGCGCGGAGATCGCCCGCTACGACCTCTCCGAGGACGCCGCCACCGAGACCGCCATGGTCTTCGGCGAGCTCTACCGCAACGGTGCGGAGTGGAAGTTCCGCGCGGTCGGCCAGGGCTACGCCTCGGGTCTGACCGGCATCGCCCAGGACTTCGGCGTCAACGTCTAGTCACCGCCGCCCGTCACGACCGGCGCTGCCGGTCGCTGCCCTTGCGGCATCCCACCGAGGCCCCCCGCGCCCGTCCGCGCGGGGGGCCTCGGCGCACCCGCACGCGGGAGGGGACCCGCTCCCCGGTCACCGGTTGCTACGGTCACCGGGTGATCATCGAACCCCTCGTCCCCGTCGACGGCGCCCTGCCCGGCCCGGTCCTCACCGAGGTCGCCGCCCTCTACGCGACGAACCGCGCCTTCTTCGAACTCAGCGGAGACTTCCCCGACCCGGCGCGGATCACCGTCGAGCAGGTCGCGGCCGCGCTCGCCGACGAGCTCGCCCACGAGGGCTCCCAGGTGCTGCTGGCCCGCTCGGCCGGCCGCCTCGTCGGCCTGGCCGCCACCCTCGACCACCACCCCGACCCGGCCTCCGGCGACCCGGACCCCTGGATCGGCCTGCTGCTGATCGACGCGACCGCCCACCGCGCGGGGTACGGGCGTACGCTCGCCGCCCTCGTCGAGGACCGCTACCGCGCCGCCGGGCGCGACGGCCTGCGGCTCGCGGTGCTCGACGACAACGCCGCCGGCCTCGCCTTCTGGACCGCCCAGGGCTACACCGAACTGCGCCGGGCCCCGGACCTCGCACACGGCCGCCCCTGCACGGTCATGCGCAAGCCGCTCGGCGATCCCGCCGGGCCGGCCGGTCTCACCGACCGTCACTGACCTTCGGCTTGTCCTTCCCGTACAACCACACGTCCCAGACCTCGCCCAGGTCCTGCCCGGTCGACTTCTCGGCGTAGGCCGTGAAATCGCGCGTACCGGCGTTCCCGTGCCGGTGCTCGGCCGCCCAGCCGCGCACCAGCGCGAAGAAGGCCGGGTCCCCGACCTCCTGGCGGATCCGGTGCAGGACCATCGCACCCCGGTAGTACACGGGGTCGTCGGAGATGTGCTCGGGCCCCGGCGGCTCGGCCGGCGGGAACTCCCCCCACGGCCGGTCCGCGTCGGGATCGACGCGCGTGTCGCCCTCCAGGAAGGCGGTGAACCGGTCCTGCGCGCTCGCCCCGCCGTGGTCCTCCGACCACAGCCACTCGGCGTAGGTCGCGAAGCCCTCGTTGAGCCACATGTCCTTCCACGCCTTGGGCGAGACCGAGTTGCCGAACCACTGGTGCGCCAGCTCGTGCAGCACGAGCAGCTCGCTCGGCGCACCCGAGAACACCGGCCGGGTCTGCGTCTCCAGCGCGTAGCCGAGGGTGCCGCGCCGCTCGACGATCGCCCCGGTCGTGCCGAAGGGGTACGGCCCGAACCTCCCGCTCCCCCACTCCACCATCTCGGGCAACCGGCCGAGCGGACCCGCGCTGGCCGCCTCCTCCTCCGGCGCGACGGCGTCGTACACGGGGATCCCCGACGGCGTCTTCCCCGTCGTGATCCGGTACTTGCCGATGGCGGCCACCGCCAGGTAGCTCGCCATCGGCTCGGCGCCGTGCCACGCGAAGACCGTCCGCCCGGCGCCGTCGTCCGTCCGGGAGCGCAACTCCCCGTTGGACACCGCCTCGTACCCCTGCGGCACGGTGAGCGTGATGTCGTACGTCGCCTTGTCGCTCGGGTGGTGGTTGCCCGGGAACCAGGCCATCGAGCCGACCGGCTCGCCCACCCCCACCGCGCCGTCGTCCGTGGGGATCCAGCCCTCCTTGGAGTCGTCCACGTCGCGGATGACCTTGGGGGTGCCGGAGTAGCTCACCTGCGTGCGGAAGACCTCGCCCTTCACCAGCTCCTCGGCGGGGCGCACCGTCAGCTCGTTGCCCGTCCGGTTGAAGCGGGCGCCGGCGCCCTCGACGGTGACCCCCTTCACGTCGAGCCCCGCGAGGTCGAGGTTGAAGGAGCTGAGCCCCTGGGTGGCGCGGGCCGTGATGACGGCCGTCCCCGTCAGGTGCCGCTGACGGGGCTCGTAGCCGATCTGGAGCGCGTAGTGCTGTACGTCGTACCCGCCGTTGCCCGCCTTCGGGAAGAGCGGGTCGCGCAGCCCGGACGCCCCCGGCTTCCCCTGCACCGGACCGCCCGTACACCCGGTGAGCAGTACGAGGAGCAGGGCGAGGCCGGTCGCGACGGCGGGGGCGGGGAGCAGGGCGCGGTGATCCACGCTCCGATAGTAGGGGTGTCCTACATATCGGGACTTGCTACTTGCCGAGGGAGTCCGCGCCCGCCTTGGCGAACTTCTCGTCCAGGTCACCGCTCGGCGCGCCGGCCACGCCGATGCCCGCGACCGGGGCGCCGTTGGCCTGGACCGGCGTGCCGCCGCCGAGGAAGAGGGTGCCCGGGATGTCCTTCAGGTTCGGGGTCTGGGCGAGGCGGCCCACGAGGACGGAGGTCGGGGCGTTCCAGGACACGGCGGTGTACGCCTTGCGCTGCGCCGACTCGTAGGACTGCGGGCCGGCTCCGTCGCCGCGCAGGGTCACGATGGTGTTGCCGTTGCGGTCGACCACCGCGACCGTCACCTTCTGGTTCTCCTTCTGGGCCGCCTGCAGCGCGGCCTGGGCGGCGCGGGTGGCGGCGTCGACGGTGAGGTGGGTCGAGGTGGTGAAGTTCTTGTCGTCGGCCTTCTTCGCCGGGGCCGCGGCGGGGGCGGCGTCCGCCGCGCTGGCGCTGACGGCTCCGAAGGTGCCGGCGCCGAGGGCGAGGGCGAGGGCGGCACCGGTGAGGACGCGGGTACGGGTGTTCATGGCTGCTCCTGGGGTTACCGGGGTTACCGGGGTTTCGGCTACCCCCCGATCGTGTCCCGGCGCCCCACCCCACCGGATCCCCGCACCGGCTCCCCCACCCGCCCGCTCCGGCCGACCCGAAGGTCAACCGATCGGCCGATGCGAAGCCCTCCCGGGGGGCCCACGGTTGTCCTACCTCGGGCATCCCCCTCCAGCCCCGCCAACGGGCCCTCAAACGCCGGGCAGGCTGAATTCAGCCCCGCCGGCGCTTGAGGCGCGGGTTCGGGCGGAGCCCGGAACCCAGCCCCGCCGGCGTTTGAGGCGCGGCCTCAGGGGCCTCCGGCGGGCCCTCAAACGCCGGGCAGGCTGAATTCAGCCCCGCCGGCGTTTGAGGCGCGGGTTCGGGCGGAGCCCGGAGCTCGGCCTCGCCGGCGTTTGAGGCGCGGGCCCCGGCCCAGGACAGGCACGATGGACGGGACGCCCCGCCCACCACCCACTCCGGAGGAGGAAGAAGACCCCCGTGACCCCGCCCCCACCCAGCCGCACGCTCACCACCGTCGTCCACACCGCCTTCTTCCTCCTCCTCGCCAGCTCCGTGGCCCGCTTCCTCCTGCGCCACCCCGGCGAACCCCGCACCCCGTGGATCATCGCCCTGAGCATCACCCTGGCCCTGCTCTACGTCCTCGGCCCGACCACGGCCGGAGCCACCGCCAAAACCACGACCACCGGCACGGCCAAACCCACCCCCCGCCACCTCACCTGGCTCACCCTCGTCGTCACCACCTGGGTGGTCCTCGTCGTCCTCGCCCCCAGCTTCGCCTGGTGCGCCGTCCCGCTCTTCTACACCGCCCTGCGCACCCTCCCGCCCCGCGCCGCCGTCGTCCTCGTCGCCCTCCTCACCGCCTTCGTGGTCGCCGCCCAGCTCAAGCTCGCCACCGCCTTCGACCCGAACCTGCTGCTGGCCCCGCCCGCCGTCGCCGCCCTCGCGACCGCCGTGTTCGTCCACATGGAGCGCCAGACCCAGGCCCAGCGCACCCTCATCGACGACCTCATCCGCACCCGCCGGGAGCTGGCCGCCACCGAACGCCGCGAAGGCACCCTCGCCGAGCGCCAGCGCCTGTCCATGGAGATCCACGACACCCTCGCCCAGAACCTCTCCAGCCAGCAGATGCTGCTCCAGGCCGCCGAGCGGACCTGGGACGCGGACCCGGCCACCGCCCGCGCGCACGTCCGTACCGCCACCGGCATCGCCGCCCGCGGCCTCGCCGAGGCGCGCCGCCTGGTGCACGACCTGGCCCCCTCCGAACTCGCCGACGGCGTCCCCCTCACCGAGGCGCTCCGCGGCCTGGACGCCGGCCCCGAGGTCACCGTCCGCTTCCACCTGGAGGGCGCGCCCGTACCGCTCCCGGCCCGCACCCAGTCCGCGCTGCTGCGCATCGCCCAGGGCGCCCTCGCCAACGTCCGCGAGCACTCCGGCGCCCGCACCGCGGCCCTCACCCTCAGCTTCCTCGGCGACCAGGTGGTCCTGGACGTCGCGGACGACGGCCGCGGCTTCCCCGCGCCCGGAGGCACCTCCGGGACGCCCGCGCCCGGCCGCCCCGACCGGGGCCACGGCCTGCCCGCGATGCGCGCCCGCGTCCGCCAACTGGGCGGCACGCTGACCGTCGAGTCCACCCCCGCCGAGGGCACCGTCCTCTCCGCCGCGCTGCCCCTCAACCCCCTGGAGCCCCGATGACGACGATCCTCCTCTGCGACGACCACCTCGTCGTACGGGCGGGCCTGCTCGCCCTGCTCGGCAGCGAGCCGGACATCGAGGTGGTCGGCGAGGCCGGCAGCGGCGAGGAGGCGGTCGCCCTGGCCGCCGCGCTGCGGCCGGACGTCGTCCTGATGGACCTCCAACTCGGCGAGGGCATCGACGGCATCGAGGCCACCCGCCGCATCGCCGCGCTCCCCGGCCCGCCGCCACCGCACGTACTGGTGCTCACGACGTACGACACGGACGCCGACATCACCCGCGCCATCGGCGCGGGCGCCACCGGGTACCTGCTCAAGGCCGAGCGGCCCGAGGAACTCTTCGCGGCCATCCACTCCGCCGCGCAGGGCCGCACCACCCTCTCCCCGCCGGTGGCCAGCAGGGTGATGGCCCACATGCGCGGTACGAAGCCCACCCTGACCGAGCGCGAACTGGACATCCTGGGCCAGCTCGCCCGGGGCCTGGGCAACCGGGACATCGCCCGCGCCCTGTTCATCAGCGAGGCCACCGTCAAGACCCACCTGGGCCGCATCTACGACAAGCTCGGCGTCGACACGCGCACCGGCGCCGTCTCGGTCGCCAAGGAACAGCGCCTCCTCCCCTCCTGAGCGCGCCCGGGCCCGTACCCGTACGCCGCCCCGCCCCCGCGGGCCCCCGCGCCCCCACCCGCCGTAATCCGGACAGTCACGCCCACTCTTCGGACAACCACGCCCCCGCGCCCGTCACATCCCTGTCCCATCAGCACCCTCCGCTGGCACGCTCCGCTCACGCGCCACACCCCGGCCGCCGCCGCCAGCGAAGGAGCCAGAGTGACCCACCCCGCGTCCTCCCCCCGCACCCTCGTCCGACTCGCCACCGCCACCACCGCGGTGCTCGCCGCCACCCTCGCCACCCTCGCCGCCCCGGCGAGCGCGACCCCGGCGGGACCGGCCGGACCGAACGGCCCCGCCGCCGCCACCGCCGAGCAGCTCACCGTCCGCCCCGGTGGAACCACCACCGACGGCGACGGCACCACCCACACCCACTACGACCGGACCATCGGCGGGATCCCCGTCCTCGGCGGCGACCTGATCGTCCACCAGCGCCCCGACGGCACCCGCACCACCACCGACAGCACCGCCCCGGCCGCCCTGCGGGCCGCCGCGGCCACCGCGGCCGCCACCTTCGCCGCCGCCCCCGCCGCCGCCCCCAGACCCGGCGCCCGCCGGATCATCTGGGCCGCGACCGACACCCCCGCCCCGGCCTGGGACACCGTCACCCGCACCCCCCGCCCCGACGGCACCCCGAGCGAACTGCACACCGTGACCGACGCCCGCAGCGGCGCCGTCCTCGGCTCGTACGACACCGTCCACGCGGGCAGCGGCAACAGCCAGTACGCCGGCACGGTCCCCCTCGGCACCAACCCCAGCGGCTCCCTCTTCCAGCTCCGCGACCTCCCCCGCGGCGACCAGCGCACCCTCGACGCCCAGAACCAGAGCTCCGGCGGGATCCTCTTCACCGACGCGGACGACATCTGGGGCAACGGCAAGCCCACCAACCGCCAGACCGCCGGCGTGGACGTCCACTACGGCACCGCCGTCACCTGGGACTTCTACCGCGGCTTCCTCGGCCGCAACGGCATCCGCGGCGACGGCCGCGGCGTCGTCTCCCGCGTCCACTACGGCACCAACTACAACAACGCCTTCTGGGACGACTCCTGCGGCTGCGTGAGCTACGGCGACGGCGCCCCCGGCAGCGGGAAGCCCCCCACCTCCCTCGACATCGTGGGCCACGAACTCGCCCACGGCCTGACCTCCGCCACCGCCGGACTGCTCTACTCCGGTGAAGCGGGCGGCCTCAACGAGGGCACCTCCGACATCCTCGGCACCGCCGGCGAGTTCTTCGCGGAGAACCCCACCGACATCGGCGACTACCTCATCGGCGAACGCGTCTACAAGGGCGCCCTGCGCACCATGGACCGCCCGAGCAGCGACGGCGTCTCCCGCGACTACTGGTCCAGCGACATCGGCAACCTCAGCCCCGACGCCGCCTCCGGCCCCGCCCGGCACTTCTTCTACCTCCTCGCCGAAGGCAGCGGCCGCAAGGTGATCAACGGAATCACCTACGACTCCCCCACCTACGACGGCTCGAAGCTGCTCGGCATCAGCCGGGAGAAGGCCGTCCGCGTCTGGTACCGGGCCCTGAGCACCTACATGACCTCGACCACGAACTACTCCCGGGCCCGCATGGCCACCCTCCAGGCCGCCACCGACCTCTACGGCGCCACCAGCCCCGAGCGCGCGGCGGTCGCCGCCACCTGGAACGCCGTCAACGTCCACTGACCCCGGAGTACGGCCGCGGGGAGCGCGCCGGAGGGCCCACGGGCTCCCCGCGAGCGCCCCTGCGGCCGCACGCACCCCCCACCCGTGACACCATCGACTACGTGCTCGACATCGGCTACTCCCTCTCCCGGCGCTTCCCGGACCCCCCGCAGACCGACTACCGCTCGGCGGACGTCCACTCCCTGCGCCACGACCTCTTCTGCGGCGACGTCTACCTCGCCGACACCACCGCGGACCGGGAAGTATCCACAGCCTGGGGATGGGTGCCCGTCCTGGACTTCGCCTGGGCGCTCTGCGACATCGTCGAGCAGCTCGACCAGGACCCCCGGGGCAGCCGCGCCGCGAACCGCCAGTACGCCGAACTCGACTTCACCGAGTCCTCGGACCGCATGCTCTTCGCGCGCCGCTTCGGCTGGGTCGACATCGAGGCCGACTGGATGGACCCCGAGGAAGCCCCCATCACCTTCAGCCACCGCCTGCTGCGCCGCGAGGCCCGCGACTTCCTCCACGACGTGATCGCGGACCTCACCGACATGCACGACGGGCTCGCCGACAACCCGACCATCTGGACCCTCCAGACCCGCTTCCCCCGCGTCCCGGCGTAGCCCCTGGAGGCCACCGGCACCGCCCCCTAGGCCCTGTCGTCAAAGTGCCGTCTGCCTCGCGACGCCTGGCACGCACTCTCGCCGCACCGGGCGAAAGCCAAGTACGTCCAGTACGCGGGCTTCCGCCCGGCACGGCGAGAGCACGCACCAGACGCCGCGGGGCCGCCCTTCGGGCGACGACGGCACTTTGACGACAGGACCTAGACCTCCACCCGCAGCCCCACCTGCGCCGCCAGCGCCGGAGCCAGGTCCAGCAGCTGCGGCGGGCTGATCACCGCACCCGCCAGCGACTCCACCCCCCGCGCGATGCCCAGCTCGACCGCGCCCCGCAGGTCCACGTCCGTCATCCGCGCCCCGCCGAAGTCCACCCCGCGCAGCGCGCAGTCACGGAACTCCACCCGCTCCAACACCGCGCCCGCGAAATCCGGCTCCACCAGGACGCAGCCCTCGAAGACCACGTCCTTCAGCCGGGCCTTGCGCAGGTTCAGGTAATCGATCTTCCCGCCGCTGACCAGCACCCGCTCCAGCACCGCCCCGTGCAGCTGCACCCCGCCCAGCCGCGCGTCCCGCAGCTCCACGTCGCGCAGCGAGGCCTCCGCCAGATCGGTGCCGACCCCGCGCACCCCCTCCAGCACCGCGTCCATGAACCGGGCCCGCGCCAGCCCCGTCTCGTCCAGGGCGCAGCGCCGTAGCGCGCAGTCCATGAACCGGGCCCCGACGCCCTCCTGCCCGCCCAGGTCCAGGTCCGCGAACTCCAGCCCGTCGTAGTCCCCGTCCGGCTCCAGCTCCACGTCCTCGAACGGTCGCAACTCCGGCAACCGCACCTCTGCCCGCCGCACAGCCTTCACTTTTCGCGCCATGCGCCCATCCTGACCCAGCCCACTGACAGCCGGGCGCCGGACCGGTCCCCCACCCTTGACCTCAACCACGCTTCAGGTTGTTGAGTCGACGCCATGCACGCCATCCGACTCCACGCCTTCGGCCCCGCCGAGAACCTCGTCCACGAGGTGACCGACACCCCCGTCCCCGCCCACGGCCAGGTCCGCATCGCCGTCGCCGCCGCCGGGGTCCACCTCCTCGACACCACCCTGCGCGAGGGACACCAGGGCCCCCTGCCCGCCCTCCCCGAGCTGCCCACCATCCCCGGCCGCGAGGTCGCCGGCACCGTCGACGCCCTCGGCCCCGGCACCGACCCGAAATGGCTCGGCCGCCGCGTCGTCACCCACCTCGGCTTCGCCCCCGGCGGCTACGCCGAACACGCCGTCGCCGACGCCGAACGCCTGCACCTCGTCCCGCCCGGCCTCGACCCCGCCGCCGCCGTCGCCATGATCGGAACCGGCCGCACCACCCTGGGCATCCTCGGCTTCACCGACCTCGGCCCCGACTCCATCGCCCTCGTCCCCGCCGCCGCCGGCGGCATCGGCACCCTCCTCGTCCAACACGCCAAGAACGCCGGGGCCACCGTCATCGCCCTCGCCGGCGGCCCCGCCAAGGCCGACAAGGCCCGCGCCAACGGCGCCGACCTCGCCCTCGACTACACCCGCCCCGACTGGCCCGCCACCGCCCGCGCCCACCTCGACGCCCGGCACGCCCCCGGCGCCACCGTCCTCTTCGACTCCGTCGGCGGTACGGTCGCCCGCACCGCCCTCGACCTGCTCGCCCCCGGCGCCCTGCACCTCGTCTTCGGCTGGTCCGGCGGCCCGCTCACCCTCACCGACACCGAACGCGCCACCCTCACCGCCCGCGGCATCACCACCCAGCCCGTCCTCGGCCCCGCCATGCTCCAGCGCGCCGGCGGCCCCGACCCCCTGCGCACCCTGGAGACCCGCGCCCTGGCCGAAGCCGCCGCGGGCCGCCTGCGCCCCGCCCTCCAGCGCTACCCCCTCGCCGAAGCCGCGGCCGCCCACCGCGCCCTGGAAACCCGCGCCACCACCGGCAAGGTCGTCCTGGAACCCTGACCCCACCAGCCCAAAGACACCTAACTCCCCAGCCGCGCCAACGCGTCGTCCGTCAGCCGGAACACCGTCCACTCGTCCTGCGCCACCGCGTCCAACGACTCGTAGAAGGAGATCGCCGGCTCGTTCCAGTTCAACACCCACCACTCCAGACGCTCGTAACCCCGCTCCCGGCAGAGCCCCGCCAACTCCCGCAGCAACGACTTCCCGTACCCACCACCGCGGTGCTCCGGGCGGACGTACAGGTCCTCCAGATAGATGCCGTGCACACCGCGCCACGTCGAGAAGTTCAAGAACCACAGCGCGAAGCCCGCCACCTCCCCCGCATCGGTCTCCGCGATGTGCGCGAACACCGCGGGCCGCTCGCCGAACAGGGCCTCCCGGAGCTGCTCCTCCGTGGCCCGCACCTCGTGCAGGGCCTTCTCGTACTCGGCGAGTTCACGCACCATCGCGTGAATCGCGGGGACATCGGCTTCGGTCGCTGTACGAATCATCCCCGCAGCCTAAGCCGCCGCCCCACCCCCACCCCGCTCACCGCCCGAGCAACAACCGCGCCACCTCCGCCTGCTCCGCCCCCAGGACCGACTCCCCGTCCGCCACGTCCCACACCGCGTTCTGCACCACGCGCCCCAACGTCCACGCCCGCGCCCGCTCACGGTCCACACCCAGCTCCCCCGCCAACACGTCGAAGCGCCACAGCACCTCATCCGCACGGAAGCGGTTCACGATCGCCGGCAACAACTCGAACCCCGGATCCCCCGACAACGGCTTCGGATCGATCGCCAGCCACGCCCCCCGCGCCCCGGTACGGACCCCCGCGCCCAACACGTTCCCGAAGTGCAGGTCCCAGTGCAGCAGCCGGTCCCCCGGCTCGCCCGCCACCTCCGCCAGCGCCGCCGCACAGTCCCGCAACAACCCCCGCTCCCCCGCGTCCACCAGCCCCGCCACCGCCCCCGGCACAGCCGCCGACAACCCCGCCGCGATCTCCCCCAACCCCCGCAACCCCACCGGAGCCGGCACCCGCGTCAGCCGCCCCAACAACCCCGCCACCACCCGCACCGCACCCCGCGCGTCCCCCTCCGCCTCCGCCAGCGCCGACAGCGGCCGACCCTCGTCGAGCCGCTCCAGCAACAGCGCCCCCGAACCCTCGTCGTGCTCCAGCAACCGCACGCACCCCTGCCCGTCCCAGGCCCGCAGCGCCAGCGCCTCCCCCGCGTTCTCCTCGTCCGGAAGGACGAGCTTGAGCACCGCCGCGCTCCCGTCGGCCCGCCGCACCGGCAACACCAACGCCGTCATCCCGTGCATCGCCCGACCCGCGCGCCGCAGCTCCCACCGCTCCAGGAAACGCTCCGCGAGCGCCGGCAACGCCGCCAGGAACTCCCGCCCCCGCGCACCGTTGAACTCCCGCTGCGCCTCGGCCAGCCCGTCCGGAATCTCGACCATGCCGCGACCCTACCGAGACCCCGCCGAGCGGCCCCCGCGCCGCTAGCCGATTCCGGCCGCCTTCAACGTCCCCGCGAACGCCGCCGCGTCGAACATCGACCCGTCCGTCCCCACCGGCTTCCCGTCCAGCAGCACCAGCGGCGTCCGGTCGTTGCCCGTCGCCTCGAAGCCCTTCTCCGCCTCGGCGACCCACCCCTCGTACGTCGTCCCCTTCACCGCCGCGTCGAAGTCCGCGCACCGCAACCCCGGCACCGCGGAGGCGATCTCCAGCAGGTGCCCCTCGGTGAACCGCCCCTTCGGCTGGCTGGCGAAGACCGCCGCGTGGTACTCCGCGAACTTCCCCTGGTCGAGCGAGGCCCGCAGCGCGTTCACCGCCTTGACCGAACCACTGGCCCCGCCCCGGTCCAGGAAGGACGCCAGCAGGTACTCCACCTTCACCTTCCCGGACCCGGCCAGCTCCGAGAGCGTCCGACCACCGCCCTCCTCGAACTTCGCGCAGTAGCCGCACCGCGGATCCACCAGCACCTGCACCGTCCGCGGCGCGTCCGCGCGGCCCACCACGATCTTCGAACCGTCCACCCGGGCCGGCAGCTTCGACAGGTCCCCGGCGATCGGGCTGGTCCGCACCACGCCGGCCGCCCCCTGCGAGCCCTCACCCCCGCCCGCGTCCGAGGAACAGCCCAGCACCGCCCCGCCCAACAACACCGCCGCGGCACCCAGCGCGACCACCCGCGCCGCCACGGCCGCCGTCATCCGCCTGCGCATCCGACCCACCCTCTCCGCACCCCGCACACCACAAATCGATGGATATATCCGGACTCCACCTTAGGAACCACCCCTACAAGGCCGCATCGGCCATAAGGCCCGCGATCGAGACCCTGGACACCCCCGCGGAACGCGGTGTACCACTCCCCCATGACCAGCGCGACGATCAACGGCGGCATCTCCTTCTGGTACGCCTCGGACGGCACCCCACCACCCCGCGAACCCCTCACCGGCGACGCCACGGCCGACGTCGTCATCGTCGGCGGCGGCTACACGGGCCTGTGGACCGCCTACTACCTCAAGCAGGCCGCCCCCTTCCTCCGGATCACCGTCCTGGAGCAGAAGTTCTGCGGCTACGGCGCCTCCGGACGCAACGGCGGCTGGCTCTACAACGGCATCGCCGGCCGCGACCGGTACGCCAAGCTGCACGGCCACGACGCCGCCGTCCGCCTCCAGAAGGCCATGAACGACACCGTCACCGAGGTCATCGACACCGCGGCGAAGGAAGGCATCGACGCCGACATCCACCACGGCGGCGTCCTCGAAGTCGCCCGCTCCCCCGCCCAACTGGCCCGCCTCAAGGCCTTCCACGCCGCCGAGACCGCCTTCGGCGAGAACGACCGCGTCCTGCTCGGCGCCCGCGACACCCGCGCCCGCGTCGACGTCGCCGACGCCGTCGGCGGCACCTGGAGCCCGCACGGCGCCCGCATCCACCCCGCCAAGCTCGTCACCGGCCTCGCCGCCGCCTGCGAACGCCTCGGCGTGACCATCCACGAATCCACCCCGGTCACCGCCATCGCCCCCAAACGGGCCGTCACCCCCTACGGAACCGTCCGCGCCCCCTACGTCCTGCGCTGCACCGAAGGCTTCACCGCCTCCCTCAAGGGCCAGAAGCGCTCCTGGCTCCCGATGAACTCCTCGATGATCGTGACCGCCCCGCTGCCCGCCGCCACCTGGGACTCCCTGGGCTGGGCCGACCGCGCCACCCTCGGCGACATGGCCCACGCCTACATGTACGCCCAGCGCACCGCCGACGACCGCATCGCCATCGGCGGCCGCGGGGTCCCCTACCGCTACGGCTCGCGCACCGACAACGACGGCCGCACCCAGCCCGCCACCGTCGAGGCCCTCACCACCCTCCTCACGTCCTTCTTCCCCCAGCTCACCGGCACCCCCATCACCCACGCCTGGTCCGGCGTCCTCGGCGTCCCGCGCGACTGGTGCGCCTCGGTCACCCTCGACCGGGCGACGGGCGTGGGCTGGGCCGGCGGCTACGTCGGCTCCGGGGTCGCCACCGCCAACCTGGCCGCGCGCACCCTGTGCGACCTGGTCCAGCAGGACTCCGGCCAGGGCGGCCCCACGGCCCTGACCACCCTCCCCTGGGTGAACCACCGCGTCCGCCGCTGGGAACCGGAACCCTTCCGCTGGCTCGGCGTCCAGGCCCTGTACGCCGCCTACCGCGAGGCGGACCGCCGCGAAACCCGCACGCACACCCCCACGACGACCCCCCTGGCCCACCTGGCCGACCGCATCTCGGGCCGCCACTGACCCCCGCAAACCCCCACGCAAAAGGCCCCGGGCAACCGCCCGGGGCCTTCCACTTCTGTACGAATCCCCTCGATCAACAACGCCCTGACCTGGGGTGGAGCCGCCTATCGGAATCGAACCGATGACCTGAGCATTACAAGGGCCCCGCTCTACCAACTGAGCTAAGGCGGCACACGTGACACTGCGCAGCGCACAGAATCGCCTTCACTCTACACAGCCGCCAGACCCCGCCGCGAAGACCTTTTCAGCCTCCGTAACCCCTCGCCCGTCAGTTCGTTCTACGTACTGAAGTACACGTCCGACTATCGGACCGTAGGGGTGGGAGGGGTCGTGGCCGAAGCCGCGGAGCAGAAGGAGCGCGTCATAGGCGCCGAGTCCAAGCGCCTCAAGCGCGAGGTCCTGGGCATCCCCGACCAACGCAAACATCAACAGCGTGCCGCCAAACCGCTCAAGAGCCGTACGAAGCAACCGGGCACGCAACAGCGGACGTACCGCTACCGCTTCTACCCCACCGATGCCCAGGCCGAGCAGCTGGTGCGGACGTTCGGCGCCTGCCGATGGGTCTACAACGAGGGCCTGGCCCTACGGGTGAAGGCCTGGGAGGAGCACCACGTCTCCCTCGGCTTCTCCGAGACCTCCCGCGCATTGACCGGCTGGCGCCGGGCCCCGGGGACCCCGTGGCTCCAAGAGGTGTCGTCGACCGTCCTCCAGCAGTCTCTCCGCCACCTCGACTCCGCGTTCAGCCGCTTCTTCAAGGGAACGGCGAAGTACCCGAAGCCGAAGCGCAAGCACCGGTCGCGGGACTCGGCTACGTACGTCCGCACCGGCTTCCGCTGGCACGAGGACCCCGAACGGCCCGGCACCGGGCACATAGCCCTGGCCAAGCAGACAGAACCCTTGGACGTGCGCTGGTCCCGCCCACTGCCCGCCGGGGTCACACCGGTGAAGCTGACGGTGACCCGTGACCGCGCCGGCCGCTTCTTCCTCTACATCCTCGTGGAGGAACTCATCGCCCAGCTGCCCACCGCGTTCCTCCCCGGTACGGATGCCCCGAAGGCCGTCGGGATCGACCTCGGCCTGGCCGCCCTGGTCACCCTGGACGACGGGAGCACGGTGGACCACCCGCGGCTGCTGAAGAAGTACGAGCGGAAGCTGGCCCGGCTCCAGAGAGAACTGCACCGCAAGCGGAAGGGCTCGTACAACCGCGGCAAGGCCCGCGCGAAGATCGCCAAGCTGTACGCCTTGATCAGTGACGTCCGTAAGGACGGCCTCGACCAGCTCACCACCCGCCTCGTGCACGAGAACCAAGTGCTCGTGGTGGAAGACCTGGCCGTGGCGAACCTCATGCGCACGAAACGGCTGAGCAAGGCCATCTCCGATGCCTCCTGGAGCGTCCTCCTCGACATGCTCCGGTACAAGGCGGCCTGGTACGGGCGCACCCTGGTCGTCCTCGACCGGTTCTTCCCCTCGACCCGGCGCTGCTCCACATGCCACACCAAGGGCGAGCGGCTCGATCTGTCCGTCCGGTCCTGGACGTGTGCCACGTGCGGCACCGTCCACGACCGCGACGGGAACGCAGCCGTGAACCTCCGCGATGAGGGACTGCGCCTGTACTGGCTGGTGGCGACGGCGCTTCCGCCGGGCAAAGTCCCGCCCTCGGTCATCCGCGCGTCGGATCTGCCCGAGTGCGTCACGGCCGCATAGGCCGTACGTGAACAACAACGGGCCGACGGGCCGTCGGTCTTCATGCCTGTGGAGTCTGTGTAAGACCTCCCGGCACATCCCTCAGGGCTGTGCCGGGCGGCAGCGGGCCGTGAAGCAGGAAGCGTCGCTCGCGAGGGCGGCATTGGGGTCAAAAGTGCGGTGCTCTGGCCCTTAGGTCAAAAAGCCGGGGCTCTACCCCTCACGCCCCCGGATAGCCCAGCCGGGCCAGCCACGGCGTGACCGCCGTCAGGGGGAGGCTCGGGTTGAGGGCGTCCACGACGGAGTCCGTCAGGGGGCGCAGTTCCCATACGTGGCGGACCGCGTCGAGGGGGAGCTCGGTCTCCCAGTAGTCCTCGGCGAAGTCGCGGTAGGCCTCCGGGGTTCCGGCCGCGAGGACCGCGAAGAGGTGGTCGGTGCCGTCGGGGTCCGGGACGCCGGCCGGGAACTCGACCGGGCCCGCCCGCCAGGCCGTGTCGCCGGTCTCGCGCCAGAAGACGGCGGTGGCGGCGAGCACGCCGTCTTCCGTGGCGAAGGCGGACTCCGTCAGCTGCGGCGCGAAGACCTCCGGTACGCCGTCGACCAGTCCGGGCCAACTCGCCCGGTCCTCGTCGGCCCACGGGCTCATCGGCGATTCGTGGTCGAAGCCGTATCCGAAGGCGCCGTCCGCGGTGAAATCGAAGCACGCCGGTGTGACGGTCGGGGAAGTCACCGGGGGCCGGGTACTGACAGGAGCGGGGTCTTCCGGGTAGCGTCGGGCGGAGTCCAGTGACTGGACTAGACCTTCCTACTCGGATCGTCCGGCACGTTCCTGCCGGTAGAAGGGATTCACCACCATGGCTTCTGTCACGTTCGACAAGGCGACCCGTATTTACTCCGGGGGCGACAAGCCCGCCGTGGACCAGTTGGAGCTGCACGTCGAGGACGGCGAGTTCCTCGTGCTCGTCGGGCCCTCGGGCTGCGGCAAGTCCACCTCGCTGCGCATGCTGGCCGGGCTGGAGGACGTCAACGGCGGCGCCATCCGCATCGGTGACCGCGACGTCACGCACCTGCCGCCCAAGGACCGGGACATCGCGATGGTGTTCCAGAACTACGCGCTGTACCCGCACATGTCCGTCGCCGACAACATGGGCTTCGCGCTCAAGATCGCCGGTGTGGACAAGGCCACGATCCGCAAGAAGGTCGAAGAGGCCGCGGACATCCTGGACCTGCGCGCGTACCTCGACCGCAAGCCGAAGGCGCTCTCCGGCGGTCAGCGCCAGCGCGTGGCGATGGGCCGTGCGATCGTGCGCCAGCCGCAGGTGTTCCTGATGGACGAGCCGCTGTCCAACCTGGACGCCAAGCTCCGCGTCAGCACCCGCACGCAGATCGCGAGCCTGCAGCGCCGTCTGGGCATCACCACCGTGTACGTCACCCACGACCAGGTCGAGGCCATGACCATGGGCGACCGGGTCGCGGTGCTCAAGGACGGCCTGCTCCAGCAGGTGGACACCCCGCGCAACATGTACGACCGTCCGGCGAACCTGTTCGTCGCCGGCTTCATCGGTTCGCCCGCGATGAACCTGGTCGAGGTCGCGATCACCGACGGCGGCGTGAAGTTCGGGGACGCCCTGGTCCCGATCGCCCGCGAGGCGCTCTCGGCCGCCGCGGACGCCGGTGACCGCACGGTGACGGTCGGCGTGCGACCCGAGCACTTCGACATCGCCGCCGAGGGCGGCCTGGCCGTCACGGTCAACGTGGTCGAGGAGCTGGGTGCGGACGGCTACGTCTACGGCACGGCGACGATCGACGGCAAGCCGCAGGACATCGTGGTCCGGGTCAACGGCCGTCAGGTGCCGGAGAAGGGCGCGGTGCTGAACGTGGTCCCGCGCGCGGGCGAGACCCACGTGTTCGCGACCTCGTCGGGCGAGCGCCTCGCCAACTGATCGACCAACTGATCAACGGGTAGGGGGCGTTGGGCGCGCAGGAGTGCGCCCAACGCCCTTTTACCCCGGCAGACCGTCGCTTTTCGAGCACCGTTCGTCAATGCCCCATTCGAAAAGCCACGTCGAACCATCCCCCGACCGGGTGACTAAATGTCGCCAAATCTTCACCGAGCGCTACTCTCGCCCTCGTGACCCACTCTGCCCGCCGTATCGGCCGTTCCCTCGCCCTGGTCCTGCCCGTCGTCCTGGTCCTGTCCGGGACCCTCGCGGTCACCATGGTTCCCTGGGCCGACAGCACTCCGTCCCAGATCCTCACCGCCTCCTCCGAGAACGTGAACGTTCCCGCGAAGCCCCTCGCCGCGCAGGACGCGCTGCGCGAGAAGCTGCTCGGCGAACTGCAGCAGGGCAAGGAGCCCGGCGTCGTCCTCACGCACCTCCAACAGGAGGTGGACCGGCGGCCGTCGCTCGCCGACCACTGCGTGGGCATCGCCCGGGCGATCGGCCGGGCGGCCGTGGACGCGTACGGGCCCACGAAGGCCCAGTCCTTCGCGCGCCCCGTGTGCGACACGTCGTACGCGGCCGGCGTCGCCTCCTTCAGCTGACCCGGCAGCCCTAGGCTGCCCCGTATGACGGACGCCCCCGCAGCCACCGACACCCCGCCCGCCCCGCCCGTTCGGCATCCCGCGGCCGCGGACCCGCTCCCGTCCCCCCAGGCGCCCACCCAGGCGGTGGTCCTGGCGGGCGGGCAGGGTTCGCGGCTGCGGCCGTACACGGACGACCGGCCGAAGCCGATGGTGGAGATCCCGGGGACCGGGACGCCCATCATCGGGCACCAACTGGCCTGGCTGGCGGCCGAGGGCGTCACCGACGTGGTGATCTCCTGCGGGCACCTCGCCGGGGTGCTCCAGGACTGGCTGGCCGGGGCCGACCTGCCGTTGCGGGTCAGCACGGTGGTGGAGGACGAGCCGCTGGGCCGCGGCGGCGGTCTGAAGTACGCCGCCGCGCACCTGCCGCACCCGGACGCGCCGTGGTACGCGACCAACGGCGACATCTGGACCCGCTTCTCACTGCGGGAGATGGCCGCCTTCCACGCCGAGCGCGCGGCGACCGCGACGCTCGCGCTCGCCCGGCCGCGGATTCCGTGGGGGGCGGTGGAGACGAACGAGTTCGGTCAGGTCCTGGACTTCATCGAGTCCCCGCCGTCGCCTTATCTGATCAACGCCGGCGTGTACGTCTTCGCGGCCGAATTCACCGCGCTCCTGCCCGACTTGGGCGACCACGAGCGCACCACCTTCCCGCGGCTGGCCCGCGAGCGCCGCCTGGCGGGCTTCCCGCTGCCCCAGGGCGCCTACTGGCGGGCGATCGACACGGCGAAGGACCTGACCGAGGCCGCGCGCGAGTTGGCGGCCCACAGGCCCGTCTAGGCCCTGGGGGGGGGGGGGGGGGGGGGGGGGTTGTGTGGTGGGGGGGGGGGAAGCGGGGGGGGGGGGGGTTTTTCCCACGACAACCACTTTCCCCCACCCTAAAAAGCTGGGGGGGTGACTCTTGGCCCCCTT
>NZ_JBVHUE010000028.1:32439-82826 GCF_055565515.1 Streptomyces sp. NPDC028419 | reverse complement strand
TCGGCTCTTCTCGGTGCCACAGGTCCCTCCTTCTTCTTTCCTCCCCCCCCCCCCCCTTCCCCCCCCAGGACCTAGGGCGCACCACGCCACCGGGGCCCGGTACGCAGGTCGCGTACCGGGCCCCGGTGTCGTGGTGCGGGTGGTGGTCAGCCGCCGAGGAGGCCGCCTACCAGGCCCGGCTTCTTCGCCGGTGCGGAGGAGCCGCCGCTCGTGGAGGTGGACTTCGGGGTGGACTGGCGCGGGGAGCTGCCGCGTTGGGGCTGGCTCGCTCCGGAGCGGGTCGCGGCCGGGGACTCGGCGCCGGTGCCCGCGCTGGACTTGGAGGGGGCGCCCGAGCCGGTGCGACCGGCCTTGGAGGCGCTCTCGGACGGCTTCGCGGAGGGGGTGCCCGTCTTGGAGGGCTGCTGCTTCAGGGGCTGCCGCGAGGTGGAGGGCTCCTGCGGGAGCGGGGAGCCCGGCAGGTAGTTGCTGGGCGCCTGGCCGGGGCCGGGCACGGTGACCACGGTGGAGGAGCGGACCGCGCCGCCGAGGAGGGAGCCGACGAGGAGGGTGAGTCCGCAGACGACGGTCGCCATCATCGCGCCGCGCCGCAGGACGCGCCGGCGCAGCCGCCAGATCTCGGAGCGCGGGCCGAGCGTGCGCCAGGCCTCGCCGGCGAGGCGGCCGTCCAGGGAGTAGACGGGGGCGCCGGCGATGATCAGCGGGCTCCAGGCGGCGAGGTAGATGATGTCGGGGGCGTCGTAGGCCGGGACGGTCTTCCAGCTCACCGTCATCAGCAGGGCCGCCGACAGGAGCGCGCCGAAGCAGGCGGCGAAGCGCTGCCAGAGCCCGAAGACCGTCAGCACGCCGACCACGACCTGGAGGAAGGCCACGGTGAGCCCGGCGCCGACCGGGTGGGCGAGGGCGAAGTCGCGCAGCGGTTCGGCGAGCGCCCAGGGGTGCAGGGTGCGCAGCCAGGTGACCATGGAGCCGCGTTCGCCGCCGTCGAAGTAGACGGGGTCGCAGAGCTTGCCCATGCCGGCGTAGATGGAGATGAAGCCGAGGAAGACGCGCAGCGGGAGCAGGACGACGCCGAGGTTCATGCGGCGGCCGGGGTAGTACGAGGCCTGTCCGCGCGTGTCGGAGGCGCCGCGCCGGTTCTCCTCGCCGGCGCCGGGTCCGCCGGCGGCGGCCGGTCCGCCGTCGCCGTACTGCCCGCCGTAGGGCAGGCCGCGTACGGGCGGCATGGCGCGGGTGTCGTCCGGGTCGCCGTAGGTGCGCTGGCCGATGACGGTCGGCGTGGCGAGGGTGTCGTCGGCGAGGTCCTGGGCCAGGTCGATGCGCGGGATGACCTGGGTGTCGCCGCCGTCGTACTCGTCGTGGCCGCGGCCGTTCTCGCGTACGGCCTGGAGCAGCCCGCCCATCGCGGCGGCGTCGCCGGGGGCGGACTTGCCGCTCCAGACGACGGGCGCCCGGCGGCGGCCCGCTCCGGCTGCGACGGCGGCGGCGGCGCCGAGGGCGGGGGCGCGGCCCGGGAAGGGGCCGTTCGCGGGGGGCTTGGGACGCGCGCTCGGGCTCGGAGCGAGCCGCACACGGAAGCTGGCGTGGTTGACGATGACCTGTGCGGGGTCGCACGGCACCTTGACCATGCTCAGCGCGGGCTGGTCGTCGAACCCTGGCGTTCTGGTGTCCACACTCATCTAACCGAGTGATGAGTGTTTAGGACACTGCCTTGACAGCAGGGATGTGTCCGAGACCCGTCAAGATCAGGCCAATTCGGGGGCCCGGGCGGGACCCGGCCGGGTGAAAGCGTTCACCCGGCCCGGTACCAAAGGGGACTGCTCAGGCGCGGCGACGCGCGGCCTCGTACAGGACCACACCTGCCGCGACGCCGGCGTTGAGCGACTCGGCGCCGCCCGGCATCGCGATGCGGACGAGGTAGTCGCAGGTCTCGCCGACGAGGCGGCCGAGGCCCTTGCCCTCGCTGCCGATGACGATGACGACGGGGCCGCCGAGCTGTTCGAGGTCGTCGACGGTGTGCGTGCCGTTGGCGGCGAGGCCGACGACGGTCAGCCCTTCCTTCTTGTACGCCTCCAGGGCGCGGGTCAGGTTGGTGACCCGGGAGACCGGGGTGCGGGCCGCGGTGCCGGCGGAGGACTTCCAGGCGCCGGCGGTCATGCTGGCCGCGCGGCGCTCGGGGATGACCACGCCGTGGCCGCCGAAGGCGGAGACGGAGCGGACGATCGCGCCGAGGTTGCGCGGGTCGGTGACGCCGTCGAGGGCGACGATGAGGGGCTCTTCGCCGTTGTCGTAGGCGGCGGCGGTCAGGTCGTCCGGCATCGCGTACTCGTACGGCGGGACCTGGAGGACCAGGCCCTGGTGGTTGAGCCCGTTGGTCATGCGGTCCAGCTCGGGCCGCGGGGCTTCCATCAGGTTGATGTTGCCGCGCTCGCTGGCGAGCTGGAGGGCTTCGCGGACGCGCTCGTCGTTGTCGATGAACTGCTGCACGTAGAGGGTCGTGGCGGGCACGCCGTCGCGCAGGGCCTCGAAGACCGGGTTGCGACCGACGACCATCTCGCTGGTGCCCTTGGGGCCGCCGCGGCGGGGGGCCGGGCGGCGCTTGGCGGCCTGGCGGGCCATGGCGTTGGCGATGCGGTTGGCCTTGTGCTTCTTGCGGTCCTCGGCCTTGGGCGTGGGGCCCTTGCCTTCCAGGCCCTTGCGCCGCTGGCCACCGCTGCCGACCGTCGCGCCCTTCTTGTTGGACGTGCGGCGGTTCCTGCGCTGGCTGTTCCCGGCCATGACCTCTACCTGTTTCGTTTGTCCTGCGGTGTGTACGTATGAAGAGTGTGCCGCCCGGAGCGCCGGGCGGCACCACGAGCCTCAGGGGCTCAGCGGGGGCCGAGCGTCCAGCGGGGGCCCGTCGGAGAGTCCTCGATGACCAGACCGGACTGCTGGAGCTGGTCGCGGATCGCGTCGGCGGTCGCCCAGTCCTTGCGGGCCCGCGCGGATTCGCGCTGCTCCAGGACGAGGCGGACGAGGGTGTCGACGGCGCCGTGCAGGTCCTCGCCCCGGTCGGTCTCGCCGGCCCAGTGGGGGTCGAGCGGGTCGAGTCCGAGGACGCCCAGCATGGCCCGTACCTCGGCCAGGCGGGCGATCGCGGTGTCCTTGTCGTCGGCGGCGAGGGCGCTGTTGCCCTGGCGGACGGTGGTGTGGATGATCGCGAGGGCCTGCGGGACGCCGAGGTCCTCGTCCATGGCTTCGGCGAAGGCGGGCGGCACCTCGGTGGCGGGCTCGACGGGCTTGCCGGCCTTCTCGATGACGCGCTGGATGAAGCCCTCGATGCGGGCGAAGCCGGATTCGGCCTCGCGCAGGGATTCCTCGCTGTACTCGATCATCGAGCGGTAGTGCGGGGTGCCGAGGTAGTAGCGCAGGACGATCGGGCGCCACTGCTTGACCATCTCGGAGACGAGGACGGAGTTCCCGAGCGACTTCGACATCTTCTCGCCGGACATGGTGACCCAGGCGTTGTGCACCCAGTACTTCGCGAACTCGTCGCCGAAGGCCTTGGCCTGGGCGATCTCGTTCTCGTGGTGCGGGAAGATCAGGTCGAGGCCGCCGCCGTGGATGTCGAAGGCGCTGCCCAGGTACTTGTGGGCCATCGCGGAGCACTCCAGGTGCCAGCCGGGACGGCCGCGGCCCCAGGGGGTCTCCCAGTCGGGCTCGCCGGGCTTGGTGGCCTTCCACATGGCGAAGTCGCGCGGGTCGCGCTTGCCGCTGATGCCGCTCTCCGGGGGCTGGCGCAGGTCGTCGATGTCCTGGTTGGACAGCTCCAGGTAGCCCGGGAAGGAGCGCACGTCGAAGTAGACGCTGCCGTCGGCCTCGTAGGCGTGGCCGCGCTCGATGAGCGTGCGCATCATCTCGATCATCTCCGGCACGTGGCCGGTCGCGCGCGGCTCGTAGGTCGGCGGGAGGCAGCCCAGCGCGTCGTAACCGTCGTTGAAGGCGCGCTCGTTGTCGTAGCCGATGGACCACCAGGGGCGGCCCTGGTCCGCCGCCTTCGCGATGATCTTGTCGTCGATGTCGGTGACGTTGCGGATGAAGGTGACGTCGAGGCCGCGGTAGGTGAGCCAGCGGCGCATGATGTCGAAGTTCAGGTACGAGCGGACGTGGCCGATGTGCGGGGCCGCCTGCACGGTGGCACCACAGAGGTAGATCGAGACGCAGCCCGCGACGAGCGGAGTGAAGTCACGGATCTGCCGGGCGCTGGTGTCGTACAGGCGAAGGGTCACGGCATCCAGGGTAGTGCGCGCGCGGCAGTGCCCCGCGACCCTTTTGGGGGCGCGGGGCGCCTTTGTTGCCGAAGCGGTGCCGCGCGGGGCGTCCGTACGGTCCCCCTCAGGCCCCGCTCGTGCGGTACACCAGCGCCGTGGCGATCGCGGCGAGGCCCTCGGCGCGGCCGGTGAGGCCGAGGCCGTCGGTCGTGGTGCCGGAAACGGAGACGGGGGCTCCGGCCGCGGCGCCCAGTGCCTTCTGCGCTTCGTCGCGGCGCTTGCCGACCTTCGGGCGCACCCCGATGACCTGGACGGCGATGTTCCCGATCTCGAAGCCCTCGGCGCGGACGATCCGGGCGGCCTCGGCCAGGAGGGTGACGCCGGAGGCGCCCGACCACTCGGGGCGGGAGGTGCCGAAGTGCGCGCCGAGGTCGCCGACGCCGGCCGCGGAGAAGAGGGCGTCGCAGGCGGCGTGGGCGGCGACGTCGCCGTCGGAGTGGCCGGCGAGGCCGTCCTCGCCCTCCCAGAGCAGGCCCGCGCACCACAGTTCGCGGCCGGTCTCGAAGGCGTGGACGTCGGTGCCGATGCCGATCTGCGGGACGAGCGGCCGGGGGCTAGTAGACATCGGTGGCCCTCCTGCGGGCGAGTACGGCGTCGGCGAGGACCAGGTCGAGGGGGCGGGTGACCTTGAAGGCCTCTTCGTGCCCGGGGACGAGGACGACGGGGACCCCGAGCTTTTCCACCATTCCGGCGTCGTCCGTGGCGCCCTCGCCGTTGACGGCGATGCGCTCGTGGGCGCGGATCAAGGTGGCGAGGTCGAAGCCCTGGGGGGTCTGCACGGCGCGCAGCCGGGCCCGCTCGGGGGTGGCGACGACCGGCTCGGGCTCGCCCGGCTCGCCGGGCTCGACCTCCTTGACCGTGTCGGCCAGCGGCATCGCGGGGACCACGGCGGGGGCGCCGTCGCGGACGGCTTCGACGACCGCGTCCACGGTGTCGACGGGGACCAGGGGGCGGGCCGCGTCGTGGATGAGGACGGAGGTGATGCCGGCCGGGAGGGCGTCCAGGCCGGCCCGTACGGATTCCTGGCGGGTCTCGCCGCCGGGGACGACGAGGAAGTCGGTCCTTTCCGGCAGCGCGTGCTCGTCGAGGAGGTTCTTGACCTCCGCGGCCCCGTCGGGCGGAGCGACGACGACCACGAGGGAGACCGCGCGGGAGCGGGCCATGGCGCGCACGGCGTGAATCAGCATGGGGATGCCGCCCAGGGAGCGCAGGGCCTTGGGGGCGCCGGGACCGAGCCGGGTGCCGCGGCCCGCCGCGGGAATCACCGCCGCGGTGCGGTGGGGGCGCGTTTCGTCATACATCGGTGGTGGCTCCGGGTTTGTGACTTCGGCCGACGTGGGTATGGCCAGAAGGGTGCCGGGTACGAAGCCCTCGCCCCTTCCGTGACGACCGGTCGAGCCGGCTGCCCGGACCCGGCACGCCACTGCGCCATGCGCGGGGTGGTGCAAGTAGGACGGGTCGTGGGGTGCCGCAAACAGACATGCCGCAGCGCCCGGCGACAGTCCTCTCGGCGAACGAGAGGGCCGTCATCGGGCACCGCGGCACGACTGCTGTGTGGACGGTTCGTCGCGTCAGGACGCGAGAACCTCGTCGAGGAGGGCCTCGGCCTTGTCCTCGTTGGTGTTTTCGGCGAGCGCGAGCTCGCTCACCAGGATCTGGCGCGCCTTCGCGAGCATGCGCTTCTCGCCCGCGGAGAGCCCGCGCTCGCGCTCACGACGCCACAGGTCACGGACGACTTCCGCGACCTTGATGACATCGCCAGAGGCGAGCTTCTCCAGATTTGCCTTGTAGCGACGGGACCAGTTCGTCGGCTCTTCTGCGTAAGGTGCACGAAGCACCTCGAAGACCCGGTCCAGCCCGTCCTGGCCGACCACATCGCGGACACCGACGAACTCCGCGTTGTCCGCAGGTACGCGAACCGTCAGGTCACCCTGGGCGACCTTGAGCACCAAGTAGGTCTTGTCCACGCCTTTGATCTGGCGAGTTTCGATGGCCTCGATCAGCGCGGCCCCGTGATGGGGATAGACCACGGTGTCGCCAACCTTGAACGTCATGTGACAGGTACCCCTTCCGTGGCTATCCAGGGTAACACGAGAACCGACTGTTATGAATGGCGTTTTCGCAGGTCAGGGCCTATCTCGGGGCTTGACAACAGCGACACGAACGTGCTGCGCAGGGCTTCCGGAAGGGGGTATTCGCAGGTCGGAGCCACTGCGCGGACGGACAGAATCGACCACGCTACACCTGTGGAGCGTCACGCTCGACGTGACGTACGTCCCGTTTTGACTGGTTCGGCGCGCGGAAACCGAACTACTCCGTTCGACTGGTGGGCCCCGTCTGTAGCGGGTTCCAGCCCAATCCCGAATTGATCACGGAGTCGTGTTCGAGGGAATCCCGGAATTGCCCGCCAATTACAAGATCGACCCGACGGGTTCAGGGCGGCCCGGCCGCTGCGGAGGGTCGGGTGCGGGGGCGGGGCGGCGGCTCGGTAACCTAAGCCCGCTGACACACCCTTAGGCCGGCTTTACCCCGCGCCTGAGCGCCCCACCCCGTCCTCCGTCCGTACGTCCTAGGAGTTGCCGCCGCCGTGAGCCGCAGCCTTCGACGCGGCGCTCTCGCCGCCTCCGCCCTCGCGTTCTCGATCGTCTCGCTCGCCGCATGCGGCGCGGGCAAGGACGCACAGACGCTCGAAATCAAGCCGGACAACGCCTTCGTGACCAAGGGCGACATCAAGGTCCAGAACGCTCTGGTGATCACCCAGGGCGCGAAGGACGGCAAGGGCCCCGCCGTCGTCTCGGCGACCGTCTTCAACGGCGGCGACGCCCCGCAGACCCTCGACTCCGTCACTCTTGCGGGTGCCACCGGCAAGGTGACGCTGAAGGACGCCACGGGCGCCGCCAAGGTCACCGTGCCCGCGCACGGCTCCGTCGTGCTCGGCGGCAAGGGCAACGCCTCGGCCGTCATCGAGGGCGGCCGCCAGGCCGTCAAGGACGGCGACGCCCAGAAGGTCGTCTTCCAGCTGAGCAAGGCCGGTGACGTCGAGCTGGCCGCCTACGTCGTCCCCGCGGCCGGCTTCTACGCGGGCTTCGGCCCGACCGAGGCCCCGGCCGCCGGTCCCACGCCGTCCACCGGCGCCTCCGCGTCGCCGTCGGGCGGGCCCTCCGGTTCGCCGTCCCCCGCGGGCTCGCCGTCCGGCACCCCCTCGGCCTCGACCTCCGGCAGCGCGGCCCCCTCGGGCTCCGCCTCCCCGTCGCACAGCGCCGGTCACTGACCGCGCCGTCACCTCACGCAGGAGGGCCTCCCCCGGATCCGGGGGAGGCCCTCCTGCGTGAGGCCGCGGACGCGGCACGGCTGTCGGTTTCGGTTTACGGCTCGAACTTGTAGCCGAGGCCGCGCACCGTGACCAGGTAGCGCGGCGCGCCCGGGTCCGGCTCGATCTTGGCGCGCAGGCGCTTGACGTGGACGTCGAGGGTCTTGGTGTCCCCCACGTAGTCCGCGCCCCACACCCGGTCGATCAGCTGCATGCGGGTCAGCACGCGGCCCGCGTTGCGCAGCAGCATCTCCAGGAGGTCGAATTCCTTGAGCGGGAGGTCGACCTTGGCGCCGGCGACGGTGACCACGTGCCGGTCGACGTCCATCCGGACCGGGCCGGCCTCCAGGGCCGCCGGGGTCACCTCTTCCGGCTCGCCGCGGCGGCGCAGCACCGCGCGGATGCGGGCGACCAGCTCGCGCGAGGAGAAGGGCTTGGTGACGTAGTCGTCGGCTCCTATCTCCAGCCCGACGACCTTGTCGATCTCGCTGTCCTTGGCGGTCACCATGATCACCGGGACGTTGGAGCGGCCGCGCAGCTGCCGGCAGACCTCCGTACCGGGCAGCCCGGGGAGCATCAGGTCGAGGAGGACGAGGTCGGCGCCGTTGCGCTCGAACTCGTCCAGCCCGTCGGGCCCGGTCGCGGCGATGGCGACCTCGAAGCCCTCCTTGCGGAGCATGTAGGACAGGGCGTCGCTGAAGGATTCCTCATCCTCGACGACGAGCACTCGGGTCACGGAAGGACCTCCGGGGCAGGAATGGCTGGTTCGGTTTGGAGCACGGGTCGGGCGGGGTCGGCGGTTGCGGCGGAGGTCGGTACGGCGGCCTCCGGGAGCCGCAGGGTGAAGGTGGAGCCCTGTCCCTCTGAACTCCACACGGTGACCTCCCCGCCGTGCGAGGCGGCCACGTGCTTCACGATCGCGAGGCCGAGGCCGGTGCCCCCCGTGGCGCGGGAGCGGGCCGGGTCCACGCGGTAGAAGCGCTCGAAGATGCGCTCGCGGTCCTTCTCCGGGATGCCGATGCCCTGGTCGGTCACGGCTATCTCGATCAAGTCTCCACCCGGCGCGTTCACCCGGCGCGCGGCGATGCCGACGCGGGTGCGGGCGGGGCTGTAGTTCACGGCGTTCTCGACGAGGTTCCCGAGGGCGGCGGCGAGCTGCCCCCGGTTGCCCCAGATCCGCAGGTCGGCGGTGCCGCCGACGGCCATGGTGATCTGCTTCGAGGAGGCCGTGTGACGGCAGCGGTCGATGGCCTCGGCGACGAGGGTGTCGGCCCGTACCGGCTCGGCGTCCTCCAGCGGGTCGTCGTTCTGGACCCGGGAGAGGTCGATCAGCTCCTGGACGAGGTTGATCAGTCGGGTCGCCTCGATCTGCATGCGGCCGGCGAAGCGGCTGACCGCCTCGGGGTCGTCGGCCGCGTCCATGACGGCTTCGGACAGCAGGGAGATCGCGCCGACGGGCGTCTTCAGCTCGTGCGAGACGTTGGCGACGAAGTCGCGGCGGACCGCCTCGATCCGGCGGGCCTCCGTCAGGTCCTCGACCAGCAGCAGCACCAGCCGGGAGCCGAGCGGGGCGACCCGCGCCGAGACCGCGAGGGCCTCGCCGCGGCCGGTGCCGCGGCGCGGGAGGTCCAGCTCGATCTGGCGTATCTCCCCGTCGCGGCGGGTGTCGCGGGCCATGTGGAGCATGGGCTCCACGGCCAGCTTGCCGCCGCGGACCAGCCCGAGGGCGTACGCCGCGGAGCTGGCCTTGACCACGGCGTCGCCCTCGTCCAGTACGACGGCGGAGGAGCGGAGTACGGAGAGGACGGTGTCCACTCCGGGCGGGAGTACCGCATTGATGTCGGGGCGCATGGCGCTCCGCGTGGGGCGGGCCTGGTCGCGCTCGCTCCAGCGGAACGCCAGCATGGCGATCACACCGGTGCACAACCCGGCGATCGCTGCAGCTGCGGCGACCGCCGCGTTCACGTCCATGTGTCCAGGTTAAGCAGGTGCGACGAGAGTTCCACAGCCGTTCGGGTGGCACCTCGAACACTCGTCGCCCAGAGTTCACCGTGGCGACGGTGCTGATTCACTTGGGATGTCGAAGTCGGACGCGTTCGCGTCCGATCGTGTCAACGTGGGGCAAGAGGCCCCGGCCCCCCGGGCACGGAGCAAGACGGGCGCGGGCACGGAGCAAGATCGGGCACGACGCAAGAGAGGGACACCCACCATGCGGGACGCGTACCACGAGGAACTGGACTCGATCGGAGAAGGCCTGGTCGAGATGGCCCGGCTCGTCGGTTCCGCGATCGGCCGGGCGACCACGGCCATGCTCGACGCCGACCTCAAGCTCGCCGAGAGCGTCATCGCCGCCGACCAGAAGGTGGACGACCTCCAGCACGACCTGGAGGCCCGCGCCATCGCCCTGCTGGCCCGCCAGCAGCCGGTCGCCACCGACCTGCGCATCGTGGTCACCTCGCTGCGCATGTCCGCGGACCTGGAGCGGTCCGGCGACCTGGCCCAGCACGTGGCGAAGCTCGCCCGGCTGCGGTTCCCGGAGACGGCGGTCCCGCGGGACCTGCACGCGACCATCCTGGAGATGGGGCAGCTGGCGCAGCGCCTGATGGCGAAGGCCGCCGAGGTCATCATCACCAAGGACGTCGACCTCGCGCTCCAGCTGGAGCAGGACGACGACGAGATGGACCAGCTGCACCGCACGCTCTTCCAGCACCTCATGGACGACCGCTGGAAGCACGGCATCGAGACGGCGGTCGACGTGACGCTGCTGGGCCGCTACTACGAGCGCTTCGCGGACCACGCGGTCTCGGTCGCCAAGCGCGTCGTGTACCTGGTGACGGGCGAGCACGCGGACGAGCTGCAGGCGCCGACGGCGGTCGAGGGCGCCTGACCCGGCGTCACCAACCTTGCGCCAATGCGCCGTTGACGCGCCCGTGCGGCTGGGCATGAATGAGGCAAAGGCAGTACGACCGGTACGCCTGCGAGGAGGAACCATGTCCGATTCCCCCGTCCCCATCACGCCCGAGCAGGAGCACCAGCCCCAGGAGGCCCTGCGCCTCCCCCTGCTCGCGGCCTGCGGCTGCGGCTCGGGCTGCGGCTGCGGCTGCCAGTCGGGCGCGCCCTGCCAGTGCGGCGGCTGAACCCGCCGACCGCCTGGTCACCCGTACGCGAAGGGCCCCGCCGGATCCCCGGTCGGGGCCCTTCGCGTCCGCCCGTCCGCCCATCCGCCCGTTCGCCCGTCCGCCCGTAGCGAGGAGGAGGAGACGACCGTGCGCTTCGGCCGCCCCAGCGAGGAACAGTTGCGCCGCACCTTCGACAGCGTCCTGACGGCGGTGCTGTCCGGACGCGGCGTCCGCACCGAGACGGGCCTGGACCACACGACCGAGACGGCCCTGTGGGCGATCGCCCGCGCCCGCGCGAGCCGTCCGCAAGCGCTGGTGGACGACCTGGTGGCCGCGGCCCGCCGCGCCTTCGCCGGCCAGTTGGACGGCACCAACGCCGCCGAGCGGCGCGCGGAGATGGACCGCCGGATCGCGGCCCGCAGACGCTCGATAGGCTCACCATGATCAACACGGGGTAGCGGGAGCAGGGGGAGGTGTGCGGATGGACCTCACCGGACGCACGATCGTGATCACCGGGGCCGGACGCGGATTCGGCCGGGCGTTGGCCCTGGAGGCGGGGCGCTCGGGCGCGCGCGTGCTCCTGTCCGCGCGCACCCCGGCCGGAGCCCGGCAGGTGGCCGACGAGGTGGCGGCCGACAGCGGGGCCGAGGCCGAGGCGTTCGCCTGCGACCTGGCCGACCCGGACTCCGTACGGGCCTTCGCGGCCGCGGTGGCCGCCCGCACCGACCGGGTGGACGTCCTGGTCAACAACGGCGCCCGCTACCTGCACGGCCCCGACCTGTGGGACGCCGAGGACGACGCGATCACCGACACCCTCGCCTCCGGGGCGACCGGCACGATCCTGACGGTCAAGCACTTCCTGCCGCTGCTGCGGGCCTCCGCCGGCGCGGACGTGGTCAACCTGGTCTCCTCGGCCGCGGAACCCCGCAACCTCCGCTCCCAGGCCCACCCCGCGTACCACGCCGCCAAAGCCGCCCAGGCGGGCTTCGCCGACGTCCTCTCACACCGCCTGCGCCCCGAGGGCATCCGCGTCATCTCGCTCTACCCACCGGACTTCACGGACGGCGACCCCCTCGCCGCCGACTGGGACGACGCCCCCCGAACCCCGAACGACCCGCTGAACGCCCGGTCCGTGCTCGACTGCGTCCTGTTCGCGCTCGCCCAACCACGCAACTGCTTCATCCGCTCCTTCCACTTCGAGCCGATGTAGCCAAAGAAGAACCCCTGCCCCGCACCGAGTGGGTGCGGGGCAGGGGCATGGTCGCGCGGGGCCTACTTCTTCTTGCCCTGGTTCTTGACGGCTTCGATGGCTGCTGCCGCGGCGGCCGGGTCGAGGTAGGTGCCGCCCGGGTTCAGGGGCTTGAAGTCGGCGTCCAGCTCGTAGGAGAGCGGGATGCCGGTCGGGATGTTCAGGCCCGCGATGTCCGCGTCGGAGACGCCGTCGAGGTGCTTGACGAGGGCGCGCAGCGAGTTGCCGTGGGCGGCGACCAGGACCGTGCGCCCGGACAGCAGGTCCGGGACGATCGCGTCGTACCAGTACGGCAGCATGCGGACGACGACGTCCTTCAGGCACTCCGTCTTGGGGCGCAGCTCCGGCGGGATGGACGCGTAGCGCGGGTCCTCGGACTGCGAGAACTCGGTGCCGTCCGCGAGGGCCGGCGGCGGGGTGTCGTACGAGCGGCGCCACAGCATGAACTGCTCCTCGCCGAACTCGGCGAGGGTCTGGGCCTTGTCCTTGCCCTGGAGGGCGCCGTAGTGGCGCTCGTTCAGGCGCCAGGAGCGGTGGACCGGGATCCAGTGGCGGTCGGCGGCCTCCAGCGCCAGCTGCGCGGTGCGGATCGCGCGCTTCTGGAGCGAGGTGTGCACGACGTCGGGGAGCAGACCGGCGTCCGTCAGCAGCTCACCGCCGCGGACCGCCTCCTTCTCGCCCTTCTCGTTGAGATTGACGTCCACCCAGCCGGTGAACAGGTTCTTCGCGTTCCATTCGCTCTCGCCGTGGCGGAGGAGGATCAGCTTGTACGGTGCGTCGGCCATGCGTACGAGCCTAATGGACGCCGGATGGCCACGCGCGCGCCGGAGGGGCCGCTCCGGGGGTGCCGCGGGACGGTCCCCGATTGACGTACCGCGTCAATCGAGTGGCGCCCGCGCGACGGGACTCGTAATGTGCCGAACGCAGCGGCACCACTTACACATCCAGGGGGATCCCGTATGTCCGTTGACAGGATGAGGCGGGCCGCGCTGGCCAGCGTCTCGGGGTTGCCGCGCGAGTTCTGGTGGCTGTGGACGAGCACGCTGGTGAACCGGCTCGGGGCTTTCGTCGCCACATTCATGACCTTGTACCTGACCCTGGACCGGGGCTACTCGGCCTCCTTCGCGGGCCTGGTGGTCGCCCTGCACGGGCTCGGCGGCGTCGTGTCCTCGCTGGTCGCCGGGGTGATGACGGACCGGCTGGGACGGCGGCCGACGCTGATGGCCGCCCAGCTCTCCACGGCCTTCTCGGTCGCGCTGCTGGGCTTCATGCGGGAACCGGCGACGATCGCCGCCGTCGCCCTGCTCGTCGGCATGACCTCCAACGCCTCGCGCCCGGCGGTGCAGGCGATGATGGCCGACATCGTGCGGCCGGAGGACCGGGTGCGGGCCTTCGCCCTCAACTACTGGGCGATCAACCTCGGTTTCGCGGTCTCCGCGACCGCCGCCGGCTTCATCGCGGAGTACAGCTACCTCGCCGGCTTCCTCGGCGAGGCGGTGCTGACGCTGGTCTGCGCGGTGCTGGTCTACGTCAAGCTCCCCGAATCGCGGCCCGACAAGGGCGCGGACGGCGCCGGTGGGGGTGCGGAGCCGGAGATCGGGATGGGGACCGTCCTGCGCGACGGCCGTTTCATGGGGGTCGTCGGGCTGTCGTTCCTGGTCTCGTTGATCTTCATGCAGGGTTCGTTCGGGCTGCCGCTGTCGATGGGCGCCGCGGGCTTCACCCCCGGCGAGTACGGCATGGTCATCGCCCTCAACGGGGTGCTGATCGTGCTGCTGCAGATCCCGGTCACCCGGCTGATCGAGCACCGCGATCCGCAGAAGCTGCTGGTCGCCTCGGCCCTGCTGGCCGGGTACGGCTTCGGGATGACCGCCTTCGGCGGCTCGCTCGGCGTGATCGCGCTGACCGTGTGCGTCTGGACGGTGGCCGAGATCATCAACTCGCCCACCCAGATGGGCCTGGTCGCGCGGCTCTCCCCGACCCACGGCCGGGGCCGCTACCAGGGCATGTACACGATGTCGTGGGCGGTGGCCTCGCTGATCGCCCCGCTGTCGGCGGGCTTCGTCATCGACCGGCTCGGCGCGGGTTGGCTGTGGGGCGCGATGGCCGTCCTGGGCTCGCTCGCCGGCCTCGGCTACTGGCTGCTGATGCGGAACCTGCCGGAGGCGTCGGACGTCGAGCGGCCCGAGGCCGAGCAGCCCGAGGTCGAGCGGCCCGAGGCCGAGCAGCCCGAGGCCGAGCAGCCCAAGGTCGAGCAGCCCGAGGTCGAGCGGCCCGAGGTGCGGGTGGATGCCGCGGGCGCGGCCGTGAGCGCCACCACCGCCTGACCCGTCAGGCCGGCGGCCGCGTCAGGTGCTTGAAGGCGTCCAGGTTGTGGGTGGGCTCGCCGCGCGAGACCCGCCACGCGTACTCCTTGCGGATGGCGCTCGCGAAGCCCAGCTCCAGCAGGGTGTTGAAGGCCCCGTCCGCGCCCTCCAGCACCGCCCCGAGCACCCGGTCCAGCTCCACCGGGGTCACCACGGCCAGCGGCAGCCGCGCCGTCAGGTAGACGTCGCCGAGGCGGTCGACGGCGTAGGACATGCCGTAGAGCTTGAGGTTGCGCTCCAGCAGCCAGCGGTGGACGGCCGGTTCGTTCTCGTCCGGGTGCCGGATGACGAAGGCGTTGACCGACAGCGAGTGCCGGCCCACCTTGAGGGAGCAGGTGGTCGACAGCTTGCGCGTGCCCGGCAGCTTGACGACGTACGAGCCGGGCTCGGGGCTCTCCCACTCCAGCCCGGCCTCGTCCAGCGTGCTCTCGATGATCTCCGTCGGGGCGGTCTCAGCCATGGTGGGAGCGTACGTGACGGCGATGATCGTGCATCGCCGCGGTGTACACGTCCGCCGTGCCGCTGGCCGCGGTGTCCCAGCCGAAGAACTGCGCGTGGCGGGCCGCCTCGCGCCCCATCCGGTCGGTGAGCGTCGGGTCGTCGACGAAGCGGCGCAGCTCGCGCGCGTAGTCGACGGGGTCGTGGCCGGGTACGAGGATGCCCGTGACCCCGTCGTTGACCGCGACCGGGAGCCCGCCGACCGCGGCCGCGAGGACCGGCGTACCGGTGGCCTGGGCCTCGATCGCGACCAGCCCGAAGGACTCGTTGTACGAGGGCATGACCAGCACGGAGGCCGCCCGGAACCAGTCCGCGAGCCGGTCCTGGTCGACCGGCGGGTGGAAGCGGACCAGGTCGGCGATGCCGAGCCGGGCCGCGAGCTTCTGCAGGCCCTCGGGCTTGGCGAGGCCGCTGCCGCTGGGGCCGCCGACGACGGGGACGAGGAGCCTGCGCCGCATCGAGGGGTCGCGGTCGACCAGCTCGGCGACGGCGCGCAGCAGGATGTCGGGGGCCTTGAGCGGCTGGATCCGGCCCGCGAAGAGCGGTATGACGGCGTCCTGCGGGAGGCCGAGGCGGGCGCGGGCGGCGGCGCGGCCGTCGCCGACGGTGAAGCGCTGGAGGTTCACGCCGGGGTGGACGACGGCCACCTTGCCGGGGTCGGCCTCGTAGTGGCGCACGAGCTCGTCGGCTTCCTCGGCGGTGTTCGCGATGAGGCGGTCGGCGGCGGCCACGATCTGGGTCTCGCCTATGACGCGCGCGGCGGGCTCGGGGCTGTCGCCCTCGGCCAGCGCGGCGTTCTTGACCTTGGCCATGGTGTGCATGGCGTGGACGAGCGGGACGCCCCAGCGCTCGGCGGCGAGCCAGCCGACGTGGCCGGAGAGCCAGTAGTGGGAGTGGACGAGGTCGTAGTAGCCGGGGCGGTGTCCGGCCCAGGCCTGCATGACCCCGTGGGTGAAGGCGCAGAGCTGGGCGGGCAGCTCCTCCTTGGCCAGGCCCTCGTAGGGGCCCGCGTCGACGTGCCGCACCAGGACGCCCGGGGTCAGCTCCACGACGGGCGGCAGCCCGCCGGTGGTGGCCCGGGTGAAGATCTCGACCTCGATGTTGATCGCGGCGAGGCGCTTGGCCAGCTCCACGATGTACACGTTCATGCCGCCCGCGTCACCGGTGCCGGGCTGGTGCAGCGGCGAGGTGTGCACGCTGAGCATCGCGACCCGGCGCGGTTTGCGGTGGTGGCCCACCGCGGGGAGGCGCAGCCGGGGCGCGTCGTGGCGGGTGCTGCGGGCGGCGGCGAGCCTGCCGCCGAGCCGGGACACGTACTGACTCAAGGAGCGGTCCTCTCACTCGGGCTCGTACGGCTTACACGGTCATGATCGGACAGGGCAGCGCGGAGCGCGGCCCACGCCCTGCAAGGAGTGCAACCCGCGCGACCGTCCCGCGCATTCCGGGGCGGCGCGAGGAATCCCGGCGGTTTACCGGATTTTTATCGAGCGCACGCCCTCCGCTTACCCTCGGCTCATGGCCGCACGTACTCCTCCTCCCAGCCGACCCGTGGGTGCGGTGACCCGGGGGACCACGAATCCGAACCGGTTGCGCCGAATGGACCGCTGGATCGCGGCCGAGCACGGCGGGGCCCTGCGGCGGGCCGGGGCGCCGGTGGCGGTGGACCTCGGTTACGGCGCCGCGCCCTGGACGGCGGTCGAGCTGCTGGGCCGGCTGCGGCCGGTGGCCCCGGCGGTGCGGGTGGTCGGGATCGAGATCGAGCCGGCCCGGGTCGCGGGCGCGAAGCCGTACGAGCGCGAGGGGCTGAGCTTCCGGCACGGCGGCTTCGAGGTGCCGCTGGACGGGGGTGAACGGCCGGCGCTGATCAGGGCCGCGAACGTGCTGCGCCAGTACGACGAGGAGCAGGTCGCCGCGGTGTGGCAACGCCTGTGCGGGCGGCTGGCGCCGGACGGGTTGTTGGTGGAGGGGACCTGCGACGAGATCGGGCGGCGGCACGTGTGGGTCGCGCTGGGCCCGGAGGGGGCGCGCACGGTGACCTTCGCGACCCGGCTGGGCTCCCTGGAGCGCCCCTCCGACCTGGCCGAGCGGCTGCCGAAGGCACTGATCCACCGGAACGTCCCGGGCGAGCCGGTCCACGCGTTCCTGCGGGACTTCGACCGGGCGTGGGCCGCGGCGGCCCCGTACGCCTCGTTGGGCGCCCGGCAGCGGTGGATCCGTACGGCGAGGTCCCTGGCGGTCGACTGGCCCCTGACGGACGGGCCGAAGCGGTGGCGGCAGGGCGAACTGACGGTCCGCTGGGACGCGTTGCGTCCGTTGGGGTGAGGTGTGCCGGACGGGGAACCGGGGGCGGGGGCGGCCCGTTGACTGCTCGAACGGGCCTTCGGGGGTGGAACGGCGCGCGGTGGGCACGGGGTTGCGCGACGGAGGGTGTTGCAATTCGCCGAGTCGTGGCACCATCCCGATGGCAGTGCGAAGTTACTGATGAATAGTCAGATCTGATACGGGATCTGGCGCGGGTGCCTGGGGGGACCATGAAGCGACACCGTGGCGCATCCGCGCTCACCCTGCTCTGCGCGATGGCGATACTGACGGCCCCCGGCCTGGCGGGCACGGCGTACGCCGCCCCGGCCACCCCTGCGGCCCCCGCCGCGCCGGGAGCTCCGGCCGCTCCGGCCGCCCCCGAGCCCGGGGCCAAGTCGCTGGAGCAGGTCCACAAGGAGATAGAGGCGCTGTACCGCCAGGCGGGCACCGCCACGGACGCCTACAACCTCGCGGTGGGCGAGGCCAAGACCCAGTCCGACAAGATCGTCGAGATCGCCAAGCAGGTGGTCGCCGGTCAGGAGCGGATCGCGACGCTCAAGAACCGCGCGGGCGCCGCGGCCCGCGCCCAGTACCGCTCGGGCGGCCTGCCGCCGGGCGCGCAGCTGGCCCTGAGCAACAGCCCCAGCATGTTCCTGAACGGCGCCGACCGGCTGCGCCAGGGCGAGAAGGCCGCCTCGGACACGCTCTCCGAGCTGTCCCGGACCCAGTCGGACCTCCAGCAGTACGCGGCGGACGCGAGCGCCCACTGGCAGACCCTGGAAGCCAACCGGGTCAAGCAGGAGAAGGCCAAGAACGAGATCCAGCAGAAGATCAAGGCCGCCGAGGAGCTGGAGAGCAAGCTCCAGGCCGAGGAGAAGGCCCGGCTCCTCCAGCTGGAGCGGGAGGAGCAGTACAAGGCGCAGACCGCCTGGCTGTCCTCGGGCGCGCTCAAGGACATCAACGGCACGGCCTCGGAGGCGGGGAAGAAGGCGATCCAGTACGCCACCGCCCAGATCGGCAAGGCGTACGAGTGGGGCGCCGTGGGCCCGTCCACCTACGACTGCTCCGGCCTCACCTCCCAGGCGTGGCTGGCGGCGGGCAGGCCGATCCCCCGGACCTCGCAGGAGCAGCTGCGGCTGCTGCCGAAGGTCGCGGTGAAGGACATGCGGCCGGGCGACCTGATCATCTACTTCGACGACGCGAGCCACGTCGGCATGTACATCGGCGACGGCGCGATGGTGCACGCGCCCCGCACGGGGCGCAACATCACGATCGCGGGCGCGGGCACGATGCCGATCAAGGCGATCGTCCGGCCGGACGCGTAGCGGGACCGGGTGCGGGTCGCGGTTGCTGGTCGCGGTTGCGGGAGGTTCCGGGCCCCGCCTCCGCGGCGGTTCCGGGGCGGTTCCGGTTGTGGTGGGAGTCGCGGTCCCGGGTGGGGCGGGGCTCGCGGGCGGGGTTCCGCTTGCCCGTGGCGCCGGTCCCGAGTGCCGAGACTCGGGTGCGGCGCGAGGTGACGTTGGTCATCCCGGAACGGGCCATCCCGCGCGATAACGGCATATGCCGGCGGCGGCCGCCGGTCGCACCATTCACGCGCCGGGCGGGGACCGCTAGGGTCGGGGCGCACGAGCGCACCCTCGGGGGGAGGGAAGGAACCGGAGACGATGCCCGCATCCGTACCGCGGCAGAGGGACACCCCGCCCGCGGAGAGCGGTCAGGCCCGCCCGCCCGCCACGTACGCCGTCGTACCGCCCCAGCCGGGCGGCACGGCCCAGCCCGGCGCGCCCAGGTCCGCCAGCCCCGCACAGCCGGCGGCGACCCGCCCCGGTTCGGACCGTCCCGGCGCGACGTCTTCGGCGCCGGTCCCGCCCGCCGGGCCGCAGGCCCTGACGCTGCTGGTGATCCAGGACGACCCGGCCGGCCTCACCGTCCCCGAGATCCTCGACTCCGACGGCCACCGCATCCGCATCCGCACCGCCCGCAACCTCACCGAGGCGGAGCGGCTGCTCACCCATGACGTGCACTGCATCCTGCTCGACCTGTCCCTGCCCGGCGGCGGCGCCGACCCGGTGGACGACGAGCTCGCGACCCTGCGCCAGGTGCTGCGCATGGCCCCGCGCCACGCCGTCCTGGTCCTGACCGCCGAGGCCGACGCCGAGCGGGCCGCCGAGGCGGTCCGCGTCGGCGCCCAGGACTTCCTCTTCGGCAGCGAGCTGGACGGCCGGCTGCTGAGCCGCGCCATCCGTTACGCGGTGGAACGAAAACGCGCCGACATCGCCCAGTACAAGCTGGCCGAGTCCCGGCTGCGCGCCCAGGAGAACGCCCGCCTGGAACGCGGCCTGCTCCCCCACCCGCTGCTGGAGGGCTCGGACCTGCGCTTCGCCGCCCGCTACCACGCGGGCCGCAGCCGGGCCCTGCTCGGCGGCGACTTCTACGACACCGTCCGCACCCCCGACGGCACCGTCCACGCGATGATCGGCGACGTGTGCGGCCACGGCCCGGACGAGGCGGCCCTCGGCGTGGAGCTGCGCATCGCCTGGCGCGCGCTGACGCTGGCGGGCCTGTGCGGGGACGATCTGCTGGCGACCCTCCAGGAGGTCCTGGAGGTGGAACGTCCCTGCGAGGAGATCTTCGCGACCCTCTGCACCGTGGACATCTCCCCGGACGGACGCCGCGCGGGCCTGTGCCTCGCGGGCCATCCGGCCCCGCTCATATCCGGGCCGGGCCGCCCCGCACGGCTGCTCCCCTACGACGACAGCGGCCCGGCACTGGGACTGCTACCGCGGGCCCGCTGGCCCCGCCGCCAGGTCGAGCTCGGCGGCACCTGGAGCCTGATGCTCTACACGGACGGCCTGATCGAGGGTCGCATCGGCGCCGGGCGCGAGCGCCTCGGCCAGGACGGCATGGTCGAGATGATCAACCGGCACCTCGGTCGCGGCCTGCGCGGCGAGGGCCTGCTGGAAGCGGCCGTCACCGAGGCCCGCCGCCTGAACGGGGGCGAGCTCACCGACGACGTCGCCGTCGTGCTCCTGGACCGCCTGGACCGCGCGGACCGCGCGGACCGCGCGGCCGGCTGACGACGGCGGGCGGCTGACGATGGCGGGCGGGGCGAAAGCGGGGCGGCGGCGGCTTCAGCGGCCGCCGTTGTAGGGCCCGTACGGACCGTCGCTGCTGCTGCCGCCCTTGCGCTTCCCGCCGCCCGAGACCTGCCTGACGGCGGGGCGTACGTCGACGAAGAAGACGATGGTCGCGACCAGCCCGGCGATCTGCAGGAACAGCAGGCCGAGGAAGAAGTCCACCACGATCGTGACGCCGAGGATCACGAGCCAGAAGGTCTTGGTCTGCTTGTTGGCGGCCCGGTACGCGTCCTCCCGGGGCAGCAGCGCGAGGACGAACGCCGCGACGGCGAGCGCCAGCATGGCGTAACCCAGCAGGGGGAGCACCTCATTGTTGAAACCCTGCATCAACATCGAATCGACCGCCTTCTCGCGCGTGCTTGCGTCAGAACGCCCCCGTCGCCACGCTACCGGCTGAGCGATCTCATGGAAGGACAACGGACCGGGCCCCGGCAAAGGTGCCCGGTCCGGTCCGTGTCATGCGTGCGGGGTACCGCGTACCGCTCGGCGTGCCCTAGCTGGCGTCGTCCGGCGCGGCGGCGGCCTTCTTGGCCGTGCTCTTGCGCGCGGAGGTCCGCTTCGCGGCGGGCTTGTCCTCGCCGGCGGGCGCCTCGTCGACCGGCTCGGCCGGGGCGACGACCACGGCCACGGGGGCGGGCGCGGGCTCCGGCTCGACGATCTCGGCGATGTCGACGATCTCATCGGAGACCTCGCCGCGCCAGGCCCGTACGGCCTGCTCGCCGTGCTCGGCGACCTTGTCGTAGGTCTCCTTGGCGCGCACCGCGTACTCCGCCGCGACGCCCACCCCGCGCAGCGCCAGGTCCTGCGCGCTCTCGCCGAGCTTCTTCGGGTCGAAGGCCCCGAGGACCTCGGCGACCTTGGCGGTCACCGCTTCCTGGGCCTCGCGCGCCTTGTCCTGCACGACCTTCGGGTCGGTGTTCTTCACGGCCTCGATCCGCGCGGGGGCCTCGGCGCGCAGCTGCTCGATGAGCCCGGGCACCTTCTTGGCCTGCTGCACCGCCAGGTCGGCGGTACCGGCGGCGAAGTAGAGGGGGGTCGGGTCGGTGAGGGTCTTCTTCAGGTCATCGGCGATGGCCATGTGCTGGTCCTCCCGGATCACAGTTCAGTTCGTCTGGGGCATCGCGTCGTCGGGGCCGGCGCCGGCGCCGGCCTCAAGCTCGGCGTCGAGCGCGTTCTCCTTGCGGAACGACTCGTAGATCTGCAGCAGGACCTGCTTCTGCCGCTCGTTGATCGACGGGTCGGCGAGGATGACGGCGCGCGTCTCCACCTCGTCGCGGTCCCGCTCGTCGAGGATCCCGGCCTGCACGTACAGCGTCTCCGCGGAGATCCGCAGCGCCTTGGCCAGCTGCTGCAAGATGTCCGCGCTCGGCTTGCGCAGCCCGCGCTCGATCTGGCTGAGGTACGGATTGGACACCCCCGCCGCATCGGCCAGTTGCCGCAGCGAGAGCTGTGCCTGCCGCCGCTGCTCGCGCAGGTACTCGCCGAGGTTCCCGACGTTGAGCGATGCCATACCCCGATCCTGCCGCACCTTGCTAACTATTGCAAGCACCCGCTTGCAATAACTCCCACCCCCGCGCCCCCTAGTCGCCGATCCGTGCGCGGGCCCGGGTGGCGACGACGAGCTCGGCCAGTGACGCGCGGGTTTCCGACAGCGCGGAGATCCGGTCGTCCAGACCGTCGAGATGTTCTTGGAGCGTCTCCAGCTTGCATTCGGCGACCGTGCCGTCCTGGCGGACGCACGGCTGCAGGTCGCGGATGACACGGGTCGGCAGGCCGGCGTCCAGCAGCGCGCGAATGCGCCGCACCATCACGGGGGCGCTCTCGTCGTAGCGGCGGTGGCCGCTGTCGAGGCGGTGGGACTCCAGAAGGCCCTGCTCCTCGTAGTAGCGCAACAGCCGGACGGAGGTGCCCGTCGTGGCGGCGAGCTCACCGATCTTCATGTGGCGCTCCTCACAGCCCCTTGAATCTCACATCGATGTGAGATCTTAGCGTGAGGGCCATGACGACCACAGAACGCCCCCTAGCCCTCTACGGTTTCCTGCGCCCCAGGCCGGAGCGCGCGGACGAGGTCCGGCGCATCCTCTCCTCCTTCGTGGAACCCACCCGACAGGAGCCCGGCAACCTGCAGTACCACCTCCACGAGCACGAGGACGGCCGCTTCTTCCTGTACGAGGTCTGGCGCTCCCAGGAGGACCTGGACCGGCACAACGCGACACCTCCCCTGCGCGCCTTCCTGGACGACCTGCCGACCTTCCTGGAGCAGGCGCCCGAGGGCTACTTCGACACCATGCTCAGCCCGTACCCCGGCCCGGAACCGGTTCCCGCGAACGCCGCGTCGGTGACGACGAGCACGCACGCCCGGTGACCCGTCGGCGGACCGGCCGAGGGGCGGGGTCGCGGGCGGTCCCGGGGGCTGCGGGGAGTATCGCCGTGTGGGCGCGGGCGGGTGGGTCGCTGCGGCACACTGGCGACGGGCGGGATTCCGGCAACGGGGGGTGGCGCGGTGTCCGATCGCACGGGGGAGGTCCACCGGTTACGGGAAGAGGTCTTCCGCCTCCGCCAGCTGAACGGGGAGGCGGACCCCGACCGGCTGGCGCAGTTGGCCTGGGAATGCTGGGGGCACCAACTCGGCGCCGAGACGGCCTATGTGGCGCGGTGCACGATCCACCGGGATGCGGTCGACGGCGGTGACCCGGATCGGCTGGTGTACGCCCGGGCGCTCCTGATCGGGTCCCTGAACCACGGCCGACGGCTCGCCGAAGCGGCGGAGATCATCGACCGGGGGGAACCGCCGACCCCGGGAAGCTCTCCCTCGGCCCGCTTCCAACTGCACCTCATCGAGGGTGTGGTGCTGATCGAAACCGGACGCTACGAGGAGGCGCTCACCCGGTTCCGGCTCGCCGACGCACACACCGACCACGTCGACTCCGGGGAGCCGCTCGGCGTGCTGGAGCTGAACCGGGGAGCGGCGCTGAACTCGCTGGGCCGCTACGACGAGGCGATCACCGCACACCACCGCGCCCTGGCAGAACTGCCGGCACACCGTCGCGTGGAGGCGCTGCCCAACCTCGCCAACGCGCTGGCGGGCAGCGGGCGCACGGAGGACGCCGAACAGGCCTACCGGGAGGCGTTCGCCGCGGCCAGCGGCAAGCCCGGGGTCCAGGGGAACGTCCTGAGCAACCTCGCCAAGCTCCTCATGGCCGCGGACCGCGCCGACGAAGCGGTGACGTTGTTGCGCGACGCCCTGGACCTGCGGGCCGCCGCCGGCGACGTCATCGGTCAGGCCCGGTCGCACGCGCTGATGAGCGTGTTGCTGGTCGATCGCCTGGATTTCCGGGGTGCCTTGGACCATGTGGAGCGCTCCTTGGCGCTGAGCCGTGGCGCAGGGGTGCCCGATGCCCCGGAAGTGGTCGAGCGGGCCCGCGATGTGGCCCACATGGTGAGCGGGCTGGACAACTCGCCCGCCGAGGAAGCGCGGATCCTGGCCCATCGGATGCGCCGGGCCGTGAAGGTCTCGGACCTGAGGGAGCTGCTCGAATCGGCCCCCGCGCAGGTGCTGCGGCGGGTCGGCCCGGTGCTGGAACGGGAGCGGCAGCAGGAAGGGGGCGGCGAGGCGCTCAAGGAGCTGGTCCGTCTCGTGCAGCGGGTGGTGGAGCGGGGCCCGCAGATGGCGATCGCGGAGTTCACCGCGCAGCAGGTCGAGCGCAACAGGCTCATCGCCACGGCCAGGGAATTCCTCGCGAGCGATTCCTGGCTGGCGCGCAAGCGCTACTACGAGTCCCACCGGGAGGCGCTGGAGAGCGAGGAGCTGCGGCGGATGCTGCCGGGGCTGGCCGGGCAGCCGGGACCGTTGCACATCGCCCCGCAGGACGTCGAAGCCCTGCTGCGGCTCGTCGTGGCATGCCGGGAGGAGGGGGTCGACATGGCGTTCGCCCGGCTCCCGCCCGAGGACGGCATGGACCTGGTCAACCGCTTCGTGCAGGTGGGGACCTGGCGGGAGAGCCTGGCCCTCCTCCAGGCGCACCCGGCCCAGCTCCTCGACGACGAGGTGGCGCGGGTACTGGAACGGGCGGCCCTCGGGCCGAACCCGATGCAGCGCAGCCGGCTGCGGATCCATCTGGAAGTGCTGCGGCAGTGCCGGCTGGTGGGGCCGGAGGCGGCCTGCGCCGCCGCTCCCGGCTCCGTGGACGGGTCGCTGGGCCTGAAGAGCGTCACCGGCAGCTGGAGCCTGGAGCACACCGGGGCGGATCCCGACGACCCGTTCGCGAGCATGCGGGCCATGGCCGAACAAGCGGCGGCGAGCGGCGACGAGGAGTCCGAGATGCTGGCACTCCTCGGCCTCGGACAGGCATATCTGGACCGGACCGAGGGCGATCGGCGGCGCAATCTCGAACGGGCGCGCCGGGCGCTCTCACGGGAGCGGGAGATCTCCTGGTCCATGCTCCGCTTCCAGACCTTCGCCGGGACCAGCGTGCGCCTCGGGACGGCGTTGCTGGAACTGAGCAGGCTGAGCCCGCCGGGGGAGGAGCTCCTGGAAGAGGCCAGGTCCGTCTTCGGGGAGCTGCTCGGGCGCTCGGACGGCCGGTTCCCCGCCTGGAACGTCCGGCCGGCGGCCCGCGGCATGTACGAGACCCTGGCGGCCCTGGAAGCTGCGGAGCCCGCCCTGGGGCATCGCGCGAGCTTCCGGGCCGAGCGCACCGCCGCCTGCCAGGCCGCGATGGACGCCTCCGACGAACTCGTGCGCACCGGTGGGGTGGAGGACCGCCGCGCGGAGTTCGAGCAGACCTTCTGGGCCTGTGCGCAGTTGGTGGAGGACCGCTTCGCCGAGGGTCGCTTCGCCGATGCGCTGCTCGCCGCCGAGCGGGGTCGGGGGCGCGGCTTCCTCACGGAGATCGGCGGCGCCGGCCCCCTGCCCGACTTCGTGCCCGTGGCCCTCGCCCGTCGGGAGGACGAGGCGCGGTCCCGGCTCGCCGTGCTCAGGAGGCGGGACCCCGGGGCGGACCGTGTGGACGTCCTCGCGGCGGAGCGGGACCTGGCCCACGTACACGCCGAACTCGCCGAGCTGTCGCCCCGGTTGGCCCAGCTGCGCACGGGCGCGCCACCGACCCTGGACGAGCTCCTCGAACTGAGGGGCACGCTCGAACCCGGCACGGTGCTGCTGTCCTGGTTCTCGATGCCGCATGCCTGCATCGCCTTCGCCCTCTTCGACGACGGAACGGTGCTGGCCGAGAAGTCGCCCCTGTCCTGGGCTGACCTGGAGTCCTACTGCGCGCTGGCCAGGGCTGACGTCTGGCGCCGCCCCGGCAGCCCCGACCAGCCCCTCTCGCCGGCCTGGGCGACGCTCACCGACGCCCTGGTGCCGCGCGCCTGGTGCGCGCGCGTGGCGGCGGCGACGGCGACCGTCCTCGTACCGCACGGCCTGCTCCACGAACTGCCGCTGCACGTGCTCCCCGTGGCCGGGCTGGACGGCCGGTCGCTGATCGAGAGCGCCCCCGTGCGCTACCTGCCGGGTCTGGCCCTGGGGCGACGCCTCGACAACCGCCGCCCCGGGGACGGGTCCGCCCTCGTACTCGCCCACTCGGGCGCCGCCCCGGCCGCGGAGGAGGACGAGTTCCTCCGGGAGGCGCGCGAGGCCACGGCGCTGCTGGGCGCGGGAAGGGACCGTACCGCCACCGGGCCCGCCGCCAGGATCGACCTCATCGCCGCACTGGGGCCGACGCTGGACGCCCTGCACATCGCGGCGCACGGATTCTTCGATCCGCAGGATCCCCTCGGCTCCGGCCTGCTCCTGTCCGACGGTACGCGGGAGGGGTTCGAGGTGCTCTCCGCGCGCACGGTGATCTCCCGGGTGCGGCTCAACGGGGCGGTCGTGGTGCTCAGCGGGTGCGAGTCCAACCGCCGCGAGCTGGGGCCGACCGACGAGGGCGAGGGGCTCGTCCGGGCCTTCCTGGTGGCCGGGGCCCGGCAGGTCGTCGCGAGCCAGTGGAAGGTCGACTCGGCGGTGACCCGCTCGCTGATGCACCGCTACTACTCCCGGGTGCGGCGGCACGCCGACGTGCCCGGGGCCATGCGGGACGCCGCGCTGGAGCTGCGCGGCGAACCGGACACCGCACACCCCTACTACTGGGGTCCGTTCGTCGTCGTGGGAGTGTGACGCGCAATGCCCCTGGAACAAGCCGGCGCCGAGGTGTTTCCCGAGTGGCGCTCGGACGCCCTCCCCCACCGGTTGGAGCCCGCCGACGAGGGAAGCGGCGTACGGGGGCCGGCCGCGCTGCCCGCCGGCGCCGGCGGACCGCACGTCGAACTGCCCCGTACCGTCTTCGACTGCGTCTCCCTCGACGCCCTGCGCGACCACCCGTCGGTGGATCCGCTCGTCAGGGCCCAACTAGAGGCGGGCGTCACCTTCCGGCTCCTGCGGTTCCCCTTCTCGCTGCGCCCGCCGGCCGACGGCGTCGTCCGCGAGATCGTCTTCTCCGTACGGCTCGACGGTGACGGCGGGAGCGCGCCGCCGCGCGTGCACAGCATCCACCCCACGCGCGAGGAGACGCACGACGAGGTGGCGACCGATGTCGCCCTGGAACCGCAGCTGAGCCTCGGCTCGCTCGCCCAGGTGGGAGTGGGCCGGATCGGGCGCACGGTCACGGCGCGGCGCAGTCGCGCCGCCGTGGTGGGGCTGTGGGGGGAGCGCGGCGCGGACTGGGTGCTCCGGGCGCCGCACCGCTCGGACCCGGGTCTGGACGGCACCTGGGAGTTCCTCTCGGTCGTCCGCTGGGACGGGCCGCCGGGTCGGCTGGGCGCGCTGCTGTCCGTGTCGGCGACGGTGGAGACGGCCAGGATGCTGTGGACGACGAAACGGGTGGAGCACGCGTACGGGCCGTACGAACTCGTCGGGTGCCAAGCCATCGTGTGACGCCTACGGGCGCACCCCGCGGGGTGCGCCCGCGCCGCGGCGGGGGGGCGTCAGCCCTGGCAGGCCTTGGTGGTGTCGCCGTCCTTGCAGATGCGGACCCAGGGGCCGTCCCAGAAGCTGTACGGGCCCATCGTGGCGGACACGTCGATCGTGCCGGGACCGCACTGCTTCTGCGGGGCCTTGACCCAGATCTGGGGTCCGCGCGGCTTGCCGACGAAGCCCACGCCGACCGAGACCGTGTAACAGGCCGAGGGGTCGGTGACCTTCAGCGTGCCCTTCGCCGTCACCGTGCCGGCGTTGTCGACCCAGGTGGTGCTGACCGTGCCGGTGCTGCTCGCGCCGGTGACGCTCGTGTCCCAGGGGGCGGTGATGACCGAGTCGGCGGAGGCGGTGCCCGCGCCGACGGCCAGCATGAGCGCGGCGCCGGTGGTCGCGGTGGCGAGGGTCATGAGCTTGCGCATGCCGTCGTGTCCTTTCGTCGTGGCCGTGCCGGAACGCACTGCCGCGAGGACGCTACGAAGCCCCCCTATCGGGCCGATATCGTGCCCGCCGAGCACCTCACCGCCGATCCGCCGAGCGGATGGCCGGGGCCCGGCCGGGTCAGCGGCGGCACAGGGCGGTGTCCACGAGGGCGGTCACGCGGTTCATGGCGGCCTTGTCGCTCGGCTGCGTGGTCACCGCGATGTTCGCGGCGCGGCCCTGGGCGGTGGCTCCGCCGCGGGTCTCGTACCCCGGGAAGCTGCCGCCGTGCCCCCAGTAGACGCCGCCGCAGGACAGCGGGAAGCTCACGAGGCCCAGGCCGTAGCGGGCGCCGGGGCCGAAGTACTCGGCGGACACCGTGGTCCGCATCTGGTCCAGTTGGGCCTTCTCCAGCAGGTCGCCGGAGAGGAGCGCGCCGTAGAAGCGGTTGAGGTCCGCGTTGGTGGAGATCATCTGCCCCGCCGCCCAGGCCCACGAGGGGTCCATCTCCGTGACGTCGCGCAGCGGGGCGCCCGGCGCGTCCCGGTCGTAGCCCTTGGGGTGGGGCTCGCGGATGGTGGGGTCGCCCGGGGCGGGGAAGTAGGTGTGGCGCAGCCCGGCGGGCCGGATGACGCGCCGCTCGAACTCCTCGGCCAGCGGGCGGTGGGTGACCTGCTCGACGACCATGCCGGCCAGCACGTAGTTCGTGTTGCTGTACTCCCACTTCTCGCCCGGCTCGAAGTGGCCCTCGTGCCGCAGGGCGATGTCGACGAGCTCGCGGGGTTCGTAGTGGCGCAACTGGAGGTCGTACTCGGTGTAGTTGGGGAGCCCGCTGGTCTGCTGCAACAGGTGCCGGACGGTGATCCGGCGACCGTCGATCCGCTCACCGCGGACCAGGCCCCGCAGGTACTCGTCGACCGGGGTGTCGAGGCCGATCTTCCCCTCGGCCACCAGTTGCAGCACGACCACCGCGGTGAAGGCCTTGGTGTTGCTGCCGATCCGCACCTGGCCGTCCGCGGGCACCGGCGCCCCGGTGGCCAGGTCGCCGACCCCCGCGGTGTACGAACGCGAGTGCCCGCCTGGGCCCTTGACGCTCGCCAGCGCCCCGGGCAGGCCGTCCTCGCGCACCAGCGCGTCCAGACCCCGCTGTACGGAGTCCGGCCGGGCGGCGGCGAACGCCGCGGGCGCCGCCGGCCCGGACACCGCGAGGGCGGCGCCGGCGACGGCGGCCGCCAGCACGGCCCGGAGCGGGGAAGGGAACCTCTGCCACGTCTGCACACGCACGGGCCAACTCCTGCTGGGTGGTGGGGAATCCGCCGGTACGCACCGGCCTGACCAGCATGTCCCGGTCCGCCCGCCCGCCACGACCCCGCTAACCGCCCGGTGCGGGCGGGGGTTGTCCCCCCGCCGCCCCGGGGGGCTGCCGGGGCCCGCGCGCCCTACAGCGCCGCCGTGCCGATGACCACGGTCGCTTCGAGTTCCTCCGAGGACACCACCGCGACCTCGCCGAAGCCGGCCGTCGTCAGCGCCTCCGCGGTCCGCGGCGCCTGGTGCTCGCCGGTCTCGATCAGCAGCCGTCCGCCCGGCGCGAGCCACGGCAGGGCCCCCGCCGCGACCCTGCGCTGCACGGCGACCCCGTCCGCACCGCCGTCGAGGGTGGCCAGGGGTTCGTGCTCGCGGGCCTCGGGCGGCAGCAGCGCGATCCGGTCCGTGGGCACGTACGGCGCGTTCGCGACCAGCACGTCCACCGCGCCCAACAGCCGGGCGGGCAGCGGGCCGTAGAGGTCGCCCGCGTAGACCCGGCCGCCGTAGGGCGCCACATTGCGCACCGCGTACGAGACGGCCACCGGATCGATGTCGACGGCGTGCAGCTCCACCCCGCCACCCCCGTCCCCACCCAGCCGCGCCGCCACGGCCGCACCGACGGCGCCGACCCCGCAGCACAGGTCCAGCACCACCGCACCCGCACCGGCCCGCGTCCCGGCCGCGGCCTCGCGCACCAGGAACTCGCTGCGCCGGCGCGGTACGAAGACCCCCGCGCCCACCTCCATCCGCAGCCCGCAGAACTCGGCCCAGCCCACCACGTGTTCCAGCGGCTGACCGGCCACCCGGCGCGCCACCAACGCGGCCAGGTCGGCGCCCTGCGCCGCCGCGTCCAGCAGCAGCTGCGCCTCCTCCTCCGCGAAGACGCAGCCCGCCGCGCGCAGGACGGCGACGAGGCCCTCCCCGTCGAGGGACGGGGAAGGGGAAGGGGACGGGAGCGGGGGAATCGAAGGCATCGAAGACAAGGGCTCAGTCCTCCAGGACCGCGACGTCGAGGTGTGCCAGCCGGACGGGGTCCGCCAGGATGTCGATCGCGACGATGAGGCCGCCGCTGACCGTGAAGCCCATGACCGCGACCGGCTTGCCGTCGGGCATCGTGACCACGCCGGGCGCGCCGTTGACCAGCGCGGGACGCGCGAAGGGCGACAGCCGCTGGAAGGTGAGCGCCTGCCGGGCCACCGCCCGCGCACCGCGCACGGGACCGCCCGGCCCGCCCGCCCCCGCTCCGAGGTCCACGCGCAGCACGACCTCCGGGTCCAGGACCGCGATCAGGTCCTCGAAGCTGCCGCCGCGCGCGGCCGCGAGGAAGGCCCCGACGACCTCCCGCTGGCGCTCCGGGTCCGGATCGGGGGCGGGCGCGCCGCCCTGGACCCGGCGCCGTGCCCGGCTCGCGAGCTGCCGGGCGGCGGCCGGGGTGCGGTCCACCAGGGGCGCGATCTCCTCGAAGGGCACCGCGAACATGTCGTGCAGGACGAACGCCAGCCGTTCCGCGGGGGCCAGTTGCTCCAGTACGACGAGGAGGGCCAGCCCGACCGAGTCCGCGAGCAGCACCTCCTGCTCCGGGTCGAGCCCGTCCGCACGGCTCACGATCGGGTCCGGGACGTGGATCCGCGCCTCCAGCGACTCCTCGCGGCGCGTCGTGCGGGAGCGCAGCTGGTCCAGGCAGACGCGGGCGACGACCGTGGTGAGCCAGCCGCCCAGATTGGTGACCCCGCTCGTGTCGGCGCGGTCCAGCCGGATCCAGGCCTCCTGGACGGCGTCCTCGGCCTCGGCCAGCGAGCCGAGCATGCGGTAGGCGACGGCCCGCAGGTGCGTGCGCCGCTCCTCGAACCGTGCCGCCAGAAAGTCGCTCTCGTCCATCGCGCGCTCCGCTCCCCTGTTCCCCGTCGTCCTCGTACGTCCGTCGTCCCTCTGACGCGTCCCGGGCCCCCGGTGTGACGGGGGCGGTGGGCGCCGCTCAGAAGACGTCGGGGCACCAGGGTCGCCGCGCGGTGCGGAAGACCGCGTCCGCCAGGGCCAGCGCCCCGGGTCGCAGCTCCTCGATCCCGCCCAGCGCGGCCCACCGCACCGCCGACCCGTCGCCCAGGTAGAGCGAGCCGAGCCGCGCCACGTCCAGGCGCAGGTCCGCGGGCTCCGTCGTCGGGGCGCAGGCGGCCGCGCCCGTCCCCGCGACCAGCCGGAAGCGGCCCCCGGCGAGCCCGGCCGGGTCGGTGACCTCCAGGACGAGGCTCCCGGGCACGGCGTACGTGCGCGCGCCGAGCGCCGCCGCGACGTCCAGCAGCCGCACCCACAGGTAGTCGGCGTCGGTCACCATGCGGGCGGCGCGCGGGTCGGGCAGCAGCGAGGGGACCAGGTCGTCCGGGGCCCGGTAGCCGGTGCGCACCTTCATCACCCAGTCGATCGAGCACAGGTAGTGCCACAGCGCCCGCTGCGCCGCCACGGTGGTCGCGACGAGGTCCTTGACCTCGACGGTGTTGAGCGGGAGCTTGGCGTCCGTCCAGTGGTCGTCCGCCCGGTAGCTGACCACTCCCTCCGCCTCGCCGGCCGCCGAGCGGTACACCGCGAAGAACCGGGGCTTGTAGGGGCGGACGGAGATTTCCTCCAGGCCGGTGGCCAGGCTCCACCAGCGCTCCGGCCGGTCGATCGCGCCGTGCGTCGTGGCGCGCAGCCGCTCGTGCACGGCGGGGCCCACCCGTCGCATCTCGGCGGCGTCCACCAGGTCGATCCGGCCGCCGTCCTCGGGGGCGGCCCAGCGGGGGTCGAGTCCGGTGCGCGGGACGTCGATCTCCCACTCCGAGACGGCGGTGGCGGGCCCGTATCCGTAGCGGCCGTAGATGGGGTATTCGGCGGCGATGAGCGTCGACAGCACCTCGCCGCGCTCCTTGGCGGCGGTGAGCTCGGCGCGCATCATCCGGCCGAGCAGGCCGCGGCGGCGGTGCGTGGGCGACACGGTGACGTTGGAGACGGCGCTCGCGGGCAGCTGCGCGCCGCCCGGCACGGTGATCTGCTGCGCGAAGGAACGGAAGGTGCCCACGCAGCGGCCGGTGTCCGCATCGAAGGCGCCCTGGGTGCGGGCGAGGTCCGTGTACTTGGCGCGCTGGGCGATGTCCGACTCGGTGACCGGCGTGGCGGTCAGGAAGCCGGTCGCCACGGCGCCCAGCCACATGGGCAGTTCGGATGCGGCGATGGTCCGGACGTCGATGCTCATGACGAGCCACGCTAATCGCGCCGCGGCATCGGGTCGCCCCATTTTCCGCGCCGGACCGGCCGGTCGGCGGGGCGGGTCAGACCAGCAGGTCGTCGACCTGCGCCTCGCCCTCCCGGTAGCGCCGGGTGATCTCCGCGCTGCAGTCGTCCGCCGTGCGCTGCAACTGCTGGCGGCGGCGCGAGACCTGCTGCTCGTAGCGGACCAGCTTGCCCATGCCCTCGTGCAGTTCGCCGTCCGTACGGGCGCCCAGGTCCGACAGCTCGACGTCGGCCAGCATCTCCGCCGCGAGCAGCCGGTACTCCTCGCTGTGCGGGGTGCCGAGCGTGACGTGGCGCGCGGAGGCGCTGCGGCTGGAGGGGGCGTCGGCGAGGATCTCGGAGAGCCGGTCGACGACCGGGGACTCGGGATCGGTGCGGCGGGCCAGTTCGGCGCGCAGGATGTCGATCCGGCCCTGCAGGAGTCTGCGGACGTAGCTCAGGTCGGCCTCGTCGCGCTGCGCGTCGCGGCGCAGCGCGCGCAGCTCGGGTAGGCCGAGCGAGACGGCGGGCCGCTGCGGGTCGCCGGTGACCGTGGCCGTGCCGGTGCGCTGCGCGGGCGGCCGGGCCGCGGAGGTCGCCGTGGAGGTCACTGAGGTGTCGGTGCCGGTGCCCGTGCCGGTGCCAGAAGTGTTCATGCGTGCGTGTCCGTCCCCTCGACCGGTGCATGGCAGCACCGCCTGCGAGCATCGTGCCACTCTCCGTGGTCCTGACGCAGGTCCACTCCACCCGATCGGCCCCGGACGGGTGCACGCCTGGTACACAGGTCGTATGCGAGCAGTGGTGCAGAGGGTGGACGGCGCGAGCGTCGTCGTCGCGGGCGAGACCGTCGGCGAGATCGTCGGCGAGGGACTGTGCGTGCTGGTGGGGGTGACCCACGACGACACTCCGGAGAAGGCCGCGCTGCTGGCGCGCAAGCTGTGGTCCGTACGGATCCTGGAGGCGGAGAAGTCCTGCAGCGACGTGGACGCGCCGCTGCTGGTGGTCTCCCAGTTCACGCTCTACGGCGACGCCCGCAAGGGCCGGCGCCCCACCTGGAACGCGGCCGCGCCCGGACCGGTCGCCGAGCCGCTGGTGGACGAGGTCGTCGCCCAGCTGCGCGCCCTGGGGGCGACGGTGGCGACGGGCCGGTTCGGGGCGGACATGCGCGTCTCGCTCACCAACCACGGCCCGTTCACCATCGTCATCGACATCTGAGGCGCTGCGGCTACGGCGCTACGGCGCCACGACGACCTCCTGCGCGGCCGCGATCGTGCCCGCCAGCAGCTGCGCGTCCACCGCGACGTTCCGCTTCACCAGCGCGAGGGCGATCGGCCCCAGCTCGTGGTGGCGGACCGCGGTGGTGACGAAGCCGAGCTGACGGCCCTCCGCGCCGTCGGCGGCCAGCCGTACGGGCGTGCCGTGCGGCGGGAGCAGCACGTCCGAGCCGTCCAGGTGCAGGAAGACCAGGCGGCGCGGCGGCTTCCCCAGGTTGTGGACGCGGGCGACCGTCTCCTGCCCCCGGTAGCAGCCCTTCTGCAGGTGGACCGCGGTGCCGATCCAGCCCAGCTCGTGCGGGATCGTGCGGTGGTCGGTCTCGGCGCCCAGCCGCGGCCGGTGCGCCTCGACGCGCAGCGCCTCGTAGGCGTCCAGCCCGGCGGCCGGGCCGTGGGCGGCGGCGAAGGCCTCCAGCTCCGCGCGGGGCAGGAAGACGTCGCGGCCGTACGGGGTCTCCCGTACGGCGTGCTCCTTGGCCACCTCGGCGGTCGAACCGGCCGGGAGGTGCACGACGGCGAAGTCGCCGGTGCGGTCGGCGGTTTCGACGCGGTAGAAGAACTTCATCGACTCCAGGTACGCGAGCAGCGCCTCCTGGGTGCCGGGCTCGACGTGCGCCCACACCGTCTCGCCGTCGTCGACCAGGTAGAGGGCGTGCTCGATGTGCCCGTTCGCGGAGAGGATCAGCGCCTCGGTGGCCTGTCCGGCCGGCAGTTCGGTCAGGTGCTGGGTGAGCAGCAGGTGCAGCCAGGACAGCCGTTCGGGACCGGAGACGGTGATGATGCCACGGTGCGAGAGGTCCACGAAGCCGCGGCCGTCGGCGAGGGCGCGCTGTTCGCCGTACAGCTCTCCGTAGTGGGCTGCTACGCCCTCGTCACGGCCTTCTGCCGCCACCGCACCGGGAAGATTGAGCAAAGGGCTGGTCATGGCCCCCAGCCTACGACTGTGCCCCCGCCGGTGCGGCAGCCGCCTTCGCGGTGCAGTCGCGGCAGCGCCCGAAGATCGCGAAGTGCTTCATGTCGGTCTCGAAGCCGAACTCGGCGCGCAGCTTGGCGGTGAACTCGGCGGCCACGTCCACGTCCGCCTCGATCACCTCGGTGCAGTCCCGGCAGACCAGGTGGATGTGGTGGTGCCGGTCGGCGAGGTGGTAGGTCGGCGCCCCGTGTCCGAGGTGGGCGTGCGAGACCAGGCCCAGCTCTTCCAGCAGCTCCAGGGTCCGGTACACGGTGGAGATGTTGATCCCGGAGGCGGTCTTGCGGACGTGCACGAGCAGCTCGTCGGGGGTGGCGTGTTCGAGAACGTCCACCGCTTCCAGCACGAGCTGGCGCTGCGGGGTCAGGCGGTACCCCCGTTGGCGCAGGTCACTCTTCCAGTCGGTGCTCACCACGCGCCCAGTGTAGGCGCGCGGAAGGGGACCGCGGAGGTTCCGCGGTCCCCTTTCACCGTGCGTAGCCGCCGCGGTGCCCCGTGGGGCTCAGCGGAAGAAGGCGATGCCGTCGTCCGGCATGTCCGGGAGGTTGCGCGCCATCTCGGCGACCTCCTCGGGCGTGACGACCTTCTTCAGCTGCGCCGACATGTACGGGCGCAGCTCGATCTCGGGGGTGGTCTTCTCCCCGACCCACATCAGGTCGCCCTTGACGTAGCCGTAGAGCCGCTTGCCGCCGCTGTGCGGGCGGGAGGTCGCGGTGCGCGCGACCGCGTCGGTGATCAGGTCGATCTGGGGCTTCTGGTCGGCCAGGTCGCCGTACCAGATCTCCACGACGCCCTGGTCGCGGACCATGACGACCTCGACCTTGCGCTGCTTGTCGATGCGCCAGTAGCCCTTCTCGGACTCCAGCGGGCGGACCTTCTTGCCGTCGGCGTCGAGGACCCACGTGTGCGAGGAGTACTCCAGGAAGTCCCGGCCGTCGTGGCTGAAGACGACCTCCTGGCCGAAGTTGCACTTCTCTTCACCGGGGTAGTCGAAGACGCCCGCGCCCTCCCAGGTACCGAGGAGGAAGGCGAGGGGCAGGAGGTCCGGGTTCAGGTCGGACGGGATCTGGATCATGAATGGCTGCTCAGGCGATCTGTGGGAGGAGGGTTTCCGGAGGGCAGGCCGATCAGGAGATCAGCGCTGGCCCTGGTACAGCTTCTTCACGGCCAGACCGCTGAAGGCGAGAACGCCGACGCAGACCAGGACCAGCAGGGAGGTGAAGACTGCCTCAAGCACGGGGTGCTCCTCGGAAGGTTCGTTTGGGTTCGGTGGGCAATGCGGGCCGGGGCCCAAGCCTACTGGCCCGGGCCCCGGGGCACCGTGTGAGGTAGGCCGTACCGCTGACGGACCCGCCGCGCGCCCTATTCCAGGAGTTGGTCCTGGAGGATCACCGTCTGGTGGAAGGGGACGTCGTTGACCGCGTCCTTCCGCGTCTGGATCACCATGCCGAGGAGGTCACCGGCCTGGATGCAGCCGACCTTGGTCTGCTGCGGACCGTAGGGCTTCTCCTCGACGAAGGTGGTGACCGCGGTGTGGTCCATCCGCCCCTTCGTGGACTGCCCGATCAGGGCCTTGGACCAGGCGGAGTCCAGGTCGAAGGAGTCCGCGCCCTGGAGCTCCATGCCGGACTTGCAGCCCTCGAAGGAGGCCACGAAGCCGCTGGAGTGGAAGCGCAGCAGGTAGACGCGGGTGGCGGTGCCGTCGGGGGTGGTCCAGCCGCGGCCCGCGATCTGACGCAGCGCGGCGTCCTCCTTGAGCCCTTGGACCACCCGGTCGTGGAACTTCCCGGAGAACTCGGCGAGGAAGCGGTCCTGGGTGACCATCCCGTCCTTGTCCGCCTTGAGGCTCTCGTCGGGCGTGGAGCCCTCCGGGGCGGGCAGCAGGAGCTGGCTCAGCGCCGCGTAGTGGATGCCTTCGGCGTTGTCCGGGCCGTAGGGCAGCGGGGCCCCCGCGGGCAGCACCGGCTTGGTGATCGTGGGGTAGTCCCAGCGGCCGTCGCCCAGGGTCGACAGGCCCGGGATCCGGGTCCGCTCCGGCTCGACCACGGCGTACGCCGTCAACGCCGCGGTGACGGCGAAGACCAGCACGGCCGCCGTCCAGCGCAGCGAGGCGAAGAGCGCGCGGCGGTCCCGCGGGGCGTCCGGCGCGTCCGGCGCGGCGGACAGGTCCGGCGCGGCGAAGGGGTTCACGGCCGGGGCCGCGGGGGCCTCGGTGGCGGCCAGGGTCTCGGTGGCGGTCTTGTCGGTCACGCGGACTCCCCGGGGGACTTCAGGTGGTCGAGCTGGCTCCGCAGGAGCTTGACCTCGGCGGCGGCGTCGAAGGGCTTGCCGCCGTAGGCGTGGAAGCTGATCAGGAAGTCGCCCTGGGAGGCGGCGCAGAGCACCGACTCCAAGGGGGCCTTCTTCTCGCCGTCGTCGTTCTTCGCGTCGTCGCCGACGGACCGCAGGGCGCACTTGACCTCGGGGTACCCCTCGACCTTGGGCGCCTGCCGGTCGTCGCCGATCAGTTCGAGCAGCTTCTTGGTGAACTCGCCGAACTGCTTGACCGCCTGCGGGTCCGCCTGCGTCAGCGAGATCTCGACGACCGCGTCCCCGGACTCGTTGCGGAAGGTGCGTCCGGCCTGGCCCTTGAGCTTGAGCCCGTCGATCATCTTGTTGCTCTCCGCGCGCCGGTCGGCGGGGAGGTTGCCGTTGTTCTCCTTCATGAGCTGGGCGGCCTTGGCGCCCGGCACGGTGAAGAAGTTGCTGTGCTCGCCCAGGTCGGGGCCCGGCCGGTAGTGCTCCGGCACCTCGATCAGCCGGTCGCCCAGCTCGCCGAGCGAGACGATCGGCGGGGTGGGCGCCACGGTCTGCGGGGCGGGGTCCTGCGCCTGCCAGTACACGGTGGCGGAGGTGCGGTCGGCGTCGGCGATCCAACCCTTGGCCCAGATGCCGAAGCCCGCGACGGCCGCGAGCGCCACCGCGGCGCCGACGGCGGCCACGGCCGCGCGGTTGACCGCGCGCGGCGGGCGGGCGCTGGCGAGCTGCTCCTGCGCGAAGGCGGGCTCGGGCGCGCCCGCGGGCCCGCCGTGGTCGGGTCCGGGCTCGTCCAGGGTGATCTCGGAGAGGGCCGGGGCCGGGTTCCTCGGCTCGGTCACAGCTGCTCCACCTGTCGCTTGGCCAGGTCGACGATGTCCTTCTCGGAGATCGCTCCCGTGTTGTCGAGGTATTCCATGTACATGGCGATGTTGCCGACCCGGGCGATCGCCCGGGCCTGGTGGACCGGCATGTACCCGGCCTCCTCGTGCGCCTTCGAGTACACCCAGGCGCGGCCGGTGCCCTTGAGGCCGTCCGGCAGCGGCACGCCGTCGTTCCCGGCGCCCTTCCTCGGGTCCGGCAGGTAGCTGGACTGCGAGCTCACGTAGGTCTCCGCGCCGGTGCGGTCGCGGAACTGCAGGAGGGTGATGCTCACCGAGACCCGGTCCCCCGCGTACCAGTGGGCCACCGCGACCCGTCGGACGTCACCCGAGTTGATCGAGCGCAGGCCCCGGCCGGGGTCGTCGAACCAGTCGGCCGCCCAGTCGCCGACGCCCTTGTAGCCGTGCTCGACCTGCTCCGCGCCCGCGGGCGCCTCCAGCAGCATCTTGGTGAGGTCGTCGTCCGTCCGGTCCCAGCGGTTCGCGTTGATCGAGCGGTACGTGGTCGAGTCGTCCGCCTTGATCGGCTTCGGGGTGGTCAGCCCCTGCTGGGCCAGCGGGCCCAGCGACGTCGGCGGGCGCTCGTACTGGACGGCGTAGCCCGTGGCGGTCCCGGCGCCCACGCCGAGCACGAGCGCGGCGGCGATCAGGAGCGCCGCCCGGCCGCGGCGACGCCGAGGAACGTCACTCAGCGTAGCGGCCGGGGTGTTTGCCACCGGAAATTCCGAGCTGTCCGGGTCCGGGGCGTTCTCGCCCTCTTTCCTCGGCTCGGGGATGGTCTGTTCGTGTTCCAAGAGAGGGTCCCCCCACAGGACTGCAGCCACAGGTCGCATCACCTGTGCACATGGAGGACTTGTATCTCAGGGGTGAAGTTGTACGCACTGTTATTACGGTTCGATAGCGAGGAATCAATCATTCCGCCATGGATCGACCGTTTCAGTCGTCCCGCGGGTCCTCGCGGCGCCGCTTCCCGTCCAGCTCGTCCCACCACTCGTCGGACTTCGGGTCCCCGGAGGGGTCGTCCCACCAGCGGTCGTCCGGGCCGCGCCGGTTCGCCGCCATCGCCGCGACCGGCGGGATCAACATGGCGACCACGCACAGCGCCACGGCCGCCGGCACCGACAGGAGGCGCACCCACGACCAGGCCGAGACGAACAGGAACAGGCACCCGCCCATGAGCAGGAAATAGCCGCGCCGACGCCGGGCGTACATGCCCCCAGGATAGAACCGGATCCGGACGGCGCGAAGGTCGCGGACGGCACGAAGGGCCGCACCCCGTTCCAGTGGCGTCCAACCCCCGGGGGTGCGGCCCTTCGGCCGGTCATGCGGCGCGCTCGGCGCGCGCCCGCGGTGCTCAGACCGCGATGGCCACGTCCGTCACGCCACCGGTCTCGGCGACGACGACCGTGCGGTCCGCCTTGGCGCCCGGGACCAGCGCCCGCAGGGTCCAGGTGCCTTCGGCGGCGTAGAAGCGGAACTGGCCGGTCGCCGAGGTCGGGACCTCGGCCGTGAACTCACCGGTCGAGTCCAGCAGGCGGACGTAGCCGGACACCGGCTCGCCGCCCTGGGTGATCTGGCCCTGGATGGCCGTCTCGCCCGGCTTGAGCGTGTCGAGGGAGGGCCCGCCGATCTGTGCTCCACACATGTTCTCTGTCCTGTCCTAGAGAGGTCGTACGCGCGTCCTGCTACAGGCCGTACGGGATTACTTGTTGGCGCCCAGCTCGATCGGTACGCCGACCAGCGAGCCGTACTCGGTCCACGAGCCGTCGTAGTTCTTGACGTTCTCCTGGCCCAGCAGCTCGTGCAGCACGAACCAGGTGAGCGCGGAGCGCTCACCGATGCGGCAGTACGCGATGGTGTCCTTCGCCAGGTCGACCTGCTCGGCCTCGTAGAGGGCCGTCAGCTCCTCGTCCGACTTGAAGGTGCCGTCGTCGTTGGCGTTCTTCGACCACGGGATGTTGCGGGCGCTCGGCACGTGGCCGGGGCGCTGCGACTGCTCCTGCGGGAGGTGCGCCGGGGCGAGCAGCTTGCCGCTGAACTCGTCGGGCGAGCGCACGTCGACCAGGTTCTTCGCACCGATCGCGGCCACGACGTCGTCGCGGAAGGCGCGGATGGAGGAGTCCTGGGGCTTGGCCTTGTACTCGGTGGCCGGACGCCGCGGGACCTCGGAGCCGTCGACCAGGTCGCGGGAGTCCAGCTCCCACTTCTTGCGGCCGCCGTCGAGCAGGCGGACGTCCTGGTGGCCGTAGAGCTTGAAGTACCAGTAGGCGTAGGACGCGAACCAGTTGTTGTTGCCGCCGTAGAGGACGACCGTGTCGCCGTTGGCGATGCCCTTGGCCGAGAGGAGCTTCTCGAAGCCCTCCTGGTCCACGAAGTCGCGGCGCACCGGGTCCTGGAGGTCGCGCTGCCAGTCGATGCGGACGGCGTTCGTGATGTGGTTCTTGTCGTAGGCGGACGTGTCCTCGTCCACCTCGACGACGACGACGTTCGCGTCGTTCAGGTGGGCCTCGACCCAGTCGGCGTCTACGAGGACGTCGCTGCGGCTCATGGTGTTCTCCTCCGGGGCAGTGTGCGGCGGGGCGGTGCGGGTACTGCGGGCTGCTGCGGTGGCGCTGCTCCGGCCGGTTCGATGACCGTTCGGCGTGCACCCGGGTGCGCTCGGACGTCCCGCGCGGGGAGGCGAGGGGGCGGGAGGCGGGTGGGGTCACGCTCGCGAGGCCGTCGTGCGGCCGAAAGGGGAGCGGGTCGCTCAGAAAGGGCGACAGAGCATGGCGGCGACGCGACACAGGTCTACTGCCCGTCGCTTCGTGAGGTCCGCCTGCTGATGCTTCATAGCCATGGATCGTAGGGACGAATCGGCCGCCCTGTCACCGGCGTGTCATATGTCGAGACAGGATCGTCCGCATACTGGGATCCGTGCCTCCCGCAGCCCCACGGGAAGGGGCCCGGAACCCCTCGGAGCAGCGCGGAAGGTCCGATCCGCCTAAGGATCGGACCTTCCCGTCTCACGATCCGGCCAACACCACGTTCGAGCCGTCCACCGTGAGGTGCACGCCGCTCTCGTCGGAGGTCAGCGCGGACAGTTTCAGCCCCGCCGGCAGACCGCCGTCGAGCCGGCGGTCGAAGTCGGTCCGCTTGCGCACGAGGGACTCGACCCCGGGCAGGCCCTCGCCCGGCACCTCGTCGGCGCGCACCCGCACCGTCGTCCCGTCGACCAGGCTGATCGTGGAGACCACGCTGCGCGTGAGGGACTTGCCCAGCGCCTCGACGGTCGCGGTCACCTTCACCTTGCCCGGGGCGCCGCCGTAGGTCACGGTGACCCCGTTCTGCGAGGCCTCGGTGAGGTCGGCGTAGGTGAGGAGCGCGGAGCCGTCGGCGCGCGCCGCCTTGCCGCTGGTGTAGCCGCTGTCCAGCTTCACGTCGTGGAAGCGGGCGTCGAGCTGGGATATCCGGACCTTGCGGCCGTCGGGGCCCGGGGCCTGGACCCCGCGCATCGTCACGTCGACCTGCTCCAGCCGGTAGTCCAGCACCTGGGTCAGGAACGGGAAGCCGTGGATGTCCACGCTGCTCTCCCCGGCGAGGCCCCGCCCCGCCTGGACCTTCCTGGCCAGCTCGTCCTCCGCGTAGCCGACCGCTAGCCGGTCGGCCCCCACGAAGATCCCGCCCAGCAGTACGCCGAGGATCACGATCACCTTCAGGAAACGCACGTTCCACTCCCCCTACTTCTCGGTACGTGCGTTCTAGTTGACCATGCCCGCAATCCGCCGGGCGTCAGCCGACCACCCGCCCGATCAGGTAGACCGCGGGCGCGGCGGCGGCCAGCGGCAGCGCGACGCCGGCCGTCATGTGGACGAACTTGGACGGGTAGTCGTAAGCCGCCACGCGCAGCCCGACGAGCGCGCAGACACCGGCGGCCAGGCCGAGCAGCGCCCCGCCGACACCGACGTCGGTCAGCCCGCCGACCGCGATGCCGGCGCCGGCCGCGGCGGCCAGCGAGACCACCACGGAGGGCGTCGTGGGCAGCGGCAGGGCCCGCGCGAACACGGCCACCGCGACGGCGGCCGCACCGACGCTGACCGCGGCCGGGTCGGCGGCCAGGTACCCGGCGCAGACGATCGCGAGGGCGGCCGAGGCCACCGAGGCCATCAGCCCGTACATCCGCTCGTCCGGGTCGGCGTGGCTGCGCAGCTGGAGCACCAGGGTCAGCAGCACCCACGCGCCCAGCGTCCCGATGATCGCGCCCGGCCCGTACGGACGCCCCAGCGCGAGCACGGCGACGTCCGCGGCCACCGCTCCGGCGAAGGCCAGGGCGATGCCCTGACGGGCCGGCCACATGCCGTTGAGCCGGAACCAGCCCGCGGCGGTGAGCGCCTGCAGCGCGATGAGCGGGGCCACCAGGGCGAACGAGCCGCCGAAGGCGGCGCCGGCCAGCAGCAGCCCGAGCGCGGCGGTCAGCACGGCCGACTGCGGACCGGGATCGATGATCGGCGAGCGCCCCTCGGCGCGGGCCTGCGCGGGATCCACGACGCGGGTGCTGCCGCCGAGGGTGGGCGGCGAGTACTCCGCGGCCGGACCGGCCGGCGGCGCGGGGGCCTCGGCGGGCGCCGGGGCCGGCGGCTCCTGCGCGTCGCCGGGATAGGGCGGCAGGTACGCGGTGCGCTCCGCCGCCGCCTCGACCCCGGCGGCGTGGGCGCCCCGGGACCAGTCCGCGCCCGCGTCCACGGACGGCGACTCGGACTGCGCCCCGTCGCGGAACCATGCCTGCGGCGCCATCGGCTCGGCGGCGGGCGCCGGGGCCGGGACGTACGGCTGCCGCTGGTGGTCGCCGAGGTGGCCCTCCTCGCGGTAGGGCGGCAGGTACGCCGTCTCCGCGGCCGCGTGCGCCCCGGGCGCCGCCGGCTCCTCGCGGTAGGGCGGCAGGTAGGCCGTCTCCGCGGCCGCGGCCGCACCGGAGCCGTCCGGCCACGGGACGCCCGGGACGCCCGGGACGCCCCCCTGGAGGCCGCTCCGGGCGCCATCGTGGGACCAGTCCGCCACCGGGGCCGGGTCGGGCGCGCGGTGCTGCCCCCGGCGCTGCGGCTGCTGGGGCTGCTGGTGCTCGTACGGCTGCTGGGGTTGCTGGTGCTCGTACGGCTGCTGGGGTTGCTGGGGCTGCGGCTGGTACGCCTGCTGGGCCGGGTCCGGGTACGAGGGCTGCGCCTCGTCGCGGAACCAGCCCTCCGGGGCCACCGGCTGCTGCGGCTGGCCCCAGGACTGGCCCGGGACGCCTTCCAGCGGCGCGGGGGCCGGGGCGGGCGGCTGCACCGGCTGGTAACTGGTGTCCCAGGTCTCCGACTGCCAGGTCTGGGTCCCGTACGGATCCGCGAAGGGATCCTGCTGCTGCGGTTGCTCGGGCCGCTGTTCGTCCGGCGTGGGCGTGGTCATCGGATCACCCGCCCGCGAACGGCGGCAGCACCTCTACGGTGCCGCCTTCGGTCAGCTCGACGGACTCGTGCGGGCGCAGGCCCACGGGCTTCTCGTCCACCAGGAAGGAGCACCGCTGCAGCACCCGGCTCAGTTCCCCGGGGTGGCGTTCCCGCACGGCGTCGAGCGCCTCGGCCAGGGTCCGCGCCGAGTACGCCTCCTCCGCCGTCTTGGCCGCGGACTTGGCCGCGGCCCAGTAGCGGATGGTTCCGGTTGCCACTGCAGCTCCTATCGTCGGCTCCGTACCGTCGGGCTCCATGATGGCCCCTACCGGCCCCGACCCCGGCGTGCCTCCGCGCGCCCCGCATGCGCCCGGGTGGCCCGACGAGGGTCCACCGATCCGGTGAAACCGGGCGCAACCTGCACCGGAAGGTGGCGGGGACCACAGAATCCGGGTCCGCCGAAGCCTCGGCCCGCACGGCGCCGGTGGGCTATTCTGGCTTCGCAGAGGATCCGGGCAACGTAGCCCCCGGGTCCTTTTGTGCTTTCAGCACGTTGAACAGAGCGAGAACAGTGGCGGCCACGGGTCCTCAGGGCGCGGGGAGCGGGGCCGCCGACAAGAGCCGTACGAAGCAGTGCCGCATGTCCTCGACGGGACCGAGGAGGAACCGACGTGATGGCCGAGCGAACCGTGCACCACCGGCGAAACCGCCAGACCCCCGTACGGGGGTGGCGACGATGAGTTCACTGCTGCTGCTGACCAACGCCCTGCAGCCGTCCACCGAGGTGCTGCCCGCCCTCGGGCTGCTCCTGCACAGCGTCCGGGTGGCCCCCGCGGAGGGCCCCGCCCTCGTGGACACCCCGGGAGCCGACGTCATCCTCGTCGACGGCCGCCGCGACCTGCCGCAGGTGCGCTCGCTGTGCCAGCTGCTGCGTTCCACCGGACCGGGCTGCCCGCTGATCCTCGTCGTCACCGAGGGCGGCCTCGCCGCCGTCACCGCCGACTGGGGCATCGACGACGTCCTCCTCGACACCGCGGGCCCCGCCGAGGTCGAGGCGCGGCTGCGGCTGGCCACCGGCCGCCAGCAGCTCGGCTCCGACGACTCCCCGATGGAGATCCGCAACGGCGACCTGTCGGTCGACGAGGCGACGTACTCCGCCAAGCTCAAGGGCCGGGTCCTCGACCTGACCTTCAAGGAGTTCGAGCTGCTCAAGTACCTCGCGCAGCACCCGGGCCGGGTCTTCACCCGCGCCCAGCTGCTGCAGGAGGTCTGGGGCTACGACTACTTCGGCGGCACCCGGACGGTCGACGTCCACGTCCGGCGCCTGCGGGCCAAGCTCGGCCCCGAGCACGAGTCGCTCATCGGCACCGTCCGCAACGTCGGCTACCGCTTCGTGACCCCCGAGAAGGTCGAACGGGCGGCCGAGGAGGCCCGGCAGAAGGCGGTCACCCAGGCCGCCGCCGGCGTGGTCGCCGAAGCCGACCGGGCCGTCACCCGGATGGCCGACACCGCCCCGCACACCCGCTCGCCCGGCCGCCCTGCCCACAGCTAGGTCACCCCGCGTAGACTCCACCGCGTGGCCAAGGTGACGCGGGACGATGTGGCACGACTTGCGGGAACCTCTACCGCGGTCGTGAGCTACGTCATCAACAACGGACCCCGGCCGGTCGCCCCGGCCACGCGCGAGCGTGTCCTCGCCGCGATCAAGGAGCTGGGCTACCGCCCGGACCGGGTCGCCCAGGCGATGGCCTCGCGGCGCACCGACCTCATAGGCATGATCGTCCCCGACGCCCGGCAGCCGTTCTTCGCGGAGATGGCGCACGCGGTCGAGCAGGCCGCGGCCGAGCGCGGAAAGATGGTCCTGGTCGGCAACTCCGACTACCGGGACGAGCGCGAGGTGCACTACCTGCGCGCCTTCCTGGGCATGCGGGTGTCCGGGCTGATCCTGGTCAGCCAGGGCATGAGCGAGCGCGCCGCCTCCGAGATCGAGGCCTGGGACGCGCGGGTCGTGCTGCTGCACGAGCGCCCCGAGGCGATCGACGACGTCGCCGTGGTCACCGACGACATCGGCGGCGCCCAGCTCGCCACCCGCCACCTGCTGGAGCACGGCCACGCGTACGTCGCCTGCATCGGCGGCGTCGAGAACACCCCGTCCGTCGGCGACCCGGTCGCCGACCACGTCGAGGGCTGGCGGCGCGCCATGCTGGAGGCGGGCCGCTCGGTCGAGGGCCGGCTCTTCGAGGCCCCGTACAACCGCTACGACGCCTACCGGGTCGCCCTGGAGGTCCTCGCCGGACCCCAGCGCCCCCCGGCGATCTTCTGCGCCACCGACGACCAGGCCATCGGGGTGCTGCGGGCCGCCCGCGAGCTGCGCATCGACGTGCCCGAGGAGCTGGCCGTCGCGGGCTTCGACGACGTGAAGGAAGCCGGGCTGACGGACCCGCCGCTGACCACCGTCGCCTCGGACCGCCCGGCGATGGCCCGCGCCGCCGTCGACCTCGTCCTGGACGACGGGCTGCGCGTCGCGGGCTCGCGGCGCGAGCGGCTCAAGCAGTTCCCCTCGGCCCTGGTGATCCGCCGCTCCTGCGGCTGCCGCTGACGCTCCCACGGCGGGCGGGGACCCGAGCCCCATGCGGGCGGGGACCGAGCCTTATATCGGGCATACACGGTTCTGTCGGGCTTCTCAGCGGGGACTCAGGAAGCTCTCATGATCCCGGCCCAGAGTCGTACCCATGACCGACAGCTTCCGCCGCGAAGGCGACCCGCAGGAGAACCGCCCCCACCAGGACGCGCCCTTCGGCGGGGCCTGGCAGCAGGGGCAGGACCGATCGGCGCACGACGCCCAGGGCGGCGGCGCCTACCCCCCGCCGCCGCTCCACCCCCCGACCGCCCCGACCGCCCACGCGGCCCCGGCCCCCGGTTGGTTCGAGGCGCACCAGCACCAGCCCCAGCCCCCGGTGGCCGACGGTTTCCACGGCGCGCCGGCCCCGGCCGGCGGGCACGCCCGCCCCCGGCGCCCATTCGCCCTGCTCACCGCGGTCGCCCTCGCGGCGGCGATCATCGGCGGCGGTACCTCCGCGGGGATCCAGCAGTACCTCGGCCACCGCGCCGGCGGCGACGGCGCCGTGAACGGCTCCAACGTCTCGCAGTCCAACATCGGCACCGTCTCCGGCGTCGCCGAACAGGTCAGCCCCTCCGTCGTCCGCATCGACACGACGACCGCCGCGGGCCAGGGCACCGGCTCCGGCGTCGTCGTCACCGCCGACGGCGAGATCGTCACGAACAACCACGTCGTCAACGGGGCCACCGAGGTCCAGGTGACCATGAGCGACGGGAAGAAGTACAAGGCCAAGGTGGTCGGCACCGACCCCGACAAGGACCTCGCCCTGATCAAGCTGGAGGGCGCGAGCGGCCTCAAGCCGGCCAAGCTCGGCAACTCCGACAACGTCAAGGTGGGCGACCAGGTCGTCGCGATCGGCTCCCCCGACCGCCTCACCGGCACCGTCACCAGCGGCATCGTCTCGGCCCTGAACCGCGAGGTGAACGTGCCCAAGTCGGAGCAGCGGTCCCCGCAGCGCCAGCAGCAGGGCGGCAACGGCGGCAGCGGCGGCTGGCCGTTCTCCTACGACGGCCGCCAGTTCAACGGCCAGACCGGCCAGGACACTACCTCGTACAAGGCCATCCAGACGGACGCCTCGCTCAACCCCGGCAACTCCGGCGGCGCGCTCGTCAACATGAACGGCGAGATCGTCGGCATGCCCTCCGCGATCTACTCCCCCTCCAGCGACAGCTCCGGCGCGGGCAGCGTCGGCCTCGGCTTCGCCATCCCGGTCAACACCATCAAGGCCGACCTGGCCTCCCTGCGCAAGGGCGGCCCCGGCGGCACGGGAAGCGGCGACAGCGCCAACGGCTCGGGCGGCAGCGACGTCGGAAACGGCTTCGGCACCTCCTACTGACCACGGCCCGCGCCGGGCTCCGTGGCAGGCTGGAGCCGGCGTCAGACCGAACCGAGACGGGGGAACCCAACGATGAATCCCGCTGAAAGCGAAGCGCGCGTACTCGTCGTGGACGACGAACCGGCCGTCCGCGAGGCCCTGCGCCGCAGCCTCGCCTTCGAGGGATACGGCACCGAGACCGCCGTCGACGGGCTCGACGCCCTGGAGAAGGCCGCCGGGTACGCCCCGGACCTGATCGTCCTGGACATCCAGATGCCCCGGATGGACGGTCTGACGGCGGCCCGGCGGCTGCGCGCCGCCGGCTCCGTCACCCCGATCCTGATGCTGACCGCCCGCGACACCGTCGGCGACCGGGTCACCGGCCTCGACGCGGGCGCCGACGACTACCTCGTCAAGCCCTTCGAGCTCGACGAGCTCTTCGCCCGGGTCCGCGCCCTGCTGCGCCGCAGCTCCTACGCGTCCCCCGCGGACCCCTCGGGCGCCGCCGAGGACGTACTGACCTTCGGCGACCTGCGCATGGACCTGGCCACCCGCGAGGTGACCCGGGCCGGGCGCGCCGTCGAGCTGACCCGGACCGAGTTCACCCTGCTGGAGATGTTCCTCGCGCACCCGCGCCAGGTCCTCACCCGCGAGCAGATCCTCAAGGCCGTCTGGGGCTTCGACTTCGAACCCAGCTCCAACTCCCTGGACGTGTACGTGATGTACCTGCGCCGCAAGACCGAAGCGGGCGGCGAACCGCGCCTCGTGCACACCGTCCGCGGAGTCGGGTACGTCCTGCGCGCCACCGTCTCCGGTGACAGCGGCGGGCCCGAGTGAGCCCGGCCGCCAGATTCCGCGGCCTGCCGCTGCGCTCGCGGCTGGCCCTGCTCGTCGCCGTCGCCGTGGCCCTGGCCGTGGCGGCGGTCGCGGGCGTGTCCTGGGTGATGGTCCGCACCCAGCTCACCGACCAGCTCAACCGCTCGCTGATGTCCACCAACGCCACCGCCCAGGCGGGCCGCAGCCTGCGCGAGGGCTGCGTGGTCCAACCCTCGCGGCCCGAGCAGGAGATCGCCGGGAACCTGAACGCGACCGTGCAGATCCTCGACGCCAACGGCCGCCACTGTTGGGTCAGCGGCCGCACCACCCTGCCGGTGACCAAGATCGACCGGGAGGTCGCCGCGGGCGAGCGGACCACCGTCCTGCACGATGTGACCACCACCGACGGCATCGAGATGCGCGTCTACACGATGGGCGTGACCAGCCAGCCCAGCGGCCAGATCTTCGCGATCTCCATCGCCAAGCCGCTCTCCGACGTCGACAAGCCGCTGTCCACCCTGGCCTGGGTGCTGCTGCTCGTCTCCGGCGTCGGTGTGGTCGGCGCGGGCGCGGCCGGCCTGTGGGTGGCCCGTACCGGCCTGCGGCCCGTCGACGAACTCACCGGCGCCGTCGAGCACATCGCCCGCACCGAGGACCTCACCGTGCGCATCCCCGACGCCGGGGACGACGAGATCGCCCGGCTCTCGCGCTCCTTCAACTCGATGACCAGCGCCCTGGCCTCCTCCCGGGACCGCCAGGCCCAGCTGATCGCCGACGCGGGCCACGAGCTGCGCACCCCGCTCACCTCGCTCCGTACGAACATCGAGCTGCTCGCCCGCAGCGAGGACACCGGCCGGCCCATCCCGCCGCAGGACCGCAAGGAGCTGCTCGCCTCGGTCAAGGCCCAGATGACCGAGCTGGCCTCGCTCATCGGCGACCTCCAGGAGCTGTCCCGGCCGGACGCCGCCTCACCGGGCCCGCTCCAGGTCGTCGCCCTGCACGAGATCGCGGGCAGCGCCCTGTCGCGCGCCCGGCTGCGCGGCCCCGAGCTGACCTTCACCGCCGATCTGGAGCCCTGGTACGTCCGCGGCGAGGCGCCCGCCCTGGAGCGGGCCCTGGTCAACATCCTGGACAACGCCGTGAAGTTCAGCCCGCCCGGCGGCGCGGTCGAGGTCGCGCTGCGGTCGGGCGTCCTGACCGTGCGGGACCACGGGCCGGGCATCCCCGCCGAGGACCTCCCGCACGTCTTCGACCGGTTCTGGCGCTCCCCCTCCGCCCGCGCACTGCCCGGCAGCGGGCTGGGCCTGTCCATCGTGGCGCGCACGGTCCAGCGCACGGGCGGCACCGCCGAACTGCGTGCGGCCCCCGACGGCGGGCCGGGGGCCGAGGCGGTGCTGCGCTTCCCGGGCGCCTCGACCCCGCCGCCGCGGCTGCCCGCGGACGACGGCGGGCAGGGGGCCCCGTACCGCCCGGACGGGTCAGGCGGGGTTGTGGCGGATCAGTGAGGCGACCAGGCCGGAGCGGGTGTTGGGGAAGTCCATCGGGACGATCCCCAGCCCGGTCCGGCCGGCCAGCTCCCCGCCGTCCACGAAGGAGTGCACCTGCGGGTTGAGCCGGTCGGAGTTCCAGCGCGGCGGCAGGGCCGCGGCGGTGCTCGTGTAGTTCATGAAGAACTTGCCGGGCTGCTGGACGGACTTGCGGAACTGGGCCTCGATCTTGGTCCGCTTGCCGAAGGGCTCGGCCATGTAGTCGTCCTGGACGTCGAAGACCGAACCGTCGCCGTAGCGCAGGCCCGGCAGCCCGCCGTTGTCGGCGAGCAGGACCACCTTGCCGCGGGCCTGGCCGAGCGAGCCCGGCAGCGCGTCGGCGATCCGGAAGAGCGGGCGCCAGCCGCGGTGGTCGAGGTAGTCGTCGAAGACGGCCCGGAAGGTCGCGTCGCTCTCTTCCGAGTACTCCTGCTTGACCCGCATCAGCACGGTCTCGCTCGGGTGCGCGGCCAGGAAGTTCCAGCAGGCCACCAGGACGTCGCCGAACATCAGGTTCTGGAAGTAGGCCGCGTGGTGGATGGCGAAGGAGCCCCCGGTGACCCGGCAGCGCACGTCGAGGAAGCGGATCCCGGAGTCGAGCTGCTCGGCTATCGAGGTGTTCTGGCAGGCCACGTACAGCCCGCCCTGGCGGGCACCGGAGTCGTGGGTGCCCGGGATCGTCATCCGCTGGAGCGGGGTGGCGTCGGGGACCCCGGCCATCCAGTCCTGCGTGCCGAGCGCCGTCGCCCCCGCCGGGACCGCCGCGGCGACGAGTCCGCTCGCCGCCGCGCCCACGGCCACCGCCCCGGCCAGGAAGCCCCGTCGACCGATTCCCCGTACGTCGCCCATGCTCATGCCCGCCCCTTCGCCGACCCAGTGGTGGCCCGGATTATGACCTGCGGAGCCGAGCATTACTACCCACGGGTAGGACCCAATGGGCCCGCGCACGCACGAGGGGCGGGGGGGGGAAAAACACCCCCCCCCCCCCCCCCCCCCCCCCCCCCCCCAACCCCCCCCCCCCCCCCCCTTTGCCCCGCCCACCCCCCTCCCCCCCCTCTAACACTTTCTCTCCCTTCCC
>NZ_JBVHUE010000028.1:0-32429 GCF_055565515.1 Streptomyces sp. NPDC028419 | reverse complement strand
ATTCGGGCCAATTCCGGAACGTTTCCGGTTCAAGCACTGGACGTGAGGAGCACAGGGGGGGGGGGGGGGGGGGTGTTGGGGGGGGGGGGGGGGGGGGGGGGGGGGGGGGGGGGGGGTCCCCCCCCCCCCCCCCCCCCCCCTCACCAGTTGACCGCAGCCGCTACTGGACGACCGTGATCCGGTCGGCCACCGGCGGAGCCAGCGGAGCGTCCTGCGACGAGTGCTTCGCCAGGTAGGCGTTGAAGCAGTCCAGGTCGGAGGCGCCCACCAGCTTGTTCTTGTGCTCCTTCAGGACGGTGAAGCCGTCACCGCCGCCCGCGAGGAACTCGTTCATCGCGACCCGGTAGGTCTTGGCCTGGTCGATGGCCACGCCGTTCAGCTTCACCGAGTCCACGACGATGCGGTCGGCGCCGGCCTTCGTCGTGTCGAGGGTGTAGGTCAGGCCCTTGGAGATCTGCAGGATCTTCGGGTTCGCCCCGTTCACCGGGCCGCTGACCTGCTGCTGGAGCGCGGTGACGAGCTGCGCGCCGGTCAGGTCCACGACGTTCATCATGTTGGTGAACGGCTGCACCGTGTACGACTCGGCGTAGGTCACCACGCCGTCGCCCTCGACGCCCGCGGCCTTGTAGGCCAGGTCGGCGCGGATGCCGCCCGGGTTCATGATGGCCAGCTGCGCACCGCCCTTGTCGGCCGGGGCCAGCGCCTCCAGCTGGGCGTCGGCGATCACGTCACCGAGGGGCTTCTCGAACTTGTCCGAGCCGCGGCCCGGGATGTCCGCCGAGACGAAGCCCTGCGGACGGTTGGCGATGGGCGCCGCGAGGGCGTTCCAGCGCTGAATCAGCTCGGTCATGTCCGCGGCCTTGGGCTGGTCGCGGGAGACGACCTTGTTGACCGGCTTGGGCGCGCTGAGCGGCGTACGGACGATGTCCTTGGTCTGCCGGTCGTAGGTCAGCGTGGTGTCCGTGAACACCCGGCCGTAGGAAGCGGCCGAGGTGACCATGCGCGGGTTGCCCGCCGGGTCGGGGATGTTGCACGCGTACGCCTGGTGCGTGTGGCCGGTCACCAGGGCGTCGACCTTCGGGTCCACGTTCTTGGCGATGTCCACGATCGCGCCGGAGATGCCGGCGCCCGCGCCCGGGGTGTTGCAGTCGTAGTTGTACGCCCCGCTGGCGGGCAGGCCGCCCTCGTGGATCAGCGCGACGATCGACTTGACGCCCTGCTTGTTCAGCTCGGCGGCGTACTTGTTGATCGTCTCGACCTCGTCACCGAACTTGAGGCCCTTGACCCCCTCGGCGGTCACGACGTCCGGCGTGCCCTCCAGGGTGACGCCGATGAAGCCGATCTTCACGTCCCCCTTCTTCCAGATGAAGGTGGGCGACATCAGCGGACGCTTGGTCTTCTCGTCCGTGACGTTCGCGGCGAGGTACTGGAACTCCGCGCCCGTGTAGGTCCCGCCGTTCTCGGCGCAGCCGTCGACCGGGTGGCAGCCGCCGTACTGCATGCGGCGCAGCTCGGTCTTGCCCTCGTCGAACTCGTGGTTGCCGACGCTCGTCACGTTCAGGCCGAGCTTGTTCATCGCTTCGATGGTCGGCTCGTCGTGGAACAGGCCCGACAGCAGCGGGCTCGCGCCGATCATGTCACCGGCGGCGGCGGTGACGGAGTACTCGTGCCCCTTGCGGGCCTCGCGCAGGCTGGTGGCGAGGTACTCGACACCGCCCGCCGGTATCGCCTTGGTGCTGCCGTCCGCCTGACGCTCGCTCACGTTGCCGGAGGAGCCCTGCGGGGGCTCCAGCGTGCCGTGGAAGTCGTTGAAGGACAGCATCTGCACGTCGACGGTGCGGCTCGGGCCGGCACCGCCGCCACTGGCGGCCCCGGCCGGGAGGGCGGCGGCGACCATGGCGCCCGCCCCTGCGGTGAGGGCGAGGGCGGCGAAAGTCAACCGGCGGGCTCGGCGGTGCCGTTGTGGCGTCGCTGACATGTAGTCCCCTTTTGGACAGCGATGTGAACTGGGAGGTCCGCCGCAGCCTATGGTCAACGCGCGTAGCACGACAGGGGGTAGCGGGTTGCGAGCCGGTTACGCGCCGGTATATCGCCTGTGGTGTCGCTCACCCGGAGCACCTGGCCGGCCCCGGAGCCCGACCGGGAGGGCACGTCAGGACCGGGTCGGGGGGTAGCGGTCGTAGTCTCGTCACATGACTGACGCAGCAGCGGCCCAGGAGCCGGGACGGCAGATTGAGACCCTCGACGAACTGACGGAGGAACAGGCCAACGCCGTCCTCGAACTGATCGAGGACGCGGCCCGTACGGACGGCACCACCGCGGTGTCCGAGCAGGGACGGCTCCAGCTGCGCGGCGGCCGCCGCGACGGGATCCGGCACCTGCTGCTCACCGCGGACGGACGCCTGGCCGGATACGCACAACTGGAAGACACCGATCCGGTGGAGGCACCCGCCGCCGAGCTCGTCGTGCACCCCGCGCTGCGCGGCCGCGGCCACGGGCGGGCGCTCGGCCAGGCCCTGCTCGCCGCCTCCGGCAAGCGGATCCGGATGTGGGCCCACGGCGGCCGCTCCGCCGCCCGCCACCTCGCCCAGGTCCTCGGCCTGACCCTCTTCCGCGAGCTGCGCCAGCTGCGCCGCCCGCTCGGCCCGGACGCGTCCCCGCTGCCCGAGCCGACCCTGCCCGCGGGGGTGACCGTACGCACCTTCGTGCCCGGCACCGACGACGCGGCCTGGCTCGCGGCGAACGCGGCGGCCTTCGCCCACCACCCCGAACAGGGCTCCCTCGACCAGCGGGACCTCGACGACCGGATCGCGCAGCCCTGGTTCGACCCGAAGGGCTTCTTCCTCGCCGAGCGCGACGGAGCGCTCGTCGGCTTCCACTGGACCAAGGTCCACGCCGAGCAGCGGCTCGGCGAGGTCTACGTGGTCGGCGTCCTGCCCGGCGCCCAGGGCGGCGGCCTCGGCAAGGCGCTCACCGCCATCGGACTGCGCCATCTGGCGGCATCCGGCCTCCCGACCGCGATGCTCTACGTGGACGCCGACAACCCGGCGGCGCTCGCCGTCTACGAGGGCCTCGGCTTCGTGACCCACGAGGTGGACCTGATGTACCGCACCGAGAGCTGACCGCCCTCCCGGCCCGGGCCCGGGGCGCGCACCGCGCGCGCCCCGGATCCCGCGCGAACCCGCGTGCACCCCTGTGGCCCCCCGCGCACCCACGCGCATCCGTGTACCACCACTGACACGAGCCACACCCTGGATGCCACACGCCATTAACCGGGCATTCAGACACGCTTGCGACTCTCCGCTCATGCAGCCTGGACTTCGACCACTCGCGGACGCTTCCGACGCGCCTGTCCTTCCGCGTGCGCGGAAGAATGGAGTCATGAGCCACAAGCCCGGCGTCAGCCCCACCGAGGTCCCCGTCCAGCACTCCCAGGCCGAGCGGCACGCGCGCCTGGGATCCATAGCCGCGCACCGCCCGCACGTGGACCTCGAACCGGACCTCGACGCGGATCTGGACGCCTACGAGCTCAAGGACGACGGCGAGCTGCCCGCCGGGCGCTTCCTCGACCGCGAGCGCAGTTGGCTCGCCTTCAACGAACGGGTGCTGGAGCTCGCCGAGGACCCGGCGACCCCGCTCCTGGAACGCGCCAACTTCCTCGCCATCTTCGCGAGCAACCTCGACGAGTTCTTCATGGTCCGGGTGGCCGGCCTCAAACGGCGCATCGCCACCGGCGTCGCCACCCGTTCGGCCTCGGGCCTCCAGCCCCGCGAGGTCCTCGACCTCATCTGGACCCGCTCGCGCGAGCTCATGGCCCGCCACGCCGCCTGCTACCAGCAGGACGTCGCCCCCCAGCTGGCCGAAGAGGGCATCCACCTCATCCGCTGGAGCGACCTCACCGAGAAGGAGCAGGCGCGCCTCTTCACCCTGTTCCGCAACCAGATCTTCCCGGTGCTGACCCCGCTGGCCGTGGACCCCGCGCACCCCTTCCCGTACATCTCCGGGCTCTCGCTCAACCTCGCCGTGGTCGTCCGCAACCCCGTCAGCGGCCACCGCCACTTCGCCCGCGTCAAGGTGCCCCCGCTGCTGTCCCGCTTCCTGGAGGCCTCCCCGCAGCGCTACGTCCCGCTGGAGGACGTCATCGCCGCGCACCTGGAGGAGCTGTTCCCCGGCATGGAGGTGCTGGCGCAGCACAAGTTCCGGGTGACCCGCAACGAGGACCTGGAAGTGGAGGAGGACGACACCGAGAACCTCCTCCAGGCCCTGGAGAAGGAGCTCATGCGGCGCCGCTTCGGCCCGCCCGTGCGCCTGGAGGTCGAGGAGTCCATCGACGCGGGCGTACTGGACCTGCTCGTCCAGGAGCTGAAGATCTCCGCGGCCGAGGTGTACCCGCTGCCCGGCCCGCTCGACCTGACCGGGCTCTTCGGCGTGGCCTCGCTGGACCGGCCCGAGCTGAAGTACCCCAAGTTCATCGCCGGGACCCACCGCGACCTCGCCGAGGTCGAATCGGCCTCCGCCCCGGACATCTTCGCGGCCCTGCGCGAACGCGACGTGCTCCTGCACCACCCGTACGACTCCTTCTCCACCTCGGTGCAGGCCTTCCTGGAGCAGGCCGCCGCCGACCCGGACGTCCTCGCGATCAAGCAGACGCTCTACCGGACCTCCGGCGACTCGCCGATCGTCGACGCCCTCATAGACGCCGCCGAATCCGGCAAGCAGGTCCTCGTCCTCGTCGAGATCAAGGCCCGCTTCGACGAGCAGGCCAACATCAAGTGGGCGCGCAAGCTGGAGGAGTCCGGCTGCCACGTCGTCTACGGCCTGGTCGGCCTCAAGACGCACAGCAAGCTCTCGCTCGTGGTCCGCCAGGAGGGCGAGACCCTGCGCCGCTACGCGCACGTCGGCACCGGCAACTACCACCCCAAGACCGCCCGGCTCTACGAGGACCTCGGCCTGCTCACCGCGGACCCGCAGGTCGGCGCGGACCTCTCCGACCTCTTCAACCGGCTCTCCGGCTACTCGCGCCGCGAGACCTACCGCCGCCTGCTGACCGCACCCAAGTCGCTGCGCGACGGCCTGGTCTCCCGGATCGACAAGGAGACCGCCCACCAGAAGGCGGGCCGCCCGGCGTACGTGCGGCTCAAGCTCAACTCGATCGTCGACGAGGCCCTGATCGACTCGCTCTACCGGGCCTCGCAGGCGGGCGTGCCCGTGGACATCTGGGTGCGCGGCATCTGCGCGGTGCGCCCCGGCGTCACCGGGCTCTCGGAGAACATCCGGGTCCGTTCGATCCTCGGCCGCTTCCTCGAACACTCCCGGGTCTTCGCCTTCGCCAACGGCGGCGAGCCCGAGGTGTGGATCGGCAGCGCCGACATGATGCACCGCAACCTCGACCGCCGCATCGAGGCCCTGGTCAGGGTCACCGACCCGGCCCACCGCGCGTCCCTGGACCGGCTGCTGGAGACGGGCATGTCCGATGCCACCTCCTCCTGGCACCTGGGCCCGGACGGGGAGTGGACCCGGCACAGCACGGATGCCGAGGGGCAGCCGCTGCGGCACGTACAGGAGATGCTCATAGACGCCCGGAGGCGCCGGCGTGGCTCAGCTAAACCATGACCTGACAGCGGGTGCGGAGACGGCGGGCGACGTGCTCGGCGCCTACCTGCGCTCCCAGGCCACCGCCTTCCTGCGCGGGCTGCGCCTGCACGAGGAGAGCGGCGCCGACGCGGACGGGGGGAGCGAGGCGGCACGCGGCCTGCGGGGGGCCGCGCGCCGCATCGGGGGGACCCTGGCCACCTTCCGGACGGTCACCGAATCCACCTGGGCGGACGGCCTGCGCACCGAGCTGGTGTGGCTGTCCTCGACCCTGGCCGACGAGCACGCGTACGGGGCCCGGCTGACCCGGCTGCGGGACGCGCTGCACCGGCTCTCGGGGGTGCCGGAGGTGCCCGCGCCGCGCGGCGCGGCCGGAGCGGGCGCCCTCACCGTGGGCTCGGCCCGCGCGGCCGCCCTGCTGGAACGCCAGCTGACCCTGGCCCGTACGAGGGCCCACTCGGCGACCCTCCAGGCCCTCGGGTCCTCCCGCTTCCACGCGGTGGCCGACGCCGTGGCCGTGCTCGCCTCCGAGGTCCCGCTGAACCCGGTGGCCGCGCGGGGCCACGTGGCCGACGTCCTGGTCCCGCTGGCCGCACTGGCCGAGTCCCGGCTCACCGCGGCGGTGACCGCGCTCCCCCTGACCCGGGCCGCCCGGCCGTACAACGCCGACGCGCTCATCGACGACTCCCACCAGGACGCGCCCTGGCACGAGGTGCGCCGCCTGCTGCGCGTGCACCGCTACGCGCGGGAGGCGCTCGGCGAGGACGTCACCCGGCTGGCCGCGGCGTGCGAGGCCCTGGACCGCCACCGCGACGCGGCCGAGGCGGCGGCGGCCTCCGCCACGGCCGCCCGCACCCCCCGCATCGCCCCGGCCACGGCCTACGCCCTGGGCGTCCTCCACGCCGACCAACGCCACGAAGTAGAAGCCTCCCGCTTCACCTTCCACCACCTATGGCTCCCCACCCCGGTCTAACCCCCACCCGCCCCCCGCCCCCCACCCGGGGGCCGGGGGCCGGGCCATCCCCGCACCGCCCGTTCCAGCCCCACCAACAGCCCGGGCCCGCCCGTTCCAGCCCCGCCGGCGGCCCAGGCCGGCCCCATCCCAGCCCCACCAACAGCCCGGGCCCGCCCGATCCCACCCCCACCGACAGCCCAGGCCCGCCCGTTCCAGCCCCACCGACAGCCCAGGCCCGCCCGTTCCAGCCCCGCCGGCGTTTGAGGCGCCCCCGGAGGGCCCACACACCCGCGCCCACCCCACCGCACCACCCCACCCCAGCCCCACCAGCAGCCCGGGCCCGCCCGATCCCACCCCCACCGACGGCCCGGGCCCGCCCGATTCAGCCCCGCCGGCGTTTGAGGCGCCCCCGGAGGGCAGTCGACCGACGGCCGACCACACACCGCGCCCACCACCGCCAGAGGCGAATTCCGGCCACACCCGGGCACGGCCCCCCGCACCCCCACCACCCGTCCCACAAAACGGTCACGGCACAATAACGGCAAGGTAACGGCCCCACACCCCCCGGCAACGACGCAGCCCCCCGCACCATGCCGTCCGCCACGGTTCACCGTCCGTTCACCCACCCCCGTCGGCCGCTTCACCTGATCTGCCTAATTTCGGAACTGCACGGTGCGAGTCGCACGCCACCCGGCACGACCCCCCGCGCAACCGACGTAGTCCTCTTCGCACGCCGCCCCGATACAGAAAGCGGCCGGCGGCTTCTGGAAGGAACACCCGAAAGTGAAGCTTCAGCGCAACAACCGGCTTCGTGCCTCCGTGCTCGGCGCGCTCGTAGTCTCCGGTGCCCTGGTCCTCACGGCGTGCGGCTCGGACGACAACACCACCAAGGACAACGCCACCGGCACGACGAAGCCGTCCGCCCCCGCCCCCGGCGACGTGAAGTGCGACGGGGCCAAGGGCCAGCTGCTCGCCTCCGGCTCCTCCGCCCAGAAGAACGCCGTCGACCAGTGGGTCAAGAACTACATGGCCGCCTGCTCGGGCGTCGAGGTCAACTACAAGGCCAGCTCCTCCGGTGAAGGCGTCGTCTCCTTCAACAAGGGCACCGTCGGTTTCGCCGGCTCGGACTCGGCCCTCAAGCCCGAGCAGGTCGAGGAGTCGAAGAAGATCTGCACCGGCGGCCAGGGCATCAACCTGCCGATGGTCGGCGGCCCGATCGCGATCGGCTTCAACGTCGCGGGCGTCGACAAGCTGACGCTGGACGCCCCCACCCTCGCCGCGATCTTCAACGACAAGATCAAGAAGTGGGACGACGAGGCGATCAAGAAGCTGAACCCCGGCGTCAACCTCCCCGGTACCGCCATCCAGGCCTTCCACCGGTCCGACGACTCCGGCACCACCGAGAACCTCACCAAGTACCTGAAGGCCACCGCGCCCGACGCCTGGACCTACGACGCCGCCAAGAAGTGGCCGGCGCCCGGTGGCCAGGCCGCCGGTAGCTCCGCCGACGTCGCCGCCCAAGTGAAGGCCGCCGACGGCGCCATCGGTTACTTCGAGCTCTCCTACGCCTCGTCGCAGAAGATCAAGACGGTCGACATCAACACCGGCGCCGGCACCCCGGTCGCGGCCACCGGCGAGAACGCCTCCAAGGCCATCGCCGCCGCCAAGGTCGTCGGCACCGGCTCCGACCTCGCGCTGAAGCTGGACTACACCACCAAGACCGAGGGTGCCTACCCGATCGTCCTGGTGACCTACGAGGTCGTCTGCGACAAGGGCAACAAGGCCGAGACCCTCGGCACCGTGAAGTCCTTCCTGAACTACACCGCGTCCGACGCGGGCCAGAAGGCGCTCTCCGAGATCGGCTACGCCCCGATCCCGGCCGAGATCAACGCCAAGGTCCGCGCCGTCATCGCGACCCTCTCCTGATCCTGACCCCCGGGACCACCGGGCCGCTCCCCCCGCCCCCAGACTCCGTCTGGGGGGACCCCCGGGGGAGCGGCCCGGCCCCGGGGACCCCTCCCCTCCACCCAGGGGAATCCGGTGCACCGCCGCCAGGGGGCCCGCCCCCCACAGAGACCGGAAAGACCATGGCTTCCACCACACCCACCCAGATAGACACGGCTCCGCCGGTCTCCCAGAGCGGAAGGTCCACCGGCCGCGCCGGTGACAAGATCTTCTCGGGGCTCTCCCAGGGCTCCGGCATCCTGCTCCTGGTGATCATGGCGTCGATCGCCGTCTTCCTCAGCTACCGCGCGTCGATCGCCCTCTCGGACAACAAGGGGAACTTCCTCACCACGTTCGACTGGGACCCGTCGGCCACGCCTCCCGTCTTCGGCATAGCCGTCCTGCTCTTCGGCACCGTCGTCAGCTCGATCATCGCGATGGCCATCGCGGTTCCGATCGCCGTCGGCATCGCCCTCTTCATCTCGCACTACGCGCCGCGCAAGCTGGCCGGTCCGCTCGCCTACGTGGTCGACCTGCTGGCCGCCGTGCCGTCGATCATCTACGGCGTCTGGGGCGCGCTCGTGCTGGTCCCCTACCTCGGCGGGCTGAACCTCTGGCTCGACGAGTACTTCGGCTGGACCTACCTCTTCGACAAGACCCAGGTCGGTGTCGCCCGCTCGATCTTCACCGTCGGCATCCTGCTCGCGATCATGATCCTGCCGATCGTGACCAGCGTCAGCCGCGAGGTCTTCCTCCAGGTCCCGCGCATGAACGAGGAGGCCGCCCTGGCCCTCGGCGCGACGCGCTGGGAAGTCATCCGGCTCTCGGTCCTGCCCTTCGGCCGCTCCGGCGTCATCTCCGCCTCGATGCTGGGCCTCGGCCGCGCGCTCGGCGAGACGATGGCCGTCGCGACCGTGCTCTCCCCGAGCTTCCTGATCTCCGGCCACCTGCTGGACCCGGGCGGCGGAACCTTCGCGCAGAACATCGCCGCGAAGTTCGGCGAGGCCAGCGAATTCGGCCGGGACGCGCTGATCGCCTCCGGTCTGGTGCTCTTCGTCCTGACTCTGCTGGTCAACGGTACGGCGCGGCTGATCATCGCCCGCCGCAAGGACTTCTCGGGGGCGAACGCCTGATGAGCCACGTACTCCAGGACCAGCGGCCCGCACGGGCCCGCAAGTCCGTCGCCCCGACCAGCCTCACCCGCGGTGGTCTCCCCCGCTGGGCCCCGGCCGCCATCGCGGTCCTGTCGGTCGCCCTCGGCTGCGGCATCGGCGCCGTCTTCAGCCTGAGCAGCAAGACCCAGTGGGGTCTGATCGCCGCCATGCTGTTCGTCGTCATCACGTACACGGCCAGCGCGATCATCGAGAACCGCCGCCAGGCCAAGGACCGGGTCGCGACCTCGGTCGTCTGGGTCTGCTTCCTGCTCGCGGTCGTCCCGCTGGTCTCGCTCCTGTGGACCACGATCGCCCGCGGCATGAAGACCCTCGACATGTACTTCCTGAACCACTCGATGAAGGGCGTGACCAGCTTCGAGCAGGGCGGCGGCGTCTACCACGCGCTGCTCGGCACCATCGAGCAGGTCGGCCTGGCCACCGCGATCTCGGCCCCCATCGGCCTGCTGACCGCGGTCTACCTGGTCGAGTACGGCCGGGGCAAGCTCGCCAAGGTCGTGACCTTCTTCGTCGACGTCATGACGGGCATCCCGTCCATCGTCGCGGGCCTGTTCATCCTGACGACCTGGATCCTGATCCTCGGCTTCGGCCCCTCCGGCTTCGCCGGTTCGCTGGCCCTGTCGATCCTGATGATGCCGGTCGTGGTCCGCTCCACCGAAGAGATGCTCAAGCTCGTCCCGAACGAGCTGCGCGAGGCCGCCCTGGCCCTCGGCGTGCCGAAGTGGCGCATGATCCTCAAGGTGGTCCTCCCGACCGCCATCGGCGGCATCTCCACGGGTGTCATGCTGGCCATCGCCCGCATCGCCGGTGAGACGGCCCCGATCATGCTGCTGGTCTTCGGTTCGCAGCTGATCAACGGCAACCCCTTCGAAGGTGCGCAGTCCTCGCTCCCGCTGTACATCTGGGAGCAGTACCGGGTCGGCAGTGACGCCTCCTACGACCGGGCCTGGGCCGCTGCCCTCGTCCTGATCGCCTTCGTCATGATCCTCAATCTGGTGGCCCGCGGCATCGCCCGCTGGAAGGCCCCGAAGACCGGTCGCTGACGCGACCCCCTGAAAGCGAAGTGACCCCCTCATGGCGAAGCGAATCGACGTCAGCGGACTGTCCGCCTTCTACGGCACCCACAAGGCCATCGACGACATCTCGATGACCGTGGAGCCCCGCTCCGTGACCGCCTTCATCGGCCCCTCCGGCTGCGGCAAGTCCACCTTCCTGCGCACCCTGAACCGCATGCACGAGGTCACCCCCGGTGGCCGCGTCGAGGGCAAGGTGCTGCTGGACGACGAGAACCTGTACGGCCCCGGCGTCGACCCGGTCGCGGTCCGCCGCACGGTCGGCATGGTCTTCCAGCGGCCGAACCCCTTCCCCACCATGTCGATCTTCGACAACGTGGCGGCGGGCCTGCGGCTGAACGGCAGCTTCAAGAAGTCCGAGCTGGCCGACATCGTCGAGAAGTCCCTCCAGGGCGCCAACCTCTGGAACGAGGTCAAGGACCGCCTGAACAAGCCCGGCTCCGGCCTCTCCGGCGGCCAGCAGCAGCGTCTGTGCATCGCCCGCGCCATCGCGGTCGAGCCCCAGGTCCTGCTGATGGACGAGCCCTGCTCGGCCCTCGACCCGATCTCCACCCTCGCCATCGAGGACCTGGTCGGCGAGCTGAAGGAGCGCTTCACGATCGTCATCGTGACGCACAACATGCAGCAGGCGGCCCGCGTCTCGGACCGCACCGCGTTCTTCAACCTCGCGGCGGTCGGCCAGCCCGGCAAGCTCGTCGAGATCGACGACACGGACCGGATCTTCTCCAACCCGTCCGTCCAGGCCACCGAGGACTACATCTCGGGCCGCTTCGGATAGACCCCCCACACGTCCTGCGGTGCTGCATGGCGGTGCCACCGCACGGCGAAAGAAAGAAAAAGGGCCGGCTCCCCCTGGGTGGGGGGAGCCGGCCCGCTTTCGTTCACCGCTTCGTTCACCCGAGGGCGAGGTCCACGACCCAGAAGCTCAGCGCCGCGACCAGCGCCGCGGCCGGCATGGTGATGAACCAGCCCAGGATGATGTTCTTGGCGACGCCCCAGCGGACCGCGTTGACCCGCTTGGTCGCCCCCACACCCATGATCGCCGAGGTGATCACGTGGGTGGTGGAGATCGGCGCCTGGTACAGGTAGGACGCGGTGTACATGATCGAGGCGCCCGTGGTCTCGGCGGCGAAGCCCTGCGGCGGGTCCAGCTCGATGATCTTGCGGCCGAGGGTGCGCATGATCCGCCAGCCACCCGCGTACGTACCGAGCGAGAGCATGACCGCACACGCGATCTTGACCCACACGGGGATGGGGTCGCCGGCCTTCTCGACATCGGCGATGACCAGGGCCATCACCACGATGCCCATCGTCTTCTGCGCGTCCTGGAGGCCGTGGCCGAGGGCCATGGCGGCCGCCGAGACGGTCTGGGCGATCCGGAAGCCGCGCTTGGCCTTGTGCGGGTTGGACCTGCGGAACATCCACATGATCGCGACCATCACCAGATAGCCCACGATCAGGCCGACGACGGGCGAGAGGAACATCGGGATGACGACCTTCTCCAGCACCCCGTGCCAGATGACGCCGATCCCGCCCGCCAGCGCCGCGCCCACCATGCCGCCGAAGAGCGCGTGCGAGGAGGACGACGGCAGGCCGAAGTACCAGGTGACCAGGTTCCAGACGATCGCGCCGACCAGCGCCGAGAAGAGGATCCACATCCCCCGGGTCCCGTGGGGCGTCTCGATGAGCCCCTTGCTGACCGTCTTGGCCACTCCGCTGCCCAGGAAGGCACCGGCGAGGTTCATCACAGCGGCCATCGCCAGGGCGGCGCGCGGCGTCAGCGCCCGCGTCGAGACCGAGGTCGCGATCGCGTTCGCCGAGTCGTGGAAGCCGTTGGTGTAGGTGAAGCCGAGCGCGACACCGATGGTCACGATCAGCGCAAAGGTGTCCACGAGGTTCAGGACTCCTTGACCGCGATGGTCTCCACCGTGTTCGCGACGTGCTCGAACGCGTCGGCGGCCTCTTCAAGCACGTCGACGATCTGCTTGAGCTTGAGCACCTCCATGGCGTCGTACTTGCCGTTGAAGAGGTGGGCGAGCAGCTTGCGGTGGATCTGGTCGGCCTGGTTCTCCAGCCGGTTGACCTCGATCCAGTACTCGGTGAGGTTCTCCATCGTCCGCAGGTGGGGCATGGCCTCGGCGGTCAGCTCGGCCGCCCGCGCCAGGACCTCGATCTGCTGCTCGACGCCCTTGGGGAGCTCCTCCACCTGGTAGAGGACGACCAGGTCGACCGCCTCTTCCATGAAGTCCATGATGTCGTCGAGGCAGGACGCCAGGTTGTAGATGTCCTCGCGGTCGAAGGGCGTGATGAAGGAGGAGTTCAGCTGGTGGAAGATCGCGTGCGTCGCGTCGTCCCCCGCGTGTTCCGCCGCCCGCATCCGTTCCGCGATCTCGGCCCGGGCGGAAGAGTCCGCTCCGAGCAGTTCCATCAGGAGCTTCGAGCCCGTGACGATGTTGTCCGCGGAAGCGGCGAACATGTCGTAGAAGCTCGTCTCCCTGGGGGTCAGACGAAATCGCACGTGAGGTCCTCGGGGTGCATTGGATTCGGTCAGGCTGATGCTAGGCGCATCCTCCAGCCACGGCTAACCGGCAGTTCCCCAGTGTCCTCCATCAGGCAGAGTGAGCGGGTACGGACCCCTGCCGCCGCGCGCGGCGGCCGGTACCCTATACCCATGAGGGGTATGCGCCAGCCATGCCCACGGGACGCACCACGGGAGGACGCATGACGACCACCGAAGCAGCGGCGGCCGGCCCCGCGCAGGGCGACGGCCCCGGCGCCCCCGCCGTGCACGGCTACCACCACCAGAAGGACGAGCACCTCAAGCGCCTGCGCCGGATCGAGGGCCAGATCCGCGGCCTGCAACGGCTCGTCGACGAGGACGTCTACTGCATCGACATACTCACCCAGGTCTCGGCCAGCACGAAGGCGCTCCAGTCCTTCGCGCTGCAACTGCTCGAAGAGCACCTGCGCCACTGCGTCGCGGACGCGGCGGTCAAGGGCGGCACCGAGATCGACGCGAAGGTCGAGGAAGCGACGAAGGCGATCGCCCGTCTGCTGCGGACCTGAGCCCTGAGTCCTGAGTCCTGGGTCAGCGGGCCTAAGGGCAGCAGATCGCGCCGAGCACCTCGTCGATCCGGTCCTGGCTGAGCCGCTCCTCGGCGGCGGCCGAGGCCGCGATGATCAGCTCGCCGCACAGCTCGATCTCGGCGAGAGCCACGTGGTCCTGCACCGTCATACCGCCTGCGGGAGTCACGCGTGTCACCTCTTCCTGCCGCCATCGGGCATCGGATCGCTGCGCTCCCAGCCTAGGGAGCACGACTCGCTGCGCGCATGACACGGATGGACCATTTCCGGATACCGGGTCATGGCCCGATCGCACCGTCCCGCGCCACCGCACCGCCTAGTCGGCGATCTTCCCCGCGAAAATGTCCCCGCTTGCGGGGAGAACGACCGTCACCGGCGTGCCGAAGCCGTAGAGCAGCGTGGTCGAGGAGACATCGATCACGCCATTGTTGACGTAGCTGAAGCGGTGCCGGACCTTCCGCAGCCGCCCCTCGTGGTCCAGGTACGCGTCGAAGGGAACGGTGTCATTGCTGAACCCTTTCGCCGCGGCCTCCAGCGCCGCCCGCACGTCCGGCGACGCGCTCTTCGCGGCCCGCCCGATGTCGGTGGTGCCCGTGTAGTGCCGGACCTTCGTCCCCGACAGGTCGACCTCGCCGACGTACGTCACCCCCTGGGCCCCGCGCAGCAGCTCGGCGGCGGTGATCGGATCGGTGGCCCCGCCGGTGACGAGGTTCCCGTCCGCGAGGGTCGTCGTGTCCACGCGGACCCACTTGTCGGCGGGCACGCCCGCGCCCCGGTTCTTCATGAACAGGGCGCCGGGGGTGAGCAGCTCGGTGATCGGGCGGTGGCCCGGCTTGCCGGTGACGTCGGCCGGGAGCATCACCAGGAGCTGGCCCATGCGCTTCTTGAAGTCGACCCCGCCCTCGCCCCGGATGGTGACCCGGGTGCCGCCGGTGGCCATCTCCATCGCCGTACGGGCCTGGGCACTGCCGCTGCGGGTCAGCCCGTCGGCGGCGCCGCGCACGGCGGCCGTCGGATCGCCGGGTGGTCGCGCGTCGGCGCCCGCGGGGGCCCCGTCCGGACCGCCGCACCCGCCGACCGTCACCATGGCCACGACGGCCACGGCCACCGCCCCCCGCCGCCTGTGCTGGTGCACCACCATCGCCTGCCAACCCCCAACGCATGAAAGCTGCTTGCCCGAGGCCCCCACCCGCTCCGGTTAACGAGGCCCGGGGTTCGCCGTCACGGCCCGGGGCACTCCCGCCCCCGTACCCGACCCGGGTACCGTGGTGGCGTGGACCCGCACCCCTTCGCGCCCTCCGCCCCTCCGCTTCCGGCCGTACCCCGCACGCGCAGCTGCGCGGGGCCGACGTCGCCGGGCGCGCACACCATCACCACCTCGGAACGCGGCTCGTTCTGCCTGGCCGTCTGCAGCTGCGGCTGGCGCGGTCCGGCCCGCCGTTCCCGGGACCTGGCCCGCAAGGACGCGAGCGGCCACCTGGCGGGGTAGACCGCCCGGCCCGGCCGCCGCCGGCACGTCGCCCGTTCGGACGGCCCCGCTGGCCGATCCGCCCGCGACCGGATGCCCTGGAGGGGAACCCCCCTCTCCAGAGCGGAGCACCCGTGCGCGGAAGACGACCGGTACGACGACCACGCGGCCGTACGACCGCCCGCGCCGCGGCCCTCGCGGGGGCCCTGCTGCTCGCGCTGGCCCCGGCTCCGGCCTGGGCGAAGCCCGCCGCTCCGGCCGGGGCGAAGCCCGTCGGCACGGCCGACGGGCCGGGCGACGTGGCCGTGGCCATCGGGGTCACCTCCGCGGCGGCCGCGGCGACGGGCCTCTGGCTGCGCGCGCGCCACCGCCGCGGGGACACCGAAGCCGAGGGGCACCAGGGCCACCGGGGCCGCGAGGGCGGCGGCCCGTGACCCGCTCCCGCCCGCGCGCCCGACCCGCCGCGGTCCGCCTCTGCTTCGCCGGGGCGGCGCTGTGCCTGCTCTCGGCACTCCTGCTCGCGCTCTGGAACGCGTACGCCACGGGCTGACCGCCCGGGCGCGCGCCGACCGCGTACGGCTCAGGCGGCCAGGTCGTTCTCGCGGGGGTGGCCGCCCGGCGGCGTCTGGGCGTGCGGGAGGTCCAGCGGCCGGGGCACGCCGTGCCCCTTGGCCCGGACGATCCACCCGACGCGCGCCGACCCGGCCACCGCGCGCACCACCGGGGCGAGCAGCGCCATCGCGAGGGGTGCGAGCAGCAGGACCACCGCCGTGCCGAGCGCGAGGCCCCCGATGACGTCGGTGGGGTAGTGGACGCCCATGTACACGCGGCAGAAGCCCTGGACCAGGGCGAGCCCGATGCCGATCAGCCCGAGCCTGCGGTTGGCGATGAAGATGCCGACGGCGAGCGCCATCGTGAGGGTGGCGTGGTCGCTGACGAAGGAGAAGTCGCCCCCCTTGCCGGACACCAGCACCTCCAGCCCCTCGTGCTGGTGGAACGGCCGTGGCCGGGCGACGAATTCACGCAGCGGCACGTTCACCAGCAGCGCGATCCCGGCGGCGAGCGGTGCCCACACCAGCGCGGTGAACGCCTCGATCGCGGCCGGCCCGTCCTGCTTGCGGGCCCCGCGCCAGCACCAGAGCACGAGCAGCACCATGGCGAGCGGGAGCCCGTACTCGCCGACGAGCGCGATGGTCCGGTCCACGGCCGCCGGGGCATGCCGGGCCAGGCCGTTGATGTCGTACAGCAGGCTGACGTCCACGTTCGGCCCACCGGTCGTGAGTCCAGCCATGGCGATGCGGCCCCTTGCCTTGGTTCCCCTGAGAACGCACCCCTGCGTGCGCCCCTTCGACCCCGGTGATCGACCACCGTGTCCATGGAACGCCCGTTCTGGCAGCTACGTTCCACTCTCCACCGAATGATCACTCCAACGTTATCCAAGAGTGACTCATCGTCGCAGCTCAGGGCCTGGACTTAACGGAGAGTCAGCGGCGCGGCGGACCGGCGCCGCCGCCCCCGCTTACGAGCTCTTCGCGCCCGCGCCCGTACCCGACACGGGCGAGGCCGCCGCGCCGTCCTTGGTGACCCGGGTGGCCCCGAAGTAGTCCGGACTGTCGATCTTGTCGAAGCGGATCACGGCGCCGGTGTAGGGAGCGTTGATCATGTACCCGCCGCCCACGTACAGCCCGACGTGGTGGATCTCCCGCGAGTTCGTCAGATCGTTGGAGAAGAAGACCAGGTCGCCGGGGAGCAGTTCGTCGCGCGAGGGGTGCGGACCCGCGTTGTACTGGTCGTTCGCCACGCGCGGCAGGTCGATCCCCACCGTCTTGTACGACGCCACCGTCAGCCCCGAGCAGTCGAACCGCCCGTCCTGGTCGGGCGTGCCGTTGCCGCCCCACAGGTACGGCGTCCCCAGCTGCTTCTGCGCGAAGTAGATCGCCCCGGCGGCCTGTTGCGAGGGCGCCACCCGCCCGACGGGCTTCGCGAAGCTCAGCGCCAGGGTCGTGATCGTCTTCACGTACCCCTGCGTCTCCTTGTACGGCGGCACGCCCTGGTACTTGATGACCGCGTACGCGCCCGCGTTGTAGGCGGCGAGCATGTTCGACGCCGCGTCGCCCGGCACCCCCGCGACGTCCTTGGCCAGCTCGCAGTCGTAGGAAGCGGCGGACGGGATCGCGTCATTGGGGTCCCAGATGTCCCGGTCCCCGTCACCGTCCCCGTCGACCCCGTGCCCCTCCCAGGTCCCCGGGATGAACTGCGCGATGCCCCGCGCGTCCGCCGGGCTCACCGCCCGCGGGTTCCAACCGCTCTCCGAGTACAGCTGGGCCGCCAGCAGTGGCGGACTGATCGACGGGCACAGGTTGCCCCACTTCTGCACCAGCGCCTGGTACTTCGCCGGCACGGCCCCCTGCGCGAGGCCGACCGCGCGCCCGCCACCGCCGAGACCGCCGAGCCCTGCGGCCGCGGAGTACGTCCCCACGACGAGCAGCATGACGAAGGTCAGGCACACCCCGACCCCGACCCCGCCCACCATCCAGAATCTGCGCACCCGTCAACCCTCCCCCATGCCCGTCCCCTCAAGGGGGGATTTCCCTCTGTTTCCCCCGTGTCGCGGGCCGTTACCCCACCCGGAACCCCGAACAGGCGATACGCGCGTACGTCTTGGGGTCATCCTCGACGTGGTAGAAGACCACCGTCCAGTCCCCCCGGTCGGACGCCAGCTCCGGCGCACCGGTTCCCTTGCCGTTCGCGTAGCCGCGGAACTGGGCCGGATAGCCCAGGCTGAGGTACTCGCCGGAGTCCCAGTTCGCGTAGATGTCGACGGGCACGCTCGTGTAGCCGAGGCTCCCGGACGCCAGCGACGACGGCGGTTTGACGGCCACCGAGACGTAGTAGGGGGCCGGGCGCGGCCCCCGGTCCGGATCTCCCGCGCCCTTGGGACGCATCTTCACCGTCATCGTCCTGCCCGGCACGCCGTTGGTCGACGAGGAGACGGTGGAAGTCTCCATTCCGGTACCGGGCGCGTCCTCCTCGCCCACCAGCTCGTTGCACAGCCCGCTGTTGTACTTCGCCATCGCCGGATCCGGGTCCACCGCCCAGCGCTCCCGCGAGGGCCGGCTCTGCTCGATGTGGTCGGCGGGCGGCCCGGCGCCCTTCTTCTTCGTGTCCTTCGTGTCCTTCGCGTCCTTCGTGTCCTTCGCGTCCTTGCCGCCGCCGGAGGGCCGCGCACCGCTGCTCGGACCCGCGGAGGCCGACCCGCCGGACGCGGCGCCCGCGTCCGGCGGGAGTTGCCAGTAGGCCACCGACCCCGCCGCGGCCAGCGCGAGCACGACCCCCACCCAGACCCCGGCCCGCCGCCCCCGCCTCCCGGACGCGGGGTCGACGTGCTCCGTGGTGTCCCGGGCCGGCCGGTCCGGTTCGTGGTCCGGCCCACGGTCCCGTATGTGGTCCCGCTCGTGGTCCCGCTCGTGGTCCCGTTCCTGGTCCCGTACGTGGTCCCGCTCGTGGTCCCGCTCGTGGTCCCGTTCCTGGTCCGGGAGCACCCGGGTGGCGGCGGCCGCCGCCCCGGTCGGGGCCGCGGGGAACGCCTCGCGCAGGGCCGCCAGCTCCGCGTACACCGGGTCGTCCACCACCGCCCGCGCCACCGCGCACCGCCGGATCACCTCCGCCGGTGACGGCCGCGCCGCCGGGTCCTTCGCGACGCACGCCTCGATCAGGGCCGCGAGCCCCGGCTCCACGCCGGCCGCGTCCACCGGCTCGTGCACCGTCCGGTACCAGACGCTCGCCGCCTCCCCGGAGCCGAACGGCGGCCGCCCGGTCGCCGCGTACGCCAGCGTCGCCCCCAGCGCGAACACGTCCGCCGCGGCGTCCCCCGCCGCACCCAGCAACACCTCGGGCGCCGTGAACCCCGGCGTCCCCGGCGCCTGGCCCTCCTGCGTCAGCGCGGTCACCCCGACCCCGCGCGCGATGCCGAAGTCGATCAACTGCGGCCCCTGCGCCCCCAGGATCACGTTCTGCGGCTTCACGTCCCGGTGCGTCACCCCCTGCTCGTGCACGCCCGCCAGCCCCTCCGCCAGCGCCGCCCCCAGCGCCCGGCAGGTGTCCGCGGGCAGGGCGCCCCGGCCCGCCACCGCGCGCGCGAGCGTGGGCCCGGCGACGTACTCGGTGGCCAGCCAGTACGGTGCCCGGTCCAGCGAGGCGTCGATCAGCCGCGCGGTGTAGGCGGAGCGCACCTCCCGCACGGTGCTCGCCTCGCGCCGGAAGCGCGCCAAGGCCTGCGGGTGCCCGAGTATCTCCTCCCGGACCACCTTGACGGCGACCAGGCGCCCCCCGGGCGACCGCCCGAGGTACACCTGCCCCATCCCCCCGGCCCCCAGTCGGGCCACCAGCACGTGCACCCCGATCCGCGTCGGATCGGTCTCCCTCAGCGCGTCCATGCGCGAGAGCCTGTCACAGGCTCAGCGCGGAGCGACGTACAGGCTCTGCGCACTGCGGCCGATGGGACCGTCCTCGTCGTGCAGGCGGGCGTCGGCGAGACCGATCCCGGCCGGATCCACGCTGGTTCGGGCCTCCACGCACGCCCACTCGCCCACCGGATGGCGGTGCAGATGGACCGTCAGGTCACCGTTGATGAAGACGTACTTGGCGAAGTCCAGCACCGCGCTGATGCCGTTGCCGGAATCGGCCGCGATCAGCACCCGGTCCAGCGGACGGACCGCCTCCGCCGCGATCAGCGGGACCCGCATCCGCATCCAGCACGTGGCCGGGCCGGGCTCGACGAACGCGCCCTCGGTGAACCGGGTCTCCATCGCCGTGTGGTAGCCGGTCGACCACGGCACCGGGAAGAACGGCGTGCGCCCCACCGTGTCGGGCGGCGGCACGGCGGGACCCGCCAGCACGGCCGGCACCGAGTCCTCGGCCGTACGGATGCGCAGCGCCCGGGCGAACATCACCGGCGCCGCCCCGACGGGCGCGAGCGCCGCCTCGATCACCTCGGTACCGCGCCCGGCCCGCAGGACCGAGGTGGTGACCTCCAGCGGCCCGATCGGCACCGGTCGCAGGATCTCGTAGGTGATGCGCGCGATCCGCATGTCGTCCCGGGCGTCCGGGCGCTCCTCGACGGCCCGCCCCAGCAGCGCGGCGGGCGGACCGGCGTGCTGCGAGCCCCGGTCCCACGGCCCGCGCGTGTACGCGGAGGCGAGGAACCGCCCGGTGTCGACCCGCTCGTAGAACCCCTCGACCGTCACGTCGTCAGCGTCGTCCATGGCGCGCACGCTACCGAGAGGTAATCGGGGGCACCAGCCCGCGTCGCGGGCCGCCCCCGGCCGGGCCGGGGGCGCCGACGGGGGACAATGGAGCCGTGTCCAGCTCCCGCCCCGCCCCCGTCCCCGGCCCCGTGCCCGGCCCCGCCCGGGTCCCGGCCCTGCCCGTGCTCCAGGCCGACTGCGCGAACTGCTTCGCCCTGTGCTGCGTGGCCCTGCCCTTCGCCCGGTCCACCGACTTCGCCGTGGACAAGCCCGCCGGCACGCCCTGCGGCAACCTCCAGCAGGACTTCCGCTGCGGCATCCACACCCGGCTGCGCGACAAGGGCTTCCAGGGCTGCACCGTCTTCGACTGCTTCGGCGCGGGCCAGCAGGTCTCCCAGGTCACCTTCGAGGGCCGCGACTGGCGCGCCCACCCCGGCACCTCCCGCCGGATGTTCGAGGTGTTCCCGGTGATGCGCCAGCTCCACGAGCTGCTCTTCTACCTCGCCGAAGCCCTCACCCTCCCGGCCGCCCGCCCGATCCACGCCGCGCTGCGGCGCGCCCTCGCCGAGACCGAGGAGCTGACCCGCGCCGACGCCGAGACCCTGGCCGCCGTCGACGTCGGCGCCCGCCGCGCCGCCGTCAACACCCTGCTGCTCAAGACCAGCGACCTGGTACGGGCCACCGTGCCCGGCCGCAAGAAGAACCACCGCGGCGCGGACCTGATGGGCGCCCGCCTGTCCGGCGCGAACCTGCGGGGCGCCACCCTGCGCGGCGCCTACCTGATCGCCGCCGACCTCAGCCGGGCCGACCTGCGCACCGCCGACCTGATCGGCGCGGACCTGCGGGACGCCGACCTGAGGGGGGCCGACCTCACCGGCAGCATCTTCCTCACCCAGGCCCAGCTGAACGCGGCCCGCGGCGACGCCGCCACCCGCATCCCGCCCACCCTGACCCGCCCCTCCCACTGGTCCTGACGACCCCCGGCCCGCAGGCCCCCGGTCCCGCTCCCCGCGGCCCGGCCCGCACCCCCGTGCCGGGCCGGACCCCGGGCAACGGGACCGGGAGCCGCGTACCGCGCGCGCCTCAGAGCCGGGCGAGGAACTCCGCCACCGCCGCGGTGAACCCCTTCGGGTCATCGGTGTGCACCCCGTGCCCGGCGGGCAGCTCCACCAGCCGCACCCCCGGCCGCCGGACGGCCATCTCCCGCGCGTGCCCCGCCGACAGCACCGTGCTGCGGTCCCCCCGGACGAGCAGGGTCGGCTGCCGCACGGCCGACCAGTCCGCCCAGTGGTCACCCCGTATCGCCTCGGCGGACGCCAGGATGTCCTGCGCCTCGAAGGCCAGGCCCCAGCCGTCCTCGTACTCCCGCACCGAGTCCTCCAGGAAGCCCACCGCGCTCCCCAGCCCCGCCAGCAGCTCCTCCCGGCCGTCCGCCCGGCGCGGCCACTCGCGCACGAAGGACAGGTCGTCGTCCACGACCGCCCCGACGTCCTCGACCACCACCGCCCGCACCAGCTCGGGCCGCCGCGCGGCCAGCTGGTAGGCGTTGACCCCGCCCAGCGAATGCCCCAGGACCACCGCCGCGCCCAGCATCAGGTGCTCCAGCACGGCCGCCGCGTCCGCGACGTACCCCTCCCGCGAGTACTCCGGCGCCCGGTCCGAATCCCCGTGCCCGCGCTGGTCCAGCGCGATGAGGCGCCACCGCGGCGCCAGCTCCCGGGCCAGGGGCGCGAAGGTCCGCCCCTCCATGAAGTGCGCGTGCAGCGCGAGCAGCGGCTCCCCCGGACCGCCGAAGTCCGTGTACCGCAGCGCGCGCCCGGCCACCTCCACCACTCCCGGCAGCGGACCGAGCACGTCCCCGACGCGCTCGCGCAGCAGCTGGTACTGCTCCCAGCGGCGCGGCCGCCGGTCCGCCGGCCGCCGCACGACCCGCCCCGGCGTCACCGTCTCGCCGCGCCGGAACTGCTCCCGGGTCAGGTCGACGCGTAGGCCCCCGGCCAGTCGGTTCCAGCAGTGGTAGCCCTCCTGGCGGCCGTCGAGGAAGACCTCGCCCACCATCAGGTCGCCGCCGACGAGGTCCTGGACCACCAGCGCCGTGATGTCACAGTGCCCCCAGGCCGGATTGTCGGCGCTCCAGGGGATGCGCGTGATGTCCGAGGGGCAGGCCAGGTCGGCCGACCAGCCGGCCCGCAGGGCCGCCTCGAGGTCCGCGAGGGTCCAGGGTGTCGTCGTCATGGCCCCAGGCTGCCGCACCCCACTGACAACGGCCGGGGTGCACGGGGGCGTTGGCCACCGGATCCGCGGCCGGAACCGAGGGCGGCCTCACCCGTTCGCCACACCCGACGGCGCCCGCCCGGCCCCCCGACGGTTTTCTTCGTACCGGCTCCCGCGCCCGCCCGCACCGCCCCCGCAAGGCTTCCGCACCCCTCGTCCGCACCCGACCGGCGCACACCGCACACACGTGCGCCTTTCGCGCAACCAGGCGCCCCCTCACGGCCGTGACTGTCGGCTATCCACACCCCTACGTTGAGCCACGCAACCGGAAGCTGATCGTCAGCTACCCGCCCAACGGAGGTCCCCGATCATGCGACGCCTGTCCACCAACCTCGGCACCCTCGCGGCCGCCGCCACCCTCGTCCTCTCCCTCGGCGGCTCGGCCCACGCCCAGGTCCAGGCACAGGCGCACCACGGCGAGGGCCCCGTGGTCATCAACGGCCAGGCCGTCTTCGGCTACCACGGCTGCCTGCGCCACGGCGGCATCGCGCGGGTCGAGAACCACTCCGACAACCCGATCGTGATCACCCGCGGCCCGCTCTGCCACTTCGGCCACCCGGTCGGCGTCATCCCCCCGGGCCACTACGCCCTCGTCCCGCCGTCGTCCAGCATCCTCGTCTGACCCCGCCCCCGCACCCGATCCCCCCGCACCCCGCTGGCCCCGCGCACCGGCTCGCTCTTCCGGCCGTGGCGCCAGCGACGGGCGTACGGGCCCCACGGGTCAGGGCTTGACCAGCGCCGTCCAGCCGGACGGGCAGTTGAGCATCCCCGTAGGCGTGTACGTGCAGGAGTTCTCGTACACGGTGCCCACGGTCGTCAGCACCTTCACGTACACGCTGTTCGCGCCCTCGGCCGCGATGGACACGCTGCACGCGTTCCGCGGGTGCCCCGGGTTCTGCGGCCCCGTCAGGTCGCGCCAGTAGTAGGCGCCCACCGGCGGCGGCGTCATCCTGCGCACCCCGATGGACGTCTTCCCGTTCACCAGCGCCGCACTGAGCTCCAGGTTGCCGTTGCCCCGCGTCGTGGCCACGTCGGTGCAGTGCCCGGGCGGACCGGCCGGACCCCGGTCGCCCTTCGGACCCCGGTCCCCCTTGGGGCCCTTGGGCCCGCGCGGCCCCGGACAGCCGGACCCCTGCTTCGCCCCGGGCGCGGCCTTCGCACCCTTCGCCTTCTTCAGGTCCTCGCCCATCCGGACCTTGCCCTGGCACGTGGCACCGGACGACGCGGGGGCGGCCGACGCGGGACCCGAGATCCCGGCGAACGCGAGCGCCAGCGACATGACCAGCCCACCGGCCAACGACACCCGCCGGCCAGCCCCTGTTGCAGAACCCATCCGTTCACTCCTTGGGTCGTCTCTCATCGTGGAACGTTTCGCGCTCCGGCCGGAAGCAGGTGGAGCATGACCCACGGGCCGACAGAGGGACGGTCCGACATTCCGTCAGTCGGTCGATATGTACGCGGGTTGGGTCAACGACACGCGGCCCCGATCCGCCGAACGGCGGCCACCCGGGCAGACCCGCACCCCGCCTCGCGTACGCCGAGACGACAATCATTGCCCGGGGTCACACCCCGTGATACACAGAGTGACCAGGTCAGCGGACGTGGGCGGGGCCCGGACCGGGAGATCAGGCAAAGAGAGCCGTCAAGTCGACATACGACGGCGATTTCATCAGCGAAGATAGGACGTGACCCCTGCCATCGGGCAAGGGCATCCGGAACTACCCATACAGGGGCGGTGAGTTACATGATCCTGGCAGCCGAAAAGGGCGACATCACCACCATCATCGGCGGAATCGCCCCGAACTGGGGCCCGTTCGGAAGTCTCGGCAATGAAGCGAAGGTCATGATCGAGGTGGTCATGGCCGTGGCGATCCTGCTCTGCCTGGGCATCGCGATCTGGGGAGCGGCCAAGCAGCGCATCGGCGCGACCGCCCTGCGCGACACCTTCAGCGCCGAACAGGGCAAGGGTCTGATCGTGGCCGGTCTGACGGGGGTGTTCATCATCGGCTCCCTCGGCACCCTGTTCACCATCGTCTACGGAATGGCCGTCTAGCCACGCCGCCGGCTCCCGACCCGATGAGGACTCAGCACACCGCGTCCACGCGGCCACCAGCGCTACCGTCGTACGACGCCGAGGGGGCGGACAGGGAATGAGCCACGACGACCAGTACGGCGGCACCGGCCCAGGCCACGGCGAGGTCGGCGGCACCGGCCAGACCCGCACGCGCCTGCCGGACTCCCCCTCGGACCCCTACCCGAGCCCCCGCCGCGGCCCCCGCCCCTCCCGCGGCTTGGTCACGGTCGTCGGCGTGGTCGTCCTCCTGATCGCCGCCATCGCCTTCGCGAACCAGAACCAGGACTCCCCCACCACCCCCCCCACCACCAAGTCCCCCACCTCCACCTCCACATCGGCCACGGGCACGACCCCGGTGGACGGCAAGAACGGGACGATCCCGCGCGGCTTCGCACACGACGAGCAGGGCGCTCAGTCGGCCGCGGCGAACTTCGCGGTGGCACTGGGTTCTGACGGCATGTTCAAAAAAGACAGCCGCCACACCATCGTCGACGCGATCTACACGCCGGACGCGTCCGCCGCCCTGAAGGGTCCGCAGGACGCCGCCTACTCGGCCGCGTTCCTCGCCAAGCTCGGCCTCGACGCCAACGGCAATCCACCCCAGGGCAACACCTTCGTCACCCGTGCCGTACCGGTCGGCACCAAAGTGGACAGCTTCAGCCCCACCGCCGCCAAGGTCTCCGTCTGGTACACGGGCCTGATCGGCATGTCCGGCGAAAAGTCCACCAATCCGGTACGGACCTCCTGGTACACGTGGACCTTCGACCTGGCGTGGTCCGGCGACGACTGGAAGGTCACCGCCGACAGCCAGCGCGAGGGACCCGCCCCGGTCCCCGGCGACGTCGCAGCCGCTCCCTCGGACGACATCAGCAAGGCCATCAAGGAGTTCGGAGGGTTCACCTATGCCCGCTAGCCTCCGGCTCCGGTTCGGCGTGCTCGCCTCCGTCCAGCTGGCCGCCGTCGCTCTGGCCACGCGTGCCTACGCGGCCCCGACACCGATGCCGACCCCGACGCCGACGCCGTCCCCCAGCGCCAGCAACAACCCCTGCGACCTCCTCATCGGCCCCGCCAAGGAATTCTGCGAACGAGGCGACGGCGCATCCGGCGGAGCCCCCCGCGGCCTCTCCCCCACCGACCCCGCGGACGCCCTGAACCCCCTCGCATCCCTCTCCAAGGGCTGCGCCGACGCCGCCGCCTGGATCGTCGGCAAGCTCAGCCAAGCGGTCAACGGCACCGCGAAGGTCGACTTCACCAACCCGGCCTTCCTCAAGCAGTACGCCGTCGTCTTCGCCGCCTCCACCATCCTCACCCTCGTCCTGTGGCTCTTCGCCGTCGCCAAGCGAGCCATCCGCGGCGTCCCCTTCACCACCGCCATGTCCGAAGCCATCGGCTTCCTCTGGCTCACCGTCCTCGCCTCCGCCTTCACCCCCCTGATCCTCTACACCGTCGTGTCCGCCACCGACGGCGTCACCCAAGTCATCGCCACCGCCACCGGCGGCCAGAGCGACGTGTTCTTCGGCTCCTTCTCCGAGGCCCTCAAGAAGGGCGACGACATCGGCGGCGGCCCGATCATGCTGATCGTCGTCGCCCTCGTCACCGTCCTCGCCGCGGGCGTCCTCTGGCTCGAACTCGTCATCCGGGCCGCCCTCCTCTACGTCGGCGCCCTCCTCGGCGTCGTCGTCTACGCCGGGCTCGTCGACCGGAACCTGTGGGGCCACGTCCGCCGCTGGGCGGGCATCATGATCGCCGTCATCCTCGTGAAGCCGGTCATCGTCATCGTGCTCGGCCTCGCCGGCGCCCTCGCCGGCGAGAAGGGGCCGAATGCCTTCTCCGCCGTCGTCTCCGGCCTCGCCATCATCATTCTGGCGATCTTCGCCTCCGCGATGATCTACCGTTTCGTTCCCGGCTTCGGCGACGAGATCGCCTCCGCCCGCTCCAACCGCAGCAAGGCCACCGACGGCGCCCAGGCGGCCGCCGTCATCAGCTCCCCGGCCTCCTTGGTCTCCCAGGGCATCAAGACCCACAGCAGCCGCGGCTCCCACCGCGCGGGCGACGGCGGCGGGGGCGGACAATCCGCCCCCCGCCCCGCCAACCCGCTCTCCGGAGGCGTGGCCGCCCACAGCAGCCGCCCCTCCGGCGGATCCGGCGGCGGATCCGCCACCCCGCCGCCCCGCACGAGCACCGGCACGAGCAGCACGAAGAACACAGGAGGTGACGGGCGTTGACGACCCAGTCCCACCAGATCCACCCGGTCGCGCCCCGCCGCACGTATCTCATCGGCCGGGCCCGGCCGAACGCGATCGTCGGCAAGAACCGCGAGACCGGCGAGATCGCGCTGATCATCGCCGGTGCGTTCCTCGGCATGATGAGCGGACTGCTCGTCCCCGGCATCGCCCCGCGCATCGCCATGCTCGCGGGCTTCCCCGTGCTCGCCCTCGCCGCCGTGTACGTCCCGTACAAGGGCCGCACCTTCTACAAGTGGTTCGAGATCAACCGCAGCTTCAAGCGGACCCTGCGCCGCGGTACGGCGTACCGCTCGGGCGCCATGGAAGCCGGCGTCCGCGGCTCCGACGGCCGCGAGGTCGAGGTCGGCCCGCCCCCCGGCATCGGCCGGATCAACTGGCTCGCCGCCCCCTTCGGCCCCGACGAGATCGCCGTGCTCCTGCACGCCGACCGCCGGACCGTCACCGCCGCCATCGAGATCGAGGGCCCCGGCGTCGGCCTGCGCGACAGCGAGGACCAGGAAGCCCTCGTCGACCGCTTCGGCACCCTGCTCAAGCACGTCGCCAACGGCGACGGCTTCGTCACCCGCCTCCAGATGCTCGCCCGCACCCTGCCGGCCGACCCCGACGCCCACGCCAAGGACGTCGCCCAGCGCGGCGACGTCACCGCCCCCGGCTGGCTCCGCGACTCCTACGACCAGCTCCAGTCGATGGTGTCGACCTCCTCCGAGCAGCACCGCGCGTACCTCGTCGCCTGCATGCACTTCACCCGCGAACTCGCCGCCGAGGCCGTCACCATCGCCCGCGCCTCCACCCCCCACAAGGGCCGCAAGCTCGACCGCGACGCGGGCCTCGCCATCGTCATGGCCCGCGAGCTCACCGACATCTGCGCCCGCCTCGCCGAAGCCGACATCCGCGTGCGCCAGCCGCTGGGCCAGGGCCGCCTCGCCTCCCTCGTGCACTCCATGTACGACCCGGACCACCCCATCGACCACATCCAGGCCATGACCAAGCGCAACGCCTGGCCCGCCGAACTCGACGCGATGGAACCCACCTACCTCCAGGCCAAGACCCGCGAGTCCTCGACCCGCGCCCCCTGGTGCCACGCCACCGCGTGGGTGAAGGAGTGGCCGATGACCCCCGTCGGCGTCAACTTCCTCGCCCCCCTGCTCGTCCACACCCCGGACGTCATCCGCACCGTCGCCGTCACCATGGACCTCGAACCCACCGAGATCGCCATCGAACGGATGCTGACGGAGAAGACCAACGACGAGGCCGACGCCAGCCGCGCCGCCAAGATGAACCGCACGGTCGACCCGCGCGACATCGCCGCCCACGGCCGCCTCGACCAGCGCGGCGAAGACCTCGCCAGCGGCGCCGCCGGAGTCAACCTCGTCGGCTACATCACCGTGTCCTCCAGATCCCCCGAGGCCCTCGCCCGCGACAAGCGCACGATCCGCGCCTCCGCCGGCAAGTCGTACCTCAAGCTGGAATGGTGCGACCGCGAGCACCACCGCGCCTTCGTGAACACACTGCCGTTCGCGACCGGCATCCGACGCTAGCCGGAGGGAAGAAGCCGCCATGCGAGATCCGCTGTCCGCGATGTCGGACGCCTTCACCAGCTTCCTCTTCGGAAAGGTCGAGACGACCCGACTCCCCGTACGCACCTCCACCGGCCAGGCCCAGGCCGTCTACCTGCCCACCGCGGCCCCCGGCCTCGGCGACTCCGGCGTCATCATCGGCCGCGAGGTCTACAGCGGCAAGGGCTACATCTACGACCCCTTCCAGCTGTACGGCCAACAGCTCCCGGCCCCCCACTGGCTGGTCCTCGGCGAATCCGGCAACGGCAAGTCCGCCCTGGAGAAGACCTACGTCCTGCGCCAGCTCCGCTTCCGCGACCGGCAGGTCGTCGTCCTCGACGCCCAGGGCGAGGACGGCGTCGGCGAGTGGAACCTGATCGCCCAGCAGCTCGGAATAATGCCCATCCGGCTCGACCCGGTGGCCGCCCTCGACGGCGGCATCCGGCTCAACCCGCTCGACCCCGCGATCACCACCACCGGCCAGCTCGCGCTGCTCCGGACGATCATCGAGGTCGCGATGGGCCACGGCCTGGACGAGCGCTCCGGCTTCGCCCTCAAGGTCGCCCACGCCTACGTCAACGAGACGATCAACGACCGGCAGCCCGTACTGACGGACATCGTCGAGCAACTGCGCCACCCGGAGCCCGAATCCGCCGAGGCCATGAACGTCGGCATAGACGACGTACGGGCCTGGGGCCTGGACGTCGCCCTCGTCCTGGACCGCCTCGTCGACGGTGACCTCCGCGGCATGTTCGACGGCCCGACCTCCGTCGGCATCGACCTCGACGCGCCCCTGATCGTCTTCGACCTCTCCCACATCGACCGCAACTCCATCGCCATGCCCATCCTCATGGCGATCGTGGGCGTTTGGCTCGAACACACATGGATCCGCCCAGACCGGAAGAAACGCATCTTCCTGGTCGAAGAGGCATGGCACATCATCAACTCCCCCTTCGTCGCCCAGCTCTTCCAGCGCCTCCTGAAGTTCGGCCGCCGCCTCGGCCTGTCCTTCGTCGCCGTCGTCCACCACCTCTCGGACGTCGTCGACGGCGCGGCCGCGCGCGAAGCAGCCGCCATCCTCAAAATGGCCTCCACCCGCACCATCTACGCCCAGAAGGCCGACGAGGCCCGCGCCACCGGCCGCGTCCTCGGCCTCCCGCGCTGGGCCGTCGAGATCATCCCCACCCTCACCCCCGGCATCGCGGTCTGGGACGTCAACGGCAACGTCCAGGTGGTCAAACACCTGATCACCGAGTCCGAGCGCCCCCTCGTCTACACCGACCGCGCCATGACGGAATCCTCGGCAGCGCACCAGCTCCCCGACGAGCTGCTCGCGGCCGAACTCGAAGCGGAGGAACGAGCCCTGCTCATCGAACGGCACCGCAACGGCGGCCACGGCCCCGGCTCGGCGACCACGGTGGCCTGAGGATGGCCGACGCCCGCCGTACGGACGCACACGGACCCACCGGAGCACAGCGCGGCGGCATCCCCGACGGCCTGCTGCTCGCCCTGCTCGGCTTCCTGCTCGGCCTGGCCGTCCTGGTGTGGTCCGCCACCGGCCTCGCCGCCTGGATCACCCGCGGCGCCTGGCCCGACACGGTCAGCTTCGGCAACACCCCCGGGGCGATCCGCGCCCTGATAGCGCAACCCCACGACGTGGCGGGCGCCTGGCCGGCCACCGACCCGGCCGCCCTGTCGGGCTGGGGCCTGTTCTGGGGCACCTTCATCAGCCAGCTGCTCGTGCTCTTCGTCGCCACCGTCTTCGTGATCGGCGTCATCGCCCGCACGAAGTCCCGCCGCGCCCTGGCCCGCCACGCCCCGGCACCCGAGCCGGCCCCCGAGGCGGCACAAGCGTCGGCACCCACCGCCGTCCCGCTCCAGCCCGCCGCGCCGTACGAGCCCCCGCACCCCGCCCCCCGACCTTCCCCCAAGCCCATCGCCCACGCCCCGGCCCGGGCGCCGGCCCCCACCGACGAGGCCTACCGCTACGGCTTCGGCTACCCCCCTGCGGCCGCCCCGCCGCGGCCCGCGGCAGCCGCCGCCCCGGTACCGGCCCCCGCAGCCGCGACCGCGCTGCGGTACGCCGCCCCGCCCGAGCGCCACCGGGCCGCGGCCGAACGCATCCGCGCGGCGGAGGGCGCCGCCCTCATCGTGACCTCGTCCCCCGCCCTGTGGGCGGAGACGAAGGACGCCCGCGCCAAACTCGGCCCGGTCCTCCTCTACGACCCCGCCCACCTCTGCGACACCCCGGCCCGCATGCACTGGAACCCGGCCGAGGGCTGCGCCGAGCGCGACACCGCGGCCGCCCGCGCCGCCGCCCTGCTGGCACCCGTACGCCCCCAGGCCCGCATCGACGCGGCCGTCGCCGACACGGCGGAAACGCTCCTGCGCAGCTGGCTGCACGCCCTGGCCCTCGACAGCAGACCCTTCAAACAGGTCCACCGCTGGGCCCAGGGCACCGGCGCCCAGGAACCGGTCCGCATCCTGCGCACCCACCCCCACGCGGCCCCGGGTTCCGCGGGCGAGCTCGAAAGCGCCCTCACCGCCCATCCCGAACGCCGCGAACAGGCCCAGCACCTGACGGCCCGTGCGCTGAACTGCCTGTCCTCCATCCACGTCCGCGAGTCCTGCAACCCGAACCGAACGGATTCGCTCACGCTGGCATCGTTCCTGACCGAAGGGGGCAGCCTGTACGTGGTGGGCGAGCCCCTGGAGGACCCGCGCACCCACCCGGGTGCGATGCCCCTGCTCACCGCACTCACCGCAAGCGTGGTCGAGCACGGCCGTCGCATGGCCGCACGGTCATCCCACGGTCGGCTCGACCCACCACTGTCGCTGGTCCTGGACGACATCGCCGCCGTCGCCCCGATCCCGCAGCTCCCCGCGCTCCTGGCCGACGCCACGGGCCTCCCGGTCCTGGCCCTGTGCCGCAGCCGCGAACAGGCCCGCTCCCGCTGGCCCGAAGCCGACCTCCCCCTCGCCACCCACTAGTCCACCGGGATCAGGGACGCGAGATCAGGGACGCGAGATCAGGTACTCCAGCTCCATGGACCCCGAATCGCCGGGCAGCGGCACCAGGGTCCCGCTCGCCACGAACCCGAACCGCCGGTAGAAGGCCCCGGCCCGCGCGTTGTCCTCGTGCACGAAGAGCCGTACGCGCTCCAGCGCGGGCTCCTCCAGCCCCCAGGCCCAGTCCAGCGCGGCCCGGAACAACTCCTCCGTGAGCCCGGTCCCCCGCTGCTCGGGCCGTACGAACACGCCCACGAGGTGCCCCTGCTCGACCGGGATCTCCTCACCGAAGAACCCCCGCGTCCCGGCCTGCTCGACGAGCACCGTCACGGAACCGACCCAGCGCCCGTCGGCCGCCTCGGCCACGAACTGCCGGGCACCGCGCCCCTGGGCGCCCCGCTCGGTCCGCCCCTGCCAGAAGTCGTCCGGCTGCGCCGCGGCCTGCTCCGCGGACTCCAGGAAGGCGATCGGCGCCACTGGGTCGGCGAGCGCGGCCAGCCGAAGCTCCTTGACCTTCTCCCACTCGTCGGCCTTGATCTCACGTATCACGTAGGGGGTGCTCTGGTTCATGCGCCAGATCCTAGACCGGCACCCCAGCAGGAGCTCCACCCATTTCCGGCCCGCACGACCGTGGAACTGGTCCGGAACGCAGAAAAGCCCCGCACCATAAGGTGCGGGGCTTTCCCACAATGATTGTTCGGCGGCGTCCTACTCTCCCACAGGGTCCCCCCTGCAG
>NZ_JBVHUE010000027.1:0-127475 GCF_055565515.1 Streptomyces sp. NPDC028419 | reverse complement strand
TTCCGTAGAGGGGGGGACAGAACAACACACACCGTGCAAGGAAACCTTGTTCCCCCCCCCCCCCCCCCCCCCCCCCCCCCCCCCCCCGGAGCCGCGTCGGATCGGGTCGCGTCGTCAGCGCTGCAGGGTCAGCAGAGCCGGCCGGTAGGGCAGGAGGCCGTAGTCGACGCCGTCGGAGCTGGGGCTGCGTCCCTGGTAGAGCAACTGCAGGTTGCAGGGATCGACGGTCATGGTCTGATCGGCGCTGGTGCGGATCAGTTCGCCGTGGCTGATGTCGTTGGTCCAGGTGGCGCCGCTGTTGGCCTTGCCCGCGAAGGGGTTGCCCTCGGTGGCGGCCTGCGGGGTCCACGAACCGTTCAGGCTGGAGGCCGTGAACGAGCGGAAGAAGCGCTGCTCGTTCGCCCCCCGGGCCTCGACGATCATGAGGTACTGGTTCTGGCCCTTGACCTTGTAGACCTGCGGCGCCTCGAACAGGTTCTTCACCGTGTCGCTCATGACCGTCGTGTACGAGGAGCCGAAGCTGCCCGGGAAGTTCCCGATCGGCATGCTCGCCCGGTAGATCTTGCCGTTGTCACCGGCGAAGAAGAGGTACATGTTCTGGTCGTCACCGATGATCGTCTGGTCGATGGGCGCCGCTCCGCCGCCGATGCTTCCGGAGAAGAGCTCCTGCGGTGATGACCAGCCGTTCGGGTTGGTGGGGTCGCTCGACGTCCGGAAGGAGAAGGCGGTCGCACCCCACTGGTAGGTGAGCACCCAGACGTTCTTCGGCGCGAAGTAGAAGAGCGTGGGCGCGACGGCGGAGTTCGCCATCGCGTTCTGGCCGGCCGATCCCATCTCCGACCAGTTGGTGAACGGGCTGAAGTTCATCGAGCCCCAGCTGTTCCCCGTGTCGTGGGTCGTGGCGTAGACGAGTTGCTTGCCGTTGTAGGGGACGACGGTGAAGTCCTTGAGCGAGGCCCACCCGGCGCGGGGCTGCGCCAGCGCGCCCGTCGAGCTCCAGCGGTACGTCGACGGAAGGACGCACGTGCCCGGGGTGCCGGCACCGACCTTGACGAGCTGCCACTGCTGGTTGGTGCCGCCCCAGTCGTCGTACTGGACGATGTTCGCGTTGTCGGCGGTGGAGCCGCCCTGTACTTCGAGGGCCTTGTTGCTGTGGCGCGCGATGAGCCGCACGTAGCCGTCCGGGCTGTCGGCCAGCCGCCACTGCTGGTTGGTGCCGTTCGCGTCGGCCCACTGGACGATCGCGGCGCCGTTCGCGGTGGACCCGTTCTGGACGTCCAGCACCTTGCCGGAGTGGCGGGACTTGAGGCGGTAGTAGCCGCCGCCGGAGTCGACGAACTGCCACTGCTGCTGGTTCTGGTCGTTCCTGGTCCACTGGGTGATGCGGGCGCCGTCGCCGGTCGCCAGGTTGTAGACGTCCAGGGCCTTGGCGCTGTTGCGGTTGACCAGTACGTAGGAGGCGTTGGTGTCGACGGCCGGCGCCGCGCCGGCGGGTTGCGCGCCGAGGAAGGCGACCAGGAGCAGCAGGGGTGCGAGGACGGCGAGCAGGCGTCGTCCCAGGTGGACCCGGGAGGGATGGCGGGACCGCATCAGAACTTCTCCTTCGGGGGGTGGGGGTGGGGTGAACCCGACGGGCCGCGGGGCGGACCCGTCGAGGGGGCGGGGACGGGGTAGGTGTGGAGGCGGCCGCACATGCCGAAGCGTGGGTGCTCCGGGCGCTCCAGCCGTGACACGCCGCCGTGGTCGAGGTGGGAGAGGTCGCCGGCCTTCAGCCGTTCCAGCTGCCGCCCGGTCGTGACGGCCGCGGCGAGGGCGCCGTCGCGCCAGCGGATCCGCCAGGCGTCCAGGAGGTCGCGCTTCAGGCGGTGGGCCGCGATGTGGAACTCCCCCAGCCCCCCTTCGCGCAGGGCCAGGAAGCCCTCCAGCGCCAGGTCGCGGCGGCGGCGGGCCGCCGCGGAACGGTCGCCGCTCAGGCCGGCCGCCCGGCGGTAGGCGTGCGGATCGGCCAGCACGGGGGCGGGGAAGGTGAAGACGGCGTCGCCCGCCTCGGGGAGGCCGCCGTTCTGCATGAGCACCACGAGGCGCAGGCCCCCGTCGTTGACGAGGCGGTGGACCGTGCCGGGGGTGAACCAGACGACGTCGCCGGGGAGCAGCGGGGTCGTCTCGAAACCGGAGGTGGTGAGGGTCTGGACGCTGCCCGCGCCGTCGATGACGACATAGGCCTCGGAGCAGACGAGGTGCATGTGGGGCGTGCCGCCGCACAGTCCGTCGGCGGCCTCCCAGTCGTAGACGGTCAATCCGGAGATCCCCACGCCCCCGGGGAGCGGGGTCACCACGGGTGTTCCGCGAGGTGACGGGACAGGCGCCCGGCGGTCCATGCCCCGTCGGCCACGACGATCCGGTAGCGGCGCGACAGGGTGTCGCCGGGGGCCAGTGGCAGTTCCTCGTCGAAGGCCAGGGACGGGTTGACGGCGGGCATGGGGTCGCTGCGGACGAACCAGTGGCCGGGGGTGTCGGGATCGTCCAGGAACAGGAGCGTGGAGGAGCGGTCGACCTCGTCGTGCGTGCCGATGAAGGCCAGCCGGTCGCCGCGCCCGCCCATCGCGGGGCCGATCACTTCGCCGCCGGTGAAGTCGCGCGGGCCGCGCCAGAACAGGCCGGTGTATCCGGCGAGTTCTCTGCCCTGCGTGCCGGGGCTACCGAACACGAGAGCGCTGTCGCGGACGTTGGTCAGCGAGGTGGTGACGTCCAGGGTCCAGAAGTCGGCCCCCACGTCGTGCGCGGTCAGCGTGCGGCGCTCGTCGATCCAGTGCTCCCCCGCCATCGTGTGCCAGGCCAGGGCTTCGGTGATCACGGCGCGGCCGCGGCCCGTTTCGGCGGACAGGGTGAGGCTGCGCATCGTGCCGAGGTTCGGCAGGTCCACGTAGCCGTGGCCGCGCAGGTAGGTGCCGCCGCCCCAGAAGTTGTGCCCCGACACCCACGACGCCGTGATCTGGATGCCCTTGTGCCAGCGGTGGTCGTGCGGCCGGTATCCGGTGACCACGTCTCCGGCGAGCGTGCGCACCGGATGCAGATAGGGCTTCGGCGCCTCGAAGGGGTCCATGACCGGTCGGTGCACGTACCGGAAGAGGTCGACGTCACGGGCCCGGACGGTCAACGAGCCCTCGTTCTCCACGAGTTCGAACGTCACCGGAACACCCCCGGGCGCCCTCCGGCGAGCGATCCGTAGAAGGGGTCGGCCGCGTCGATCTCTCCCCGCCGGACCGGCAGGCCGGTGAGGGCGGCCTTGTACAGCGCGGTGACCAGTTCCATGGTGGGCCTGCCGAGGTCGGGCCGGATCCCCGCCTCGTAGTCGTCCAGGAAGGCATCGAGCTGGGCGGTGTGCGAGCTGGGCACGTCCTGCGGCGGCTCCCACCGCACGGCCGGCGACCTCGTGGTGACGGTCCAGTCCGCGTTGGAGTAGCCGTACAGGTGCCGCAGCTCGACCGTGGCGTCGGTGAGGTCGAAGCGCAGGTAGCTCTCCTCGCGGGGGGAAAGGACGCTGTTGACGACGGTCGCGATGGCTCCGTTGTCGAAGCGGACCAGGGCCGCGGACACGTCCTCGGTCTGGATGTCGCGGGCGAGGCGGCCGGCCAGCGCGCGCACCTCGCTCCACTCCCCGAGCACCGCGAGCATCAGGTCCATCTGGTGGATGCCGTGGCCCAGGGTCGGGCCACCGCCCTCGCTCGCCCAGGTGCCGCGCCAGGGCACGTCGTAGTAGGCGTCGTCGCGGTACCAGGCCGTGACGCACTGCGCGACGAGCGGGCGGCCCAGGGCCCCGGCCGCGAGCTGGTGGCGCAGGTACCGGGCCCCCGAGCCGTACCGGTGCTGGAACACCGCGCCCGCGCGGGCGGGTCCTTCGGCGCGGCGGATCCGGTCGAGCTCGGCCAGCGACAGGGCCACCGGCTTCTCGCACCACACCCAGGCCCCCGACTCCAGGCAGGCCACGGCCTGTTCGGCGTGCAGGAACGGAGGCGTGCACAGGTGCACGAGGTCCGGGCTCTGCTCCTTGAGCATCGTGTGGAGGTCGGTGTGGACCGCGGGGATGCCGTGTTCGGCCGCGAACGCCCCGACGCGTGCGGCGTCCACGTCGACGGCCGCCACGATCCGGGCCCGGTGCGCCTGTGCGCGGAGGGCCGGGACGTGGCAGATGCCCGCGATCCCGCCCGTTCCGACGATCGCCGTCCTGATCATCCGCCCAGCACCTTCCTGATCGAGTGGTAGGCGGGCTTGGGGAGCAGGTTCTCGTCGTAGGGCAGCGCCGCGACCTCGCCGGGGAAGACGGAGGGGATCCACGAGTACTTGTCCGTGTAGTCCCAGATGGTGACGCCGACGCACTTCTTGACCGCCAGGCAGGCCGTGACGTAGTCGGCGTACCAGGTGGCCTGGGTGGCCAGCGTCGAAGGGGTGGCGGGGAGGGCCATCCGGATGTCGAGTTCGGTGACCGCCACGTCGAGCCCGAGGTCGGCGAAGCGCTGCATGTTCTGCCGGACGTCGCCGGGGAAGCCGTACTGGAGCGCCAGGTGGCCCTGGATGCCGAAGCCCTCCACCGGGACCCCGTCGGCCTTCAGCCGCTTGATCAGGGTGTAGTAGGCGTCGCTCTTGGGGCCGATGCCGTCGACGTTGTAGTCGTTGAGGTACAGCTTGGCGTGCCGGTCGGCCTCGTGGGCCCAGCGCAGGGCGTCGGCGATGTAGCCGGGGCCGAGCGTCTTGTAGAAGAGCGATTCGCGGTAGGTGCCGTCCTCGTTGAAGGCCTCGTTGACGACGTCCCAGTGGATCACCTGGCCCTTGAAGTGGCGGACCTCCGTCTGGATGTGGTTCTTGAGGATGGCGCGCAGCTCGTCGGCGCTCCAGGTGCCCTCGGTGAGCCAGGCGGGCACCTGGTTGTGCCAGACGAGGGTGTGGCCGCGGACCTTCTGGTGGTGGGCCTTGGCGAACGAGACGACCTTGTCGGCGTCGGTGAAGTCGAAGACGCCGCGCTCGGGCTCGGTGGCGTACCACTTCATGGCGTTGCCGGGGGTGGTCTGGCCGAATTCGCTGCCGAGGAGCTCGAGGTAGGCGGCGTCGGTGAACTCGGGGTTGTCGGTGGCGGAGCCGAAGTACTTGTGGTGCTTCGCGGCCAGCTCGCCGAGCGTCCTGGGCCGGGGCTCGGCGGCCGCGGGCGCGGGCGCCGCGGCGAGAGCTGCCGAGAGGCAGAGGGTGGCGGACAGGGCGGTGAGGATCCGGGACAGGGGACCGGGCAGGTGACGGGACAGGTGACGGGGCATGGCGGGCTGCTCCTCGGGGTGCGGGCGGATTCAGTCGAGGACGATCGTGGTCAGCGCGCGCGGGGCGAGCTTCGCCGTGAGGGTCGTGCCGTGCGCGGAGACGATGTCGGCCGGGCTGATCGAGCGGGTCCCGTCGGTGACGTAGCCCTCGGGGTGTCGGTCGTGCCCGCCGCGAAGGGAGAAGTCGGTGGAGCTCTCGGTGGTCGCGGTGTTGAGGATCTCGATCACGCGGCTGCCGTCGGCGTTGCGGAAGGCCGTGATCCGCAGGGCCGGGTCGGCGTCCGTGACCGGCACGCGGACGGCGCCGGGCCGGATGAAGCGGCTGAAGGCGGCCAGCGCCCAGTACCGCTTGGACACCCGGTAGTCGTCACCGGGGTCGGCGAGCTGGATGAGCCCCCGGGTCGCACCGAGGGACGCGCCGGTCCAGTAGACGTAGGCACTGGCGTTGCCGACGGTCAGGGTGTGCTGGATGTCGGCGGCGACGGCGAGACCGTCGTAGCCGCTGCCGTCGTCCCAGTTCTCGTTCCAGGTGGCGCCGTCCGGGGACCACTCCGACATCCACACGGGCTTGTCGGTCGGCTGCGGGACCGCGGTCGGCCCGCTGTAGCGGTGGCCGGTGACGGTCCGTACGGCCTCGCGGGCGGCGGGGTCCGCCTCGATGGCCCGGGTGTAGGCGACCTGCCGGTCCCAGCCGGCGGCGTCGCAGCAGACCAGCCCGGCCTTGAGTCCGGACGCGCGGGCGGTCGGCCCGAGCACCTTGAGGAAGTCGACGGCCTGCTGCGGGGTGAACCGCATCGAGGCGTAGGTCGCCGTCCAGTCGGGTTCGTTGGTGAATCCCAGGTCGGTGATCCCGATGCCTTCCTGGCGGTAGAACTTCGCATACTGCACGAGGTAGTTGGCGTAGGCACGACGCCATTCGGGCCGCAGCTCGCCGCCGTTGTTCTCGCTCCCGTTGGTCTTCATGAAGGCCGGGGCGCTCCAGGCGTCGGCGTAGAACCGCTCGACGCCGTAGGCCTTGGCCTCCTTGGCGAGCCAGACCTGGCCGCCGTCCCAGCCGTCCCAGACGTACCTCGGGGTGGCGTCCGGCCCGCCGGGATCGGTCGGCAGGATCGTCGGCATGTGGTCGTAGACCCTGTCGGTCGACGAGCCGATGCCCAGGCGCAGGATCGAGAGGCCCGCGCCCTTGTCCTGGCTGAGCAGCAGGTCGAGCACCTCGCGCTGCTTGGCCGGACCGAGGCCGCGCGCGCCGTGCAGCAGGTCGGCCCGCTGGAAGGCCATCGAGAAGCCGAACCCGTCGATGGGCTGGAGCGCGGCGCGGAAGTCGATGCCGCTCCGCGCGGGGGCGGGGGCGGGGGCGGCCACCGCCTGCGTTGTTAGCGCTAACAAAACAGGGAGTGCGAGGGCGATCAGGCGTTTCACAACGTCTCCTCGGGGGTGGAGGTCGCGCGGGACGGGTCAGCCCTTGGTGGCGCCCGCCGTGAGGCCGCCGATCAACTGACGCTCGGCGACGGCGTAGAAGGCGAGGGCGGGGACCATGGCGAGCACGATGTAGGCGAGGACGAGCGCGTAGTCGGTCGAGTACTGGCCCTGGAACTGCTGGACGCCGACCGGGATCGTCTGCCATTTCGGGTCGTTGAACACCAGCAGCGGCAGGAAGAAGTTGTTCCAGCTCGCGACGATCGACAGCACCGAGACCGTGCCGAGCGCCGGTCGCGCCATCGGCAGCAGGATCTTCCAGAAGAAGCGGAACTTGCCGCAGCCGTCCATGACGGCCGCCTCCTCGACCTCCGCCGGGATCGTCCGGAAGAAGCCGCGCAGGATGATGATCGTCATGGGGAGCCCGAAGGCCGCCTGCGGGAGGATCACACCGAGCGGGTTGTCGAGCAGGCCGAAGGTGCGCAGCAGCAGGAACAACGGCAGGACGGCCACCGCGAAGGGGAACATGAGCCCGATCGTGAACAGGGTGTAGAACAGCTCCCTGCCCCGGAAGGCGTAGCGGGCCAGCACGAACGCCGCCATCGCGGAGACCGCCACCGTGCAGCATGCCGTACCGATCGCGATGCCCGCGCTGTTGGCGATCTGCCGCCAGAAGGTCCCGTCGCCGAGGATGCCGGTGTAGTTGCCGGTCTTCCAGTGGTGCGGCAGCCCGAACGGGTTGGTCGTCAGCTCGCCGGTGCTCTTGAAGCCGGACACCACGGCGTAGAGGAGCGGCACGACGACGAACCCGGCGATCAGCCAGACCACGGCGTGCAGCGACAGGCCGCGCGCCGCCCGGCGGGCGTTCATCGGCCACCTCCCGAGGTCACGGCCCCGCTCAGGTCGCGGCGGAGCACGTACCGCTGGTAGAAGAGGGAGAAGACCAGGCTGATCATGAACAGCACCACGCTGATCGCACTGGCGTAGCCGACCTGGTAGCGCTTGAACCCGTACTGGAACATCGAGATCGCCATCGTCTCGGAGGAGTGGTTGGGCCCGCCCGCGGTCATGACCCAGACCAGGTCGAAGAGTTGGATGGCCCCGATGACCGAGAGGAAGGCGCTGATCCGGACCGTCGGGCCGAGCAGCGGCAGCGTCACGTGCCGAAAGCGCCGCCACGCGCCCGCGCCGTCGATGGAGGCGGCCTCCAGGATCTCGCTCGGGATGCCCTGCAGTCCGGCGAGGAAGAGCATCATGTGGAAGCCGAAGTACTTCCAGGTCATGACCACGAACAGGGTCGGCATGACCGTCGAGGGATCGGCGAGCCACGTGCCCCGGAGCTCCTCCAGGCCGAGGGCGGCGGCGAGGTGGTCGGCCATGCCCGCACCGGGAAGGAAGATCATCGTGAAGAGGACCGCCGTGACCACCTCGGACAGGATGTACGGGGCGAAGAACAGCATCCGGTAGACGGCGCGGCCGCGCAGCCGCTGGTTGAGCAGGACCGCGGTGCACAGCGCGAAGGGCAACTGCACCGTGAGCGACAGGGCGATCAGGTACAGCCCGCGCCCCAGATCGCCGAGGAAGACCTGATCGCGGAAGATCCTGGCGTAGTTCTCGAAGCCGATGAAGTCGTCCAGGGGGCCGACCCCGCCCCACTTGAAGAAGCCGGTGTAGACGGCGACGACGATCGGGGCGAGGACGAAGACGAGGAAGAGGACCAGGGCCGGGACGAGGAACCAGGCGACCGACGCCCAGCTTCCGAGCCCGCGCAGGAGCGAGCGTGCCGGGGCGGGCGGGCGCGCCGGGACGGCGTCCTTCGTCGGCTCCTCGAGCAGGACGGACACGGAGCTAGGCACCCTTCGCAGCCTCCGTGATCGATGTGGTGACCTGCTCGGGCGTCTTCTTGCCCGCGATGAGGTCGGCGACGCTGTCGTTGACCTCCTGGCCGACCGCCGGCGGGTAGGCCTGGTCGAGGAAGAGCTGGAACCCCGTCGCCTTGATCAGACTGTCGGCGACCACCTTTCTGTTGGGCTCCGTGAGCTGGCTCTCCGCGCCCTTGACCACGGGCAGGTAGCCGTTGGAGGCCAGCAGCTTGGCCTCGTTCTCCAGGACGAAGAACTTCAGGAAGTCCAGCGCCTCCTTCGGGGCGCCCTTGCGCAGCGCGAAGGCGCTGCCTCCGCCGAACACCTCGGTGGCCTTGCCGACGCCGCCGTCGACCGTGGGGAAGGGGAAGAAGCCCAGGTCCGCTCCGAGGTCCGCGCCCGCGTCCTTCTGCACCGACGGCGCCCACTGTCCCATCAGCTCCATGGCGGCCTTGCCGTTGCCCATGGTCGCGGCCTGGCCGCCGGGGGTGGAGTAGCCGGCGCCGAGGAAGCCCGTCTGGAAGGGCTGGAGGTCGACCAGTTCCTTGAGGTGGGCGCCCGCCCGGACGAAGCCGGCGCCGGTGAAGTCCTTGGTGGTCGCGGCCCGCTGCAGCGCGGGGAGGCCCGCGACGCGCATCGCGAGGTAGGCCCAGTAGTAGTGGCCGGGCCATTTCTCCTTGCCCGCGAGGGCGATCGGCGTGACGCCCGCGGCCTTGAGCTTCTTGACGTCTTCGAGGAACTCGGCCCAGGTGGCCGGCGGAGCGGTGATCCCGGCCTGGGCGAAGAGCTTCTTGTTGTACCAGAAGCCGACCATGCCGACGTCGTAGGGCACTCCGTAGGTGCGCCCCTCGAACTGGTAGGCCTGCAGCGAGACCGGGGTGAGGTCGGACGACCAGCCGAACGCCTCGGTGAGGTCCTCGACCAGCCCCGCGTCGACCTGCTGCCGCAGCACGCCGCCGCCCCAGGTCTGGAAGACGTCGGGGAGTTTGCCCGATGAAGTGGTGGCCGTCAGCTTGGACTTGAACGCCTCGTTCTCCAACGAGGTCGTCTTGATGGCGATGTTCGGGTGGGCGGTCGTGAACGCCGAGGAGATCTGCGGGAACAGGGACTTGCCCGGCTCCGTCGTGGCGATGTTCCACCACGCGAAGGTCACCTTGCCGTCGGCCGCCGCCCCCGAGCCGGAACCCCCGCCCCCGCAGGCCGCGGTGAGCGAGACGGACAGGGCGCTCAGACCCGAGAGCGCGAGGAAGCGCCGTCGACTCGGGGGTGTGCTGGCCATGGGACCTCCGGGGTGGGGAATGCCGGTGGGGACGTCGAAAATGTTTCGTAACATTCTTGAATTCGTGCTGCCACAAACTAGGAACATGCAGCCCTCCGGTCAAGCGTTCTCACCGAATTCCCTTTGATCGCAGCTCTCTTGTCGCTTGACAACCAGGTCGCGACGATCGGAAACTCTTCGAAAGTTTGCGATACCTGTCGCAACCCGAGGTGTCAGCACGGAGGAGTGAAGTTGAGCGAGCAGCGCCCGACCCTCGCGGTCATCGCCGCCGAGGCGGGGGTCTCCCAGGCCACCGTGTCCAAGGTGGTCAACGGCCGCTCCGACGTCGCACCCGCGACCCGCGAAAGGATCGAGAGCCTGCTGCGCTCCCACAACTACCTCCACCCCGGCGCGCAGGCCAGGGCCCGCAGGTCCGGTCTGGTCGACCTGATCATCGGCGGCCTGGACAGCGCGTGGGCGGTGGAGATACTGCGCGGCGTCGAGGCCGAGTGCGCCCGGCGGAGCGTCGGCACCGTCGTCTCGCTCGTCCCGCCGGGCGAGGCCACGCCGTCGAGTTGGGCCGCGCTGCCGGTCCTGCACCACAGCGACGGCGTCATCCTCGTCACCGCCTCGGTCACCCAGGCCCAGCGCGCCCAGGTCGAACAGGCCGGGGTGGCGCTCGTCGTCATCGACCCGATCGACCTGCCGGGCAACGGCGTGCCGAGCATCGGCGCGACCAACTGGGCCGGCGGCCTCGCCGCCACGGAACACCTGCTGGAGCTGGGGCACCGCCGGATCGCCGCGATCGGCGGGCGCAAGGAGATGCTCTGCAGCCAGGCCCGCATCGACGGGTACCGCGCCGCGCTGGAGCGGGCCGGGATCGAGGTCGACCGTGACCTGATCCGGTTCGGCGACTTCCAGCACGAGGGCGGGTTCCAGCGCGCCCGGGAACTGCTCGCCCTCCCCGAGCCGCCGACCGCCGTCTTCGCCGGCAGCGACCAACAGGCGATGGGCGTCTACGAAGCCGCCCGGCAGGCCGGGCTGAGCATCCCGGGGGACCTCAGCGTGGTCGGTTTCGACGACCTGCCGATGTGCGACTGGCTGTCCCCGCCGCTGACGACGGTGCGTCAACCGCTGGAGGAGATGGGCCGGCTCGCCGCCCGTACGCTCTTCCAACTCCTGGACGGCCAGCCCCTGGTCAGCCCCCGGATGGAGCTCTCGACCGAGCTCAAGGTCCGGCTCTCCACCGCCCCGCCCCGCCCCGCCACGAGGAGCACTCCTTGACCGAGCCCTGGCGCGACCCCCTCGTTCCCGCGTCCGAGCGCGTCGCCGATCTGCTGAAACGGATGACGCTGGAGGAGAAGGCGGGTCAGCTCGCCGGCTTCTGGGCGCTGCCCTCGGATCCGGGCGCCCCCGTCGCGCCGATGGAGGACGACTCCGGCGAGTCCGCGCCCGGCCTCGACGACATCGTCGCCCACGGCCTCGGCCAGCTCACCCGCGTGTTCGGCACCGCGCCGATCACCGCGGAGGCCGGGATGGAACGGCTCGCCTCGCTCCAGCGTCAGGTGACCGGATCCGGCCGCTTCGGGATACCGGCGGTCGCTCACGAGGAGTGCCTGACCGGGTTCATGACGTTCGGAGCGACGGTCTTCCCCGGGCCACTGGGCTGGGGCGCCTCCTTCGATCCCGGACTCGTGCGCCGGATGGCCGCCGCCATCGGCGCGGGGATGCGCCGGGTCGGCGTCCACCAGGGGCTGGCTCCGGTGCTCGACGTGGTCCGCGACTACCGGTGGGGCAGGACCGAGGAGTGCATCGGCGAGGACCCCTATCTCGTCGGAGCGATCGGCACCGCCTACGTACAGGGCTTGGAGGGAGCCGGGGTCGTGGCGACGCTCAAGCACTTCGCCGGGTACTCGGCCTCGCGCGGCGGCCGGAACATGGCCCCCGTCGCCTCGGGACCGCGCGAGTTCGCCGACGTACTGGTCGAGCCCTTCGTCCGGGCACTGCGCGAGGGGGGCGCCCGGTCGGTGATGAACAGCTACACCGATGTGGACGGGGTACCGGTGGCCGCCGACGAACGGCTGCTGACCGAACTGCTCAGGGGCGAGCTGGGGTTCGGCGGTGTGGTCGTCGCCGACTACTACGCCGTCTCCTTCCTGGAGACCCGGCACGGTGTCACCGGATCGCGGGGCGCGGCCGGCGCGCTGGCGCTGACCGCCGGAATCGACGTCGAGCTGCCCACGGCCCGGTGCTACGGCGAGCCGCTGACCGAACTCGTGCGGGCGGGCAGCGTTCCCGAGGAGCTCATCGACCGCGCCGCGGAACGGGTCCTGCTCCAGAAGGCCGAGCTCGGCCTGCTCGACCCCGACTGGGAGCCGGTCACGCCCGAGCCGGTCGACCTCGATCCGCCGGAGAACCGGGCACTGGCCAGGCTCCTGGCCGAGCGGTCCACCGTACTGCTCGCCAACGACGGCATCCTGCCGCTGCGGCCGTGCCGGGTCGCGATCAGCGGGCCGTACGCCGACGACCCCCAGGCCTTCCTCGGCTGCTACTCCTTCCCCAACCACGTGGCGCTGCCCGGCGACCTCGGGCTGGAGATCCCGACGCTGGGCGAGGCGCTCACCGCCGCCGGGTTCACGGTCACCGCGGACGATCCGGACGTGAACCTGCTCGTGCTCGGGGACCGGGCCGGCATGTTCGGCCGGGGCACCTCCGGAGAGGGCTGCGACGCCGAGACCCTCGACCTGCCCGGCGACCAGGCCGCACTCGCCCGCGCCGTTCTGGACTCCGAGGCGCCGACCGTGCTGGTCCTCGTCTCCGGACGGCCCTACGCGCTCGGCTCGCTGGCCGAGCGCGCCTCGGCCGTGGTGCAGGCGTTCTTCCCCGGCGAGGAGGGCGGGACGGCGCTGGCCCGGATCATCAGCGGCGCCGCGGAACCGTCCGGGCGGCTGCCCGTCTCCATCCCCCGCCAGGTCGGCGGCCAGCCCGGCACCTACCTGCACGCCAGGCTCGGCGGGCGCACCGACTGGAGCTCGGTGGACCCGACCCCGCTGTTCCCCTTCGGCCACGGGCTGAGCTGGACCCGCTTCGCCTTCTCGGAGCTCTCCGTGGACCCCGTCGCCGCGACGGACGGGGCCGTCGCCGTCTCGGTCACCGTACGCAACGTCGGCGAGGTGGCCGGGACCGAAGTGGTCCAGCTGTACCTCTCCGACCCCGTGGCGTCCGTCGTCCGGCCGCAGCGGTGGCTGGCCGGCTTCGCCAGGGTCGAGCTGCGGCCGGGCGCGGCCTCCCGGATCACCTTCTCGGTCCATGCCGACCGGACCTCCTTCACCGGGCTCGACCTGCGCAGAAGAGTTGAGCCCGGGGAGATCGGCGTGTCCGTCGGACGGTCCAGCGGCGATCTTCCGCTCCAGGGCTCCTTCACGCTGGAAGGCCCCGTACGTCACCCGGCGGCGGCCGACCGGGTGCTGTCGGTGCCGGTCGAGATCGTCCCGGCCTCATGAACACGTCGTTCGACGATCCCGTCTTCGGTGATCCCGTACTGCCCGGGTTCCGGCCCGACCCCTCCGTCTGCCGGGTGGGAGCGGACTACTACCTGGTGACGTCCAGCTTCGAATGGTTCCCGGGCCTTCCGGTGTTCCACAGCCGCGACCTCGTGAACTGGCGGCGCATCGGCTCCGCGCTCGACCGGGCGTCCCAACTCGACCTCGACGGGTGCGAGCCCTCCCGGGGTCTGTTCGCTCCGACGATCCGGCACCATGACGGGGTCTTCCACCTCGTCTGCACGCTGATGGACGGCCCGGGTCATTTCGTCGTCACCGCGACCGACCCGGCGGGGCCGTGGTCCGAGCCCCACTGGTTGGAGGGCGAGGGCTTCGACCCGTCGCTGTTCTTCGACGACGGGCCGGACGACGGGGAGGGGGACGGGGGTGGGGATGGGGACGGGCCTGGGGACGGGCTCCGCGGCGACGGGCACGGCGACGGCCGGGCCTGGTTCACGGCCGCGCGGGTCGTGGACGAAGCCGCGGGCCGCACCGAGATCTGGATGCGCGAATACCTTCCCCGGGAACGACGGCTGAGCGGACCCGAGCACGTCCTGTGGTCGGGGAGCCACCCCGGCGCCCGCTGGTCGGAGGCCCCGCACCTCTACAGGACCGGCGGCGGCTACCTCCTGGTCACCGCCGAGGGCGGCACCGATGTGGACCACAGCGTGGTGGCCGCCCGCGCCGACCGCGTGAGCGGCCCCTACCACGGCGCCCCCGGCAATCCGGTCCTACCGCCCGCCAAGGGTCCGGTCACCTGCACCGGGCACGCCGACCTGGTCCGCACCCCGAACGGCGACTGGCGGGCCGTCCTCCTGGGCGTCCGCCCCGGCTCCGCCCTCGGCCGCGAGACCTTCCTCAGCCGGATCACCTGGGACGCGGGCTGGCCGGTCTTCTCCCCCGTCGGCCACACCGACCTCCGTCGCCCCGTCCACGACGACTTCGCGACGCTCGGCGCGGACTGGAGCAGCCTGCGCACACCGCCGGAGCCGTTCTGGACCGTCGGCGACGGGCTCCGCCTGCGGCTCCGCCCCGAACGCCTCGGCGAACGCACCACCCCGTCACTCCTGGTCCGCCCCCAGGAACAGCCCGACTGCGACGTCTCCACCGAACTGCACTTCACCCCCACCGCACCGGACGAACAGGCGGGCCTCGCCGTCGTCCTCGACGACGACACCCATCTCCTCCTCCTGCGCACCGCGGAAGGAATCAGCCTCAGCCGCGGGGCCGAGGTCCTGGCCGGCGTTCCCGTCCCGCCGGGCCCGCTGCGCCTGGGGGTCCGCATCCGCGGCTTCCACCACACCTTCGCCCACGCGGCACCCGGCGGAGCCTGGCAGGACCTGGCCACCGTCGAAGCCACCTTCCTCACCCCCTTGTTCACCAGCGTCCAGCTCGGCCTCTACGCCACCTCCAACGGCCGACCCTCCACCCACCAGGCCCACTTCACGTGCTTCGACATCGCCTACCCGGGCCCACAGGGGCCGCCGGGCAGGGCCTGACGCCGTGTCGGCAGCGCCCGTCGAAAGTATTGACACGTCAATTGTGAGCGTTAACACTCGGGTGCGCGGCGGGCGCCCGCCGCCCTGACCCCGCAGCCGCCGGCCGCAGCCCGACAGCCCTCGCGCGCGGCGCCCCCACCCCCCACGGACCCTGGAGTTCCCCCATGCCGGTTCCGCCCTTAAGCCGCCGCGCCGTGATCAAGGCGACCGGCGTCGCGGCCGTGGCCACGGCTGTCGGCCCCGTGCTCGACACCGGCTCCGCCGCGGCGGACACGCACCCGGTCGGGTCCGACGTCGGCACCTCGACGCAACCGTTCGAGCTGGGTCAGGTCCAACTCACCAGCAGCCGGTGGCTCGACAACCAGAACCGCACCCTGGCCTACCTCCGCTTCGTCGACGTCGACCGGCTGCTCTACAACTTCCGCGCGAACCATCGGCTCTCCACCAACGCCGCTGCCCCGACCGGCGGTTGGGACGACCCGGCGTTCCCCTTCCGGACCCACGTGCAGGGCCACTTCCTCACGGCGTGGGCCCAGGCCTACGCCGCGCTCGGCGACACCACCTGCCGCGACAAGGCGGACCGCATGGTGGCCGAACTCGCCAAGTGCCAGGCCAACAACTCCACCGCGGGGTTCTCCGCCGGCTACCTCTCGGGCTTTCCCGAGAGCGACTTCGCCCGGCTCGAAGCGGGGACGCTGAACAACGGCAACGTCCCGTACTACTGCGTCCACAAGACCCTCGCCGGGCTGCTCGACGTGTGGCGCCTGACCGGCAGCACACAGGCCCGCGACGTCCTCCTCGCGCTCGCCGGCTGGGTCGACCGACGCACCGCCGCGCTCAGCCGCGAGGCGATGCAGTCGCTGATGGGCGTCGAGTTCGGCGGGATGAACGAGGTGCTGGCCGACATCCACCTGCGGACCGGCGACGCCCGCTGGCTGACCGCCGCCCAGCGGTTCGACCACGCGGCGGTCTTCGACCCCCTCGCGGCCAACCTGGACCGGCTCGACGGCCTGCACGCCAACACGCAGGTACCGAAATGGATCGGCGCCGTTCGCGAGTACCGGGCCACCGGCACCACCCGCTACCGCGACATCGCCGCCAACGCATGGACCATCTGCACCACTTCGCACACCTACGCCATCGGCGGCAACAGCCAGGCGGAGCACTTCCGGGCCCCGAACGCGATCGCCGGCTTCCTCGCCCGCGACACCTGCGAGCTCTGCAACTCCTACAACATGCTCAAGCTGACACGGGAGTTGTGGCAGCTGGACCCCGACCGCGCGTCGTACTTCGACTTCTACGAGAAGACGCTGCTGAACCACGTCCTCGGCGCCCAGAACCCGGCCGACCCGCACGGGCACGTCACCTACTTCACCCCGCTCAACCCGGGCGGCCGCCGAGGCGCGGGCCCGGCGTGGGGCGGCGGCACCTGGAGCACCGACTACGGCACGTTCTGGTGCTGCCAGGGAACGGGCATCGAGTCCCACACCAAGCTGATGGACTCCGTCTACTTCCACGACGGCACCACCCTCACCGTGAACCTGTTCCTCCCCTCCGTCCTGAGGTGGACCCAGCGGGGCATCACGGTCACCCAGACCACCTCCTATCCGGCCGACGACACCACGACGCTCAAGGTCACCGGCAGCGTCGGCGGGACCTGGTCGATGCGCGTCCGCATCCCCGCGTGGACCTCGGGCGCCACCGTCAGCGTCAACGGCGTCGCCCAGACCGTCACGGCCACCCCGGGCACCTACGCCACCCTCACCCGGGCCTGGGCCGCCGACGACACCGTCACCGTGAAGCTCCCCATGCGCGTGAGCCTCCGGGCCGCCAACGACGACCCGGGCATCGCGGCGATCACCTACGGCCCCGCCGTCCTCGCCGGCAACTACGGCAGCACCACGCTGTCCTCCCCGCCGACCCTGGATCCCTCCTCGATCACCCGGACCAGCGCCACCGCCCTCGCCTTCAGGGCCACCGCCGACGGAACGACGGTCGAACTGGCCCCGTTCCACGACGCCCAGGGGTTCAACTACACCGTCTACTGGCGGACGGACCGTCCCGGCTTCCGTCTCGTCAACGCGGCCAGCGGACTCGTCCTCGGCATCCGGGACATGTCCACCGCCGACGGCGGCACCGCCCTGCAGTGGACCGACTCCGGCACCGCCGACCACGACTGGCTCCTCCTCGTCGACGGCGCCGCACTGCGGCTGCGCAACCTCCACAGCGCCAAGGTCCTCGGCGTGAAGGACATGTCGACCGCCGACGGCGCCACGGTCCTCCAGTGGTCCGACACCGGCACCGCCGACCACCAGTGGACCCTCGTCGACGCGGGCAACGGCTACCACACCGTGCGCAACGTCCACTCCGGCAAGCTGCTCGGCATCGCGGACGGCTCCACCGCCAACGGCGCCGCGGCCGTACAGGTCCCCGACACCGGCGCCGCCTCCAGCCAGTGGCAGTTCGTCCCCACCGGCGCCCGGCGCATCCAGAACGTCGCCAGCGGGCGGGTCCTGGGCGTGCGGGACATGTCCACCGCCGACGGCGGCCTCGCCGTCCAGTGGGACGACAACGGCACCGCCGACCACCTCTGGACGGCCCTCGTCGACACCGGCGGCCGGCTGCGCCTGCGCAACTCCCACAGCGGCAAGGTCCTCGCGGTCGAGAACGGCGGCGGCGCGGGCGGCTCCCGGATCGTCCAGTGGACGGACAACGGCGCGGCCGACCACCGGTGGCGCTTGCGCCACGGCGGCGGCGACACCTTCCGGATCCAGTGCACCACCAGCGGCCGCGTCCTCGGCGTCCAGGGCGCCTCCACCGCCCAGGGCGCCCAGGCCGTCCTCCTGGACGACAACGGCACCGCCGACCACCTGTGGCGCTTCATCTGACCCCGTCTCCCCTTCCCCACCCCCCACCGGAGGAAGAACCATGCGCACATTCGTCCGCGCCGCATCCGCCCTGCTGGCCGGTGCCCTCACCGCAGGTCTCGCCCTGATCAACGCCGGCCCGGCCTACGCCGCCGACCCGACCACCATGACCAGCGGCTTCTACGCCGACCCCGACAACTCCGCCCTGCGGTGGACCAACGCGAACCCCGGCGACGGGCGGGCGGCGGCGATCCGGACCTCCATCGCCAACACCCCGGCCGCCCGTTGGTTCGGCAACTGGAGCGGCGACATCGGCTCGGCCACCGGCGCCTACGTCGGCCGCGCGGACTCCCTCGACAAGCTGCCGGTCCTGGTCGCGTACAACATCCCCAACCGGGACATCTGCGCCGGTCAGTCCGGCGGCGGCGCCGGGAGCCGCGCCGCGTACGACGCCTGGATCGCCGCCTTCGCCAGCGGCATCGGCAGTCGCCCGGCCGTCGTCGTCCTCGAACCCGACGCGCTCGGCCACGAGAGCTGCATGACGGCCGCCCAGATCGCCGAGCGCAACGCCATGCTGAAGAACGCGATCGCCCAGTTCAACGCCAAGGCGCCCCATACGTGGGTGTACCTCGACGCCGGGAACTCCGGCTGGATCGGCGCCTCGACCATGGCGCAGCAGCTCGCCGCCGCCGGGGTCGGCGCGGCGCGCGGCTTCGCGCTGAACGTCTCCAACTACTTCACCACCGACCAGAACACCGCCTACGGCAACGCGGTCAACTCCGCCCTGGCCTCCTACGGCTACACCAAGCCGTTCGTCGTCGACACCAGCCGCAACGGCAACGGTTCCAACGGTCAGTGGTGCAACCCCGCCGGTCGCCGGATCGGCACTCCCACCCAGCGCGGCGGCGGGGCCGAGATGCTGCTGTGGATCAAGATCCCCGGCGAGTCCGACGGCAACTGCGGCGTCGGGGCCGGCTCCGCGGCCGGACAGTTCCTGCCGGAGGTCGCCTACAAGATGATCTACGGCTATTGAGAACTGGGAAAACATCCGTTCCGTACGACCGAGCGATCCTCATCGAAATACTTTCGATGGGGATCGCTCTATGAATAGCGAATATCGGGCTATACGGAAGGACAGATTCTCGAAACCCTTTCGAAACTCTTGACATGTTTCGGCGGTGTTTCCAGACTGAAGGTCGAGGCGATATACCCGCCTGTTTCCGGGCGCCGAGTGCCGGTGTCGGATCTCTACGCCACGACGGTGCACGCCCTTTTCCCATGGACAGGGGCGTCATTCACGCGCATTCACCCCGCCTCGCTCCAACCCTTCCGCGAATTCTGTCCTGGAGGCCCTTTCATGGACTCGCATTCCATATCCCCACCGCCCCTCCGCCGGAAGATCGGTGTTCTCCGTACGGCGCTGGTCGCCGGCCTCCTCGCTTCGACCGCCCTGCTGGCGGCTCCGCAGGCCTCACACGCCGCCGAGAGCACGCCCGGCGGCGCGGCGGCGCAGAGCGGCCGCTACTTCGGCACGGCCATCGCCTCGGGCAGGCTGGGCGACGCGGCGTACACGACGATCGCGGGCCGCGAGTTCAACATGGTGACGCCCGAGAACGAGATGAAGATCGACGCCACCGAGCCCCAGCAGGGCCAGTTCAACTTCGCCGCCGGTGACCGCGTCTACAACTGGGCCGTGCAGAACGGCAAGCGGGTGCGCGGCCACACCCTGGCCTGGTACGCGCAGCAACCCGGCTGGATGCAGAACCTCAGCGGCGGCCCGTTGCGCCAGGCGATGACCAACCACATCAACGGCGTGATGGCCCACTACAAGGGCAAGATCGCCCAGTGGGACGTCGTGAACGAGGCCTTCGCCGACGGCAGTTCGGGGGCCCGGCGCGACTCCAACCTGCAGCGCACCGGCAACGACTGGATCGAGGTCGCCTTCCGCACCGCGCGCGCCGCCGACCCGGCCGCCAAGCTCTGCTACAACGACTACAACGTCGAGAACTGGACCTGGGCCAAGACCCAGGCCATGTACGCCATGGTCCGGGACTTCAAGCAGCGCGGAGTGCCGATCGACTGCGTCGGCTTCCAGTCCCACTTCAACAACGACAGCCCGTACAACAGCAACTTCCGCACCACCCTGCAGAACTTCGCCGCGCTCGGCGTCGACGTGGCCGTCACGGAACTCGACATCCAGGGCGCCTCGCCCACGACCTACGCCAACGTGACCAACGACTGCCTGGCCGTCACGCGCTGCCTCGGCATCACCGTCTGGGGCGTGCGCGACACCGACTCCTGGCGGTCGGAGCAATCGCCGCTGCTGTTCGACGGCAACGGCAACAAGAAGCCCGCCTACACCTCCGTGCTGAGCGCGCTCAACGCCGGTTCCTCCGACCCCACTCCGACCCCCACGCCCGGCGCCGGACCGGTCAAGGGCGTCGGTTCGGGCCGCTGCCTGGACGTGCCCGGTGCCAGCACCTCCGACGGCACCCAACTCACCCTGTGGGACTGCAACAACCGCGCCAACCAGCAGTGGTCCTACACCACCGCGGGCGAGCTCAGGGTCTACGGCGACAAGTGCCTGGACGCCGCCGGCACCGGCAACGGCGCCAAGGTCCAGATCTACGGCTGTTGGGGCGGCGACAACCAGAAGTGGCGCCTCAACTCCGACGGATCCATCACCGGAGTCCAGTCCGGCCTCTGCCTGGACGCCGCCGGCCCCGGCACCGCCAACGGCACCCTGATCCAGCTCTACTCCTGCTCGGGCGCCACCAACCAGCGCTGGTCCCGCGCCTGACGACCAGGCCCAGTGGAGCCAGGATCATCCTGGCTCCACTCACCAGGCCACTGACACCCCTTCACCACTTTGCAGTGTCCGCCCGGGCCGTCACGCCCCACCTGGACATGTGGTCAATGGCCGCGGCGGCCGCGACCGACCCGCTGCCCGTGCGGGACGACTCCGTCACCGGGCGTGTCCGTATCCGCCACTGACGCCCAACAGCGCGACCGCCGCCGCGACGCACGTGCGCTTCCACAGCAGTGCGGTCATGGCAGGCACCGCGGGCACCCGCGGGGTTGATCGACTTAGCTCGTGCGAACGTCGCACCGGGGACCTCCGTCGCCTCGTGCGGAGTCGGGGCGGCGGCCGGGGGCGATGCGCGTCGCGGGGCCGCCGGGCACCCCCGGGCACCGCGTCGCCGCGACGGCGACTTCGGCCGGGGGTGCGGACACGGAGGGTGACGGGGGAGCGGGGAGCCGGCGGCCGCGGTCGTCGTCGCGCCGGCTGCTCCACGCGTCGAGATCCGGCCATTAAGTGGCAGCGGACCCCCTAACTGAGCGGCGGCGCCCGCCGATGGAGGGCGTCATCGACGCGGTTGACGGAGCCTCAGATAGATGTGAGAGATTGTCACTCCTCGCGTGAAGAACTGCTTAACAGATCGACGCCGAGGGTGGTCCGCGGAGGCCGGAAGCCGGGTCCGCGGGTCGTGTCAGCCCACTCCCGCCACCGCTGAGCTGGGCGTTTGTAGCGCCCTGCGGGGCGTCGAGGGGCCGAAGATCCGGGTGATAGCATCCCGGCATCTGTGATCTTGATCTACTTTGACGCAGATGCAGATTTGCGATCGGCGCTGTCTTCTCTGCGTAACAGCAGGTGGACGGTGCCGATCAGCTGCGTTGCGGGGCCTCTCGTCGAGGTGCGCCTGCAGCCGTCCGCACGCCATGCGCCGGGAAAGGTTTCCATGAATCGAGACGCACTTGTGTGGTGCTTGGTTGCGGTGGCGGCGATAGCCGTGGTCGCGGTCGCGGCACTCGTCGCCCGCAACAGGGCGCTGGAGGCGAAGAAGGAGCAGGCGGAGGCCGAGCTGCGGCAGCAACTGCTCGCCGCCGACGGCCACCTGCACGCGTCGCGCGCCGAGCTGCAGCGGTTCCGCAGCGGGCAGGAGGCCACGCTCCGCGAGGCCAAGGAAGCGGCGGAGGAGAACACCAAGGCCGTCCTCAAGGGCGCCGCCAGCCTCCTGCAGAGCCTCGCGGCCGAGCAGACGACGCTCCTGGACGGCATCCAGCGCACGTACGGCGGGCACGCCGTCCTCAGCGACCTGCTGGACGTCAACCACGCCAACGCCCAGATGGCGCGCAAGGCCCAGGGCATCGCCGTCATGTGCGGCGCGCCGCTCGGCCGGCGCAGCAGACCCGCCAGCGTCTACGACGTGGTGCGCAGCGCCCAGAGCCAGATCCGCAACTTCCACCGGGTCGCCATCATGCAGCAGACCGGTCTCGCCCTGAAGGCGTCCGCGGTCGCGCCCGTCGCCCTCGCCGTGGCGGAGCTGCTCGACAACGCCGCGAGCTTCTCGCAGCACGACGCTCCGATCGAAGTGACGTTCCAGCGCGTCCAGAACAACCTGTGCATCGTCATCGACGACGCCGGTGTGAGCATGAACGACGAGGACCGGCAGCGGGCGACCGCGCTGCTCTCCGGCGAGGTCGCGCCCCGGCTGTCGCAGCTCGGCACGCAGCCCAAGTTCGGTTTCCCGGTCATCGGCCTGATCGCGCGTCAGCACGGCTTCAGGGTGGACGTCACCGGTGTCTCCCGGTACGGCGGCGTCAGGGCCGTCGTCCTCCTGCCCGAGGAGCTGTGGACCATGGAGGAGATACCGGCCGCCCCCGAGGCCCCGGTCAGCAACATCCGGCGCGCCCCCGAGAGCCGGCCGCAGGTCGCGCCCTCGCGCACGATGCACGGTCTGCCCAAGCGCGGCGCGCGCCAGGCGCCCATCGCGAGCGTGCCCGATCCCGGCGAGGCGCCGCTGCCGCCGGCGCGGACCCCGCAGGAGTCGGGCCGCCCCTCCGGGCGCGGTCTGGGGGCCTTCCAGCGCGGCACGCTCTCCGGTCGCAACCTTGACGTCACCTCGTTCGAAGGGCCCGAAGAGGCATGACCGCAGACCTTTCGTGGATGCTCCAGGACATCGTGCACAACGTGCCCCGGGCCCGGCACGCCGTCCTGCTGTCCGCGGACGGCCTTCCGCGCGGCGCGACGGAGGGGCTGGCCGAGTCGGACGTGCGCACCATCTCCGCCGCCATGGCCGGGATGCAGTCGCTCAGCCGGGCCGCGGCCCACTTCGCCGGGCCGGAGGAGGACCGGCAGTGGAGCCAGACCATCATCGAGTTCTCGCACGGCTGGAGCTTCCTGATCGGGGCGGGGCAGGGCTCGTACCTGGCCGCCGCGGCCGCGCCCGACGTGGACATGCAGCAGATCTCCTTCCGCATGCACCGGCTCGTCGCCCGACTGGGCACCAACCTCACCTCGCCGCCCCGGGTGAGCGCCGAGCAGGCCGCGGGCGGGCGCAGGGGCGCCGGTCGGCAGCAGGACGCCGCCCACCCCGGATTCGTCCTCGGTGAGCTCGACCAGGTGGTGTCCGAGGTCGAGGGCGCCCGCCACGCGGTGCTGCTGGGCTCGGACGGGCTCCCCCGCGGGGCGACGGCCGGGGTGAGCCGCGACCTCGCGGACACGATCTCCGCGGCGATGACGGGCATCCACGCCTACAGCCGGGTCACCTCCCAGTTCGCGGGGGACGCCGAGGACGCGCGGTGGCGCCAGACGGTCATCGAGTTCCAACACGGCTGGATCTTCCTCATGGCCGCCGGCCCCGACGCCTTCCTGGCCGCCGCCGCCGAACACGACTGCGACATCGAGAAGTTCGCCACGCGGCTGCACGAGGTGGTTCCCCGACTGACCGCGGCGGCGACATCGGAGAAGGGGACAGGCCATGCCTGACGGGCCCGAGCAGGACGAGGAGTTGGAGCTGACGTCCCCGTTAGTCCCCCTCTTCGTGATCACGAACGGACGGGCGCTGCCGCCGGACCACGAGTACGAGCACACCACGCTCGTGACGGCCGCCGCGGCGCAGCACGCGCCGGTCTCCGCGCGCACGCTCTCCCCGGAAGCGGGTCAGGTCATGGACCTGGTCGCGAACGGCTTCCTGTCCGTGGCCGAGGTGGCGGGCCACACCCACCTTCCCCTGGGCGTCGTCCGCATCCTGCTGGCGCAGTTGGAGGAGGACAGTCTCATTCTCGCCAGGACACCGATACCGCGCGCCGAACGGGTTGACAGGGAACTGGTCAGCGCTGTGCTCGAGGGCCTGAAGAATCGATTCGGAGCGTAACGCGTGTACCTGGATCCAGATGTCTCCCACGCGGTGAAGATCCTCATAGTGGGGCACTTCGGGGTCGGCAAGACCACCTGCATCGGCAGTCTCTCCGAGATCGAGCCGCTGCGGACCGAGGAGGAGATCACCGAGGCCAGCGTGGGCTTCGACGACCTGTCGGGCACCCCCGACAAGACGACCACGACCGTCGCGATGGACTTCGGCCGGCTCACGCTGAGCGACACCCTGGTGCTCTACCTCTTCGGAACGCCCGGCCAGGAGCGTTTCAAGGAGATGTGGGAGGAGCTCTCCCGGGGGGCGCTGGGCGCGCTGGTCCTGGTCGACCCGGAGCGGCTGCACGAGTCCTTCCCGGTCCTGGACCTCGTCGAGCGCTTCGGCCTGACCTACGCCATCGCCGTGAACCACTTCGCGGGCACCACGCACTACCCGCTCGACGAGGTGCGCGAGGCCCTCAACCTCACCGCCGAGACCCCCGTCGTGGAGTGCGACGTACGGGACGAGAACTCCTCGGCGCAGGCCCTCATCACCCTCGTGAAACACCTCATGTCCCAACTCGGCTAGGAGCGCAGGAATGCAACAGCCCCGTGACCCCCAGGAGATACCCCCCGGCTGCCCCGCGCACGGGAACGTCCAGCTGTACGGCGCCGCCTTCGGGGCCGATCCCGACAGCCACTACGCGCAGCTGCGTTCCTTCGGGCACAGCGCGCCCGTGGACATCGCCCCCGGCGTCCAGGCCGAGCTCGTCACCACCTACGACGCGGCCCTCTACGTCCTGCAGAACCCCGCTTCCTTCGTGCGCGACTCCCGCCGCTGGAACGCCCTGGCCGAAGGTCGCGTCCCGGCCGACAGCCCGGCGCTGCCCATGATGGGCTACCGCCCGAACGCGCTCTTCAGCGACGGCGCCGCACACGCCCGACTGCGGCGGGCGGTCACCGACAGTCTCGCCACGGTCAACGAGCACCAGCTCATCCGGCAGACGCAGCAGTCCGCCCACTACTTGATCAGCCAGTTCAGCACCGATGTGCTCGGGCAGGCGGAGCTGATGGCCGAGTACGCCCAGCCGCTGCCCCTGCTGGTCTTCAGCGACCTGTTCGGCTGCCCGCCCGAGATCGGCGACCGGGTGATCGCCGGGATCAGCGGCATCTTCGAGGGGACCCCCGGGGCCGACGAGGTCCTGGGCGGGGCGCTCACCGAGCTGATCGCCCTCAAGCGGCGGCGGCCGACGGCCGACCTGACGACGCGCCTGATGGAGCACCCGGCGCAGCTCAGCGACGAGGAGGTGCTGCACCAGCTGGTCACCCTGCTCTCCGGTGGTACGGCCCCGCTCGCCGCCGCCATCGGAACCAGCAGCGCCCTGTACCTCGGCGAGGACTGGCAGGTCGGCCTGCCGGTCGAGGACGCGGTCTCGCAGACCCTCTGGAACTACGCGCCGATCGCCAACTACGCCGCCCACTACCCGACGCACGACATCGAACTCGGCAACCGGGTGGTCCGGGCCAACGACCCGGTGCTGATCTCCTTCGCGGCGGCCAACACCGACCCGAAGCTGACCGCGCACCGCGAACAGCTGAACACCAAGGCGCACTTGGCCTTCGGCGCGGGTCCGCACGCCTGCCCCGCCAAGGACCCGGCCTTCATGATCACGGTGACGGCCGTGGAGGCGCTGCTGAACCAGCTGTTGGACGTCGAGATGCGCGTCCCGTTCAAGTCGCTCACCTGGGCACCGAGTCCGTGGAGCCGCAAGCTGGTCACCCTCCCGATCCGCTTCACGCCGCGCTCCGCTCCCCAGGCGGCCGAGGCGTCGACCTCGGGTCAGCCGCACCAGCAGCAGCCGGTCACGCCCCCGCCCGCCGGCGCCACCGCCCCGTCGTCCCACACCGGGCCGTCCCACGCCGGACCGGCGCGCGCGAAGGCCGGTGGCGCGTCGCAGGCATCGCAGGCCAAGGGCGGCCTGTTCAGTCGCTTTCTGGCCTGGACCCGTGGTGAATGAGGCGAATGTGACCCCATCAGTCCCACGAACCTCCTGAGTAGCCGCCGCCATGGATGCTTTAACGATCATGTGGGTATGCATGGCGGCTGGTCTTCAGAAAGGAGCCGCCATCATGGGGGTTGCCACAACTCCGTCGTACGACCGCAGGGCGTCCGCGTCCCTCTTCTCCCGCCTGCGCACGGCCGGGGGCCAGGCGGACCCCTTCCCCATCTACGCGGAGCTGCTCGCGCGGGGTGAGGTCGTACCCGCCCCCTGGGGCGGCTCCGTCGTGACCGGCTTCGCCGCCTGCGACCAGATCCTGCGCAGCCGCGAGTGGCTGGAGCCCGACCGGGCCTGGCGCGCGCGCCAGGAGTCGGGGACGCGCTGGAACGCCTCCTCCTCGCGCGAGATGAGCAACACGCTGGCCGCCCTCAACACCCCGGACCACACCAAGGTGCGGCGGGCGGCCGGCACCTTCGACCGGTCCACGATGGAGTGCATCGGCCGCCACGTGGACCGGACCACGGATCGCCTCCTCGACACCTTCACCGAGCGAATACGCACCGGCGAGGCCGACTTCTCCGCGCTCGTCTGCGAGGAGCTGCCGGTGGCCACCATAGGCGGCTGGCTCGGGCTGCCCCAGGCGGACTGGGCCAGGCTGCGGGAGTTGACGCACGACCAGGTCTTCGCCCAGGAACTGCTCCCGTCGGCCAGCCAACTGGCCCTGTCGGACGCGGCCACGGCCGAACTGCGCTCCTACTTCACGGAGTTGGTGCGCGAACGACGCGAACGCCCCGGCGACGACCCCGTCACCCGGTGGATCCGCACCTGGGACGGGATCGAGCCCGACCGGGACAAGGCCGACGAGGCCGTCTACTTCCTGGTGCTGTTCATCCTGCTGGCCGCGCTGGAAACCACCTCGACGCTCCTGTCGACGACCGCGCTCCGGCTCGTCGAGAGCCCCGAGCGCTGGGACGCGGTCGCCGACGACCCCGACCTCGTGTCCGGGTTCGTGGAGGAATCGCTGCGCTACGACCCGCCCACCCACGTGATCAGCCGGGTCGCCTCGCGGGACCGCGTACTGGGCGGCATCGAGATCCACCGGGACGAGATGGTCCACCTCCTGGTCGGCGCGGCGCACCGGGACCCGGCCCGACACCACGACGCGGACCGCTTCGACCCCCGGCGCACCCCCGGCCACCTCGCCTTCAGCGGCGGCATCCACTACTGCCTCGGCGCGCCGCTGGCCCGCCTCGAAGCGACGACCCTGCTCCACCAGCTGATCCGGCGCCTGCCGCGCCTCACCCTCGTACGCCCCCCGTCGATGGCGCCCCGCGTGGCGTTCCGACGCCTGCTGAACCTGGACGTAGCCGTCGCATGATCGAATCGCCCCGCTCCCCCGACCCGACCCGCTCCCCCACGCCCACCCACGCCCCCACCCCCGGCCCGGCTCCCGCGCGCGCCCGGATCGCCCCCAAGGCGGTGCGCGTCGACCAGGACGGCCCCGTACTGCACGTGCGCCTCAACCCCTGGGGGCAGGACGACACCGTGGACGCCGCGGTCCTGGACGACCTCATCAACCTCCTGGACGACCTGCACGAGAGACCCGACGTCCGGATCCTGACGCTCTCGTCATTGGGTACGGACTTCTGCCTCGGCGCCGACCGGGGCGAGTACCAGGAGGCGCTGGCCGCCGATCCGTCCGGGGTCGGTCTGCGGCGCATCGCCGACAAGGCGCACCGGCTGTGCCAGGCCCTGGAGAACACCCACGCGGTCACGATCGCCCGGCTGCACGGGCGGGTCATCGGCGCGGGTCTCGCCCTCGCCTCCTTCTGCGACCTGCGCGCCGGCGCCGACACCAGCCGCTTCCGCATGCCGGAGGTGGGCGTGGGGCTGCCGCCGGCGTGGGGCGGGGCGATGGGACGCCTGGTCGGCGAGGTCGGCGCCTCCCGGATCCGCGAGCTCATGCTCACCTGCGACGTCTTCGACGCCGGGACGGCCCACCGCCTCGGCCTGCTCCACCGGATCGCCCCCCTCGACCAGCTGGACAAGGTGGTCGCTTCCTGGACCGGGCCCCTCCTGCGGCGCTCGCCCGAGGCGCTCGTCCTCACCAAGCGGATGTTGGCGGGCTACGCGCGGGCGGACCGCACGGCGGACGCCTCGCTGCTCGACTCGCACCTCCTGGCCGCTTCGTTGCGCCAGCACGCGAGGGGCTGATCCGCGGGCGCGGTGCACGGGCGCCGTCGCCCCCGGCCACACCCCCGGTCACCGTGGTCGGAGCCGCTGGCTAGCCTGTCGCGGTGACGTACGACGATGACCTCCCGTTCCCCGCCGCGCTCGCCGCCGCGATGGCCGTGCCGTTCGACTACGCCGACGGCCACGGCGTCGACTTCGAGCCCTTCCCCGCCTTCCTGTCCGTCGCCGAGACGACCGACTGGTTCCAGGCCTGGACCGGGAACGACGAGGTGGACGGCAGCGACTTCCACGTCTTCGGACAGGACGGCACGGGCGGGTACGCGGCGTTCTGGTCGGTGCGCCCGGGCCGGCCGCTGGAGGAGCAGCCCGTCGTCTTCCTCGGGTCCGAGGGGGAGACCGGCGTCGTCGCGCGCGACCTGGGCGACTTCCTGTGGCTGCTGGCCGACGGCTGCGGGCCGCTGGAAGCCGTCACCACGTACGAGCCCGGCGGAACGGCGCCCGCCCCGCCGGAGTTCGCGGAGATCGCCGAGCGGTTCGCGCCGGACCGGCGCCGCTCGGCCACCGCCGTGATCGAGCGGGCGACCGGCGAGTTCCCGGACTTCGAGGAGACCGTCATGGAGCTCTGCCGCTGACCCGTTGCCCCCGCGCCCCCGCGAACGGGCAGACTGGAGCACATGTTCTTCGGGCACGTCGTAGTCGATCCGCCGTGGACCTTCGCGCTGGCGGAGGCCCTCGGCGACCGTTGGTACGAGACGGACGAGGTGGACCTGACCTTCCCGCAGACCCTCGACCAGCTCCGCTCCTGGCTGGAGGACCCGCGCGACTTCGAGAAGCGGCACGCCTTCTACTGGCGGGCCGCGCTCGCGGACTTCGACCACGGCGCCGACCGCCTGGGACCGCGGTACGCGCGCGGGCTGGCCCCCCACCTCGACGCGCTGCGCTCCGCGCTGGCGGGCCTGCCCGCGGTGGGGGCGCACGAGCGGGTGGCGCGGGCCCGCCGGCTGCTGCTCGCGCTCGACCGGGAGTCCTGCGCCGAGGACCACCTGCTCCTGGCGTGGCGGGACCTGGCGTCCTCGGTCCGGGACGGCCTGGACCACGAGGTCGTCCGCCTGCGCGCCGCTCTGCTCCGCGCCCTCCTGGAGCGGTCCCAGCGCGGCTGCGCCGGGCTGCTGGGCGTCGTCGCGGGCGTCCTGCGCGACCGGCCCCTGGACGTCCGCGGGGCCCGGCACGCCCTGCGGGAGGCCACCGGCCCGGACGCGCCGGCGGCGCGACGGGACGCGCGAGCGGTGGCCGGCCTGTCCGAGGAGGAGCGGCTCGACCTCGCCGCGCGCCTGCTGACGGCCGCCCCGCGCCGGGGCCACCACGTGGTGTGGCACGCCTTCGCGAAGGCGCGGATCACGGGCATGGTGCAGACCTTCGGCTCGATCACCCTGTACGACCGGGAGTGGTTCCAGGGCAACGCGGCCGAGGACGGCCCCCACCGGCACCTGCTGCCGGACGAGGTGACCCGGGACGGATCCTTCTTCCCCGCCGACGGCTTCCCGGACGCGCCGCACGTGGTGCTCGTGCGCGTCGATCTCGGGGTGGGCGCGCTGGCGGACGCCCCGGCCGTCTCGCGCCTCCAGGCCCGGTCCCTGATCCTGGCCGCCACGTTCCCGCAGGACTTCCGCGGCTGGGAGATGTACAACGGGCACGTCCACACGGTCGACGGCGACCTCGTCTCCCACCACGCGTTCTGGCCGGCCGATGAGGAGTTCGGCGTACCGCACCTGCCCATGGAGGCCACGGCCGAGCGGCTGGACCGGATGGCCCCGCGCATCGCCGCGCACCTGCCCGGAGCCGGCTCGGACCTCTCCGACGTCATCGACGCGGTGGGCTGGTGGAAGGCCTCCGGTACGCAGCCCGCGCTGCCGGCGGTCGTGATGGACGTGCGCATCCTCGAACTGCTCGCCACCAGGGTCTCGGGCCAGGAGTGGTACCGCTACCTCGACGACTTCCACAAGAACGCCTGGATCCGGCACCGGATCACCGTCGCGTTGACGCAGGTGGCCTGGCACGCCGGCGACGACCTGGCGCAGTTCCCGCCGGAGGTCGGCCGGGCCGCCGGGGCGCTGCACCGCAGGGTGGTGCGGTACGGGCGCGGGGGCATGCGCGTCGACCTCCCCGGCTTCGTCTCCGTACTGCCCGAGCTGGTGGAGGTCTACCCGGTCCACAGCAAGCAGCGCCGCCGTGCGCGGGGCGCGGCCGGGCGGGTGGCGGGGGCGGAGGGCATGCGGGGCTGGCACGCGGAGCTCGACGACCGCTGGTCGCGCGCGGTCGATCGCTTGCGGTCCGTGCGCAATTCGCTCGCCCACGGAGGTCCCGTCACGCCCGGGGCCGCCGCCTCGGTCGCACCGCTGGCCCATTTCCTGGCCGGCACCGCCCTGACGGACAGCCTCGCTTCGCTGCTCGAAGGCGAGCCCCAGGCCACGGCCCACCTGGGGCGTCGTGACGACGCGGCCGCCTGGACCGCCCGATGGCTCGCGGGCACCCCCGCGGGCGAGATGTTCGAGGGCGGGGCGTAGGACGTGCCGCGTCGACCGGCAGGGGTGCTACAACCCCGCCACCGCCTGCCGCGCCACGCTGGCGGCGTGGGTGGTCAGGTAGAAGTGGGCGCCGTCGTAGACCTCGCTGGAGAAGGGGCCCGTGGTGGCGGTGGCCCAGAGGGCGGCCTGGTCCGGGGTGATGCGGGGGTCGGCGTCGCCGGAGAGGGCGAGGACCTCCGCGCGCAGCGGCGGGGTACCGGGGGCGCGCCGGTAGGAGTCGATCAGGCGGTAGTCGTTGCGGATGATCGGGAGCAGCATCTCGCGCAGCTCGGCATTCTCCCAGACCTCGGCGTGTGACCCGCCGAGTGCCGTGACGGAGGCGATCAGTTCGGCGTCCGTCACCTCGCCGGCGCCGACCGGGGGCGCGTCCAGGGCTCGTCCGGAGGCGCAGAGCCGGGTGAAGTGCGTGGCGCCCGAGGCCTCCAGGCGCAGCAGGGTCTCGTAGGCCACCATCGCGCCCATGCTGTGCCCGAACAGCACGGTGGTGCGCGGGGGTTCGGCCAACAGCTCGGTGGTGGCGCCGGCCGCGAGTTCGGCGAGCTCCGCCACCAGCGGTTCCGTGAAGCGGTTCTCCCGGCCCGGGTACTGGATCGCCAACAGCTCGACGGACGGGGCCAGGTGGCGCGCCCAGCCGCGGAAGAAGCTCGCGCCGCCTCCCGCGTGCGGGAAGCACACCAGGCGCAGGGCCGGAGCGGCCGGTGAGACGTGGCGGACCAGGTACGGCATGCGGGACTCGTTTCGTCAGCCGGGGACCGGATCACCCGGCGCGGTGGGGGCGTGGACGAGCAGCTCGTCCACCGCGCCGTCGCTCGGCGCGCCCCGGGCGAGGCGGTCCGCGCGGCAGCGTTCCCCCATGATCCTCATGATCATAAGCGTCACCGCGGAGCGGTGGCGGGGGCGGTCAGTTCGCGCGCCAGCGGGGAGAGGGCCGCGCAGAAGAGGGCGGCGCCGAGCGGGATCAGGTCCAGGCTGACGGCCATCGCGGCCACGCCGAGCACCACGGCCACGGGACGCCAGGCGGCGATGCGGCGCGCGGCCGCGAGCTGCACGACGAGCCAGACCAGGCCGACGTAGAAGAGCATCGGGCCGACGGTGTAGACGGCGGGCATCACTCCTGGCTGGCTCTGGACCTGCTCGAAGAGCTGCTTCATGGCGGGCCGGTCGGCCGCGCGCAGACCCACGACGATGTCGATCACCCCCTGGGCGGTGACGGCCAACACGCCGATCAGACCGAGTGCGGTCGCGGCGCCGGCGCTGCGCCGACCGGCCGCGCCGACCGGTCCGACCAGTCGGCGCAGCCCCGAGAAGACGGCCCCGAAGAGGACGACCCCGAGGGTCATGGCGAGGTGCCCGACGGCCCAGGAGAGGTCCGGCCGGTGCTCGGGGGCGCTGAGCCGGACGGCTCCGTAGACCAGCATGCACAGCGGGCCGGCGTAGAAGGCGGCGCGCGTCAGGGCGATCCGCCGGGGGCTCCAACCCCCTTGGGTCCAGGTCATGTTGGTGGTGTGCGGGCGGTGGGTGGCTGCTCGGTCGCTCATGGGGTGATCCTGTACGCCGCGGGGTTGACCGCGTATCGGGAATCACCCCGAGCCGACCCCGACGCGCCCCTGATGACCGGTCATGGTCGCCCGGGTTTCAGGGAGCGCGCCGCAGGCCCCGCGTCACCAGCAGGGTCAGCGCCCCGGCGAGCAGCCCCCAGAAGGCGGACCCGATCCCCAGCAGGGTCACGCCCGAGGCGGTGGCCAGGAAGGTGACCACGGCGGCCTCGCGGAACGTCTCGTCGGACAGCGCGGAGGAGAGCGAGTTGGCGATGGTGCCGAGCAGCCCGAGGCCGGCGATGCCGAGGATGAGCGCGGTGGGCAGCGCGGTGAGCAGGGAGCTGACCGTGCCGCCGAAGACGCCGACGCACAGGTAGAACAGCCCGGCCCAGACTCCGGCGAGATAGCGACGGTCGGGATCCTCGTGCGCCTCGCGCCCGGTGCAGATCGCGGCCGTGATGGCGGCCAGGTTCAGACCGAAACACCCGAAGGGCGCGAGCAGGAGGTTGGTGGTGCCCGTCCACGTGATCAGCGGGGACACCGGGACCCCGCCGTACCCGTCGCCGCGCAACACCGCGACGCCCGGCAGGTTCTGCGAGGCCATGGTGACCACGAACAGCGGCAGGGCCACGCTGACGATCACCTGCCAGGAGAACTCGGGAGCCGTGAGGACCGGTTCGGCGAGCGCGAGGTGGACCAGCCCGGGCCGCAGCGATCCCTGGCCGGCCGCGACGGCCACGCCCACGACGAGCGCGAGGACGATCGCGTACCGGGGCAGCAGCCTGCGGCCCAGCAGGTAGGTCGCGAAGAGGGCGAAGACGACGGCGAAGTGGTCGTTCATGCTGCGGAAGAGGCCGGTTCCGAACTGTACGAGCACCCCGGCCAGCAGACCCGCCGCGAGCGGCACCGGGATCCTGCCCATGATCCGCTCGAACCAGCCCGTGAGCCCGCTGAGCACGATCAACGCGGCCGACACGAGGAAGGCGCCGATGGCCTGCGCCATCGTGACGCCGTGGAGCCCCGACACCAACAGGGCGGCGCCCGGGGTGGACCAGGCGGTGATGACCGGCGCGCGGTAGCGCAGCGAGAGGCCGATGCAGGTCACGCCCATGCCGACGCCGAGGGCCAGCATCCAGGAGGTGACCTCCCGGTCGTCCGCGCCCGCGGCGCGTGCCGCGGTGAAGACGATGGCGGCGGAACTGGTGACGCCCACCAGGACGGCGATCAGTCCGGCGGTGACGGCGGACGCGGGGGCCGCCGTGCGTATCGTGGTGCCGAGGGTGTTCACGGTCTTGGCCCGCAGGGTGCGCATGAGCCAAGATCGCACATCGCGCCGCCGCTCGACCAGGAAGTTTCGACCGCCCCGCCCCTACGGGTGGACGTGACCGAAGTAGCGGCGACAGTCCCGCAGCATCCCCTCGTCCGACAGGGTGAACACATCGACGAACTCGCGCCGTTCGGGGCTGAGGCCCATCACGACCACGCAGTCGCCGTCGGCGACGATGCGGTGGATCTCGTGGGTGCCGCCGGTGGCGAACCGCTCCAGTGCGCGGCCGCCCCCGGCGTCCCCGTCGAGCAGGGAGCCGTAGCCGTCGAGGTCCCCGGTGTCGAGGTAGTGGTAGGCGAGACGGGCGTGTTCGACCCCCGAGTCGGTGATGACGCGACTGGGCGGGATCCGTCCCGGGATCCGACCGGGCCGACTGTTCATGTGGGGGTCCTCTCGTCACAACGCACCCGGCGGGGTACCGGCACTCACACCGTGCGCCGCGGCCGCAACTCACGACTATCCCGGTCCTATCACCGGGAGCCCTCCACCCGCGTCCGCCTACGCGCTGACCGGCTGAAATCCGCTGTTCACACCGAGCGGCCACACCGTCACACATAATCTCCACACCATGGACAACCGAAGAGTCATTCGGGAAGACTGATCTCGGTTCTCCACCCCATCTCCGTTCACCCTTGAGCGCATCAGGCGTGCCCTCCAGCTGGGAGACTCATGACCGATTCACCCGGCGGGACGCCTTCGTCGACCCCAGACGCGCCCGTCTTCCGGATCCTCGGCCCTTTACAGGTCACGGGGTGCGGCGGGCCCGTGCGGATACCGCCGGGCCGGCAGGAGGTCATCCTCGCGGCGCTGCTGCTGGAAGCGAACCGGGTGGTCAGCACCGACTACCTGGTCGACCTGATCTGGGACGACGAGCCGCCGGACACGGCGCGCACCCAGGTGCAGATCTGCGTGTCCCGGCTGCGCAAGCTCTTCTCCACGGCGGGCATCGCGGCCGCCATCACCACCCGGCCCCCGGGGTACGTGCTGCGCACCGAAGGCGACTCGGTCGACTCGGTCGACGCGGCCGTCTTCGCCCGCCGGGTCGCCGACGCGCGGACGGCGGCCAAGGGGGGCCGTGCGGCGGAGGCCGTCGAACTGCTGCGCGCGGCCGGCGAACTGTGGCTCGGCGACTGCCTCAGCGGGGTGTCGAGCGAGACGCTGCGCAGCAAGGCGCGCCAGCTGGACGAGGAGCGGCTGACCGCTGCCGAGACCCGGATCGGGCTGGAACTCGAACTCGGCCGCCACCACCAACTGGTGGGTGAGATCCAACTGCTGGTCCACGTGCACCCGCTGCGCGAGGGCCTGCGGGGCCAGTTGATGCTCGCGCTCTACCGCTCCGGGCGGCAGGCGGAGGCCCTGGAGACCTACCGGGTCGGCCGGGAGCTGCTCATCGACGAGCTGGGGCTCGAACCGGGCGCCGAACTACGGCGGTTGGAATCAGCCATTCTCTCCGCGGAAGTCGCCCCTCCGGGGGCCCTCCCGCAGGCCGGGGGCGACCGCGCGCCGGCCACCCCGGGCTCCCTCGCGAGCGCCGCTCCCGGGCCCGCCCCGGTCGGTCCGCGTGAAGGGCCGGGCGCCGGGGAGGCGGAGGGCGTACCCGCCGCCCGCGTCGCCGCGGGCACGGCGGCGCCGGATCCGGTGACGGCCGGCGGTGCCCAGGTCAGCACGGGCGCGCCGGTGGGCATCAGCCCGTACGCGAGCGTGCGCGGCCCCGCGCCCCAAAGCGCCCCGGGGGTCGGTGGCCGACCCGCCACGGGGCCGGTCGCGGGAGCGTCCGCCGGGGGCGCGGCGGGGCCCGACACGGCCTCCGGACCGGGCCCGCAGAGCGGATACCGGGAGGAACTGCCCCGACAACTTCCGGCCGATACCTCGGACTTCGTCGGGGACGAGGAACAGATCCTGCGCATCGAGCGGACCCTGCTCGGCGCGCCGGCCGAAGGGGGCGCGGGCGGGCGCGGGCGGCGGGCCGTCGGACTCGCGGTCATCGTCGGCAAGCCGGGCACCGGCAAGTCGACCCTGGCCACGCACATCGCCCACCGGGTCAGCGAAACCGGCTTCCCCGACGGGCAGTTGTACTGCGATCTGCGCGGCACCGGCACCCCGGCCACCTCCACCGAGGTGCTGGGCCGCTTCCTGCGCGCCCTCGGCATCCCCGGCCCGGTCATCCCCGAGTCCCAGGACGAGCGCGCGGAGATGTACCGCACGCTGCTCGCCTCCCGGCGGGTGCTCGTGGTCCTGGACGACGCGGCGTCCGAGAGCCAGATCCGCCCCCTGCTGCCCGGCAGCAACAGCTGCGCCGTCCTGGTGACCAGCAGGGTCCGGCTGACCGCGCTGCCCGGCGCGCACCGGGTGGAGCTGGACGCCCTGGACACGCAGCGGTCGCTGGAGCTGCTGGTCCGGATGATCGGCGAGGACCGGGTGGCGGGCGAGGCCGTCGCCGCCGAAGCGTTGACCCGGACGGTCGGCGGGCTGCCGCTCGCGCTGCGGATCGTGGCGGCCCGGCTGGCCGCCCGCCCGCACTGGACGCTGGCCTCGATGGTGCACCGCCTCGCCAACGAGCGGCACCGGCTGGACGAGTTGACGCACGGCGAGATGACGATGCGGGCCAGCCTCTCGCTCACCCACGACGGGTTGGGCCCCGCCGACCGCAGACTGCTGCGGCTGCTGAGCCTGGCGCAGGGGCCCACCCTGCCCGGTTGGCTCGCCGGAGCGCTGCTGGACGACGACCGCCCCTTCCCCTCCGACCTGCTGGAGCCGTTGGTCGACGTACAGATGCTGGACGTGGTCGGGGTGGAGAGCACCGGCGGCTTCCGCTACCGCTTCCACGAGATCATCCGGGTCTTCGCGCGCGAGCAGCTCGCCACCCATGACGATCCGGCGGCCCAGTCGGGGGCGCTGCGCCGGATGATGGGCGGCTGGATGGCCCTGGCCGAGCAGGCCCACCGGCGCATCTACGGCGGGGACTTCACGGTGCTGCACGGCTCGGCGCCGCGCTGGGAGCCGCCGGCGAGCTGTGTGACGGAGCTGCTGGTGGAGCCGTTGGAGTGGCTCGACAGCGAGCACGCGAACCTGGTGCAGGCCGTGGAGCACGCGGCGCGCGAGAACATGGACGAGCTGTGCTGGGACCTGGCGACCACGCTGGCGACCCTGTTCGAGGCGCGCGGCTACTTCGACGACTGGGAGCGTACGCACCGGCTCGCCCTGGACGCGGTCCGCTCGGCGGGCAACAAGCGGGGCAGCGCGGCGCTGTTGAGTTCCCTCGGCGTCCTGCACCTGGGCCGCAGCCAGCACGAGGAGTCACGGGCGGCGCTGACCTCGGCGCTCGGCCTCTTCGAGGAGCTCGGCGACCGGCAGGGGTTGGCGCTGTGCCACCGCGACCTCGCGCTCCTGGAGCGGATGCGGGGCAACGAGGACCGGGCGCTCGCGCTGTACGACCGGGCGTTGCGGGACTTCGACCGGGTGGGCGACGTGGTGGGCCGGGCGATCGTACTGACCCAGAGCGCGCAGATCTGGATGCTGCGCGGGCAGAGCGCGACCGCGCAGAGCAGGCTCGACGAGGCGCTCGGCATCTACCGGTCGGTGGGGTACACGGGCGGCCAGGCCCGGACGCTGCGCCGGGCGGGGCAGTTGTTGCAGAGCCAGGGCGAACACGAGGGAGCGGTGCGCACGTTCACCGAGGTGTTGGAGCTGTGCCGGGACACCGGCGACGTGATCGGCCAGGGGCACCTGCTGCGGGACCTCGGTCAGGCGCACGCCGAGCTCGGTCGGGACGCGGCGGCGGTGGCCTTCTTCGACCAGGCGCTGTCGGTGCGGGAGCAGATCATGGATCACGGTGGCGCCGCGCTGGTGCGCCTCGATCTGGCGCGGCTGCTCTCGTCGGCCCACGGCTGCGGTGAGCGTTCCCGTTCCCGGGAGTTGCTGGAGAGCGCGGTGCGCACGTTCCGGGACCGGCGGATGGAGCCGGAACTGACGCAGGCGCGGGTGTTGTTGGGCGATGGTCCGGCGGCGGGTTCCGTCGCCGGGGCCTGACCTGCGCTGTGCCGGGTCGGCCCCAGGGGGCAGTCCCAGAGGTTCAGTCCCAGGGGTTGGTGTCCTTGCTGGCGGTCGGGGAGGGGACGACGGCCTGCGGCGCGGCGCCGTCGTCCTGACCGGCGCCGGACTTGGCGCTGCCGGGCTCGGTGGTGGTGGCGCTGCCCGTACCGCCGGTGGCGGCGTTGTCGGCGAAGGCGACCTGGGTGCCGAGTACGGCGGCGCCGGCGAGGGCGGCGGTGACGAGGGCGGTCCGCAGGGCGTGGGCGATGCTCATTCGAGGTGTCCTTCCGTCGGTGCGCTCCGGTCTTCCGGGGCGCTTCCTTCTTTCTGGACACCAACTTAGGCAGGGGTGGAATCTCCGCACCGGTCCCGCTCCTATCGTCGCGTTATCACGGGGATCAGTCCTCGTTATCGTCGCGATAACGACGCCGCGGAGCCCCGTCCCCCGGTGATAGCGGGGGACGGGCCCGCCGCGATGCCCCCGGGATAGCGCGCTGGCGAGTATGGGAATCCGGAACCGGGCCACATCACCCCAGGCCCCGCCGTTCCCCCACACCCATGCCGGGAGCGCATATGAACACGGCCACGCTGACCAGCTCGACGCAGGAATCCGCCCAGCTCGGCGCCTTGATACGGGCGCACCGCCTGCGGATCGGCCTCACCCAGCGGGAGCTGGCCGACCTCTCCACGATCAGCGTGCGGGCCATCCGCGACCTGGAACAGGGCAAGGCGCGCCGCCCCCGTACGGACACGGTGCGGCTGATGGCCGAGGCGCTGCGGCTCGGACCCCGGGCCCGTGCGGCGCTGGAGGCCGCGGCCCAGGCGGGCCGCGGGGGGGGGGGGGGGGGGGGGGCGGACGCCCCCCCCACCCCCCCCACCCCCCCCCCCCCCCCCCCCCCCCCCCCCCCTCCCCCGCCCCCCCCCCCCCCCCCCCCCCCCCCCCCCCCCCCCCGGCGCCGGGCGGGACGCCCTGACCGAACCGCCGGCGCCGCCGACCGCGCTGCACCCGCTGATGGGGCGCGACGGCGAGGTGGCGGTGCTGGCCCGCGAGCTGTCCAGTGGCGCGGAGCGGCTGGTGAACGTGGTGGGACTGACCGGGGTGGGCAAGACGCGACTGGCGCTGGAGGTCGCGGGTCGGCTGCACGGGGAGGGGATGCCGGTGCTGTGGTTCGCGTTCCCGGGCAGACCCACCGACTATCTCCCCTCAGCGGACGGGGAGTTGACGGTACGGGTCGCGGCCGCGGTCGCGGAGCTCTACGACGCCGCCGCGGCGGACGGCGCCGACGAAGGGCTCGCCGGGCTCCTCGGGGACCGGGCCGCGCTGCTCGTCCTCGACGGCGCCCCGCCCCGCGCGCCCGGCGCCGAGCGGCTCACCCGGCTGCTGCGCGACTGCCCGGGGCTGCGGCTGCTGGTCACCTCCGAGCAGCCCTGGGAGGCCCCGGGCGAGCGGATCTTCCTGCTCTCCCCGCTGGTGGTCCCGGCGCGGGACGCCGCCGAGCCGGTGGTCGCCGCCTCCCCCGCCGTGCGGGTGTTCCTGGACCACGTGCGCCGCGTGCGTCCCGAATTCGTCGCCGGACCCGCCGAGTTGGAGCGGACCGCCTTCCTCTGCCGCCGGCTCGACGGGCATCCCGGAGCACTGGCCGCCGCCGCGTCCTGGTTGGTGGTCCGCGACCTGGCCGCCCTGTGCCACGCCCTGGACGCCGACCCGGTCCCGCTGCTCGACCACCTCGGCGGAGCCGCCGGCGGCGATGCCTTCCACCGGCTGCTCTCCGACCGGATGGCGCGGCTGGCGCCCGGCCCCCGAGAGCTGCTCGCCGCCCTGTGCGCCCGCGCCGGGGAGGACTTCGAGCTGGTCGACATCACGGCCCTGACCGGCCGCAACCTCTCCGAGTGCGGCCGGATGCTGCGCGAGCTGCTGATCAGCGGGGTGGTGCGGGCCGCCCACGAGGGCGGCAGTTCCCGCTTCCGGGTGCTGGGGATCGTACGGTCCGCCTGCCCGGCACAGGCAGCATCGGCAGCTTCCCCCACCCCCTGAACTGCTTGCGGAGTGCCGTCGCAACTGCCGCCCGCGTCCCCCGCCGGGGCATTGGATGGCGCTTGGCCGGACGAGAGCACCCCGATCTGATCTGCCCCCGCCCCACCACCGAAGCGATCACGAGGAGTCCCCGCATGCCCCGCAAGCCGTCTGAACAGAGCGCCGCGCACGGGCCGGCCGCTGTGCGGCTGCCCCTGTCGGCAGCGCAGCGCGACATCTGGATGGCCCACGGGCTCGACACCACCGGTCGCCGCTACAACATCGGCGAACACCGGGAGATCCTCGGCCCCCTGGACGCCGAGCTGTTCGCCTCGTGCTGGTACCAGGTGGCCCGCGAGGCGGACGCGATGCGCATCCGCGGCACCGGCTCGGACGAGGAGGGGCTGTGGCAGCTGGTGCGGCCGGAACCGGGTGCGGACCGGCTGGTGCGGCTCGACCTGAGCGGGGAGCCGGATCCGGCCGCGGCCGCCCGGGCGTGGATGGCGGCCGAGCTGGCCCGGCCGTTCGATCTGGCCGAGGGCTGGCTGAGCCGACACGCGCTGATCAGGGCGGGCGGCGGCGTGGACGGGCCGCAGCGGTGGTTCTACTTCGGGGCCTTCCACCACCTGGCCATCGACGGCATGGGCATCGCCCTGCTGGACCGGCGGCTGGTCGAGCTCTACGAGCGGGCGGCTGCCGGGGAGCCCGCGGGGCCGAGCCCCTTCGGTTCGCTGGCGGCGGTACTGGCGGAGGACGCCCAGTACCGCGCCTCGGAGGCGGGCGCGGCCGATCGGGCCTACTGGGCCGGGCACTTGGCCGGCCTGGCGCCGACCCCGCGGCTCGGCGAGGGCCGCACCGCGCGGGAGCCGGGCGGCGCGGCCGCGCTCCCCTTCGTACGGCGGACCCTGCTGCTGCCGCCCGCGCAGGCGGACCGGCTGCGCGAGGTGGCCCGGGCGCACCGCTCGACGTGGACGATGCTGATGATCGCCCTGGTGGGGGCGTACGTGCACCGGGTCAGCGGGGCCACCGAGCTGTCGCTGGGGCTGCCGGTGACGGCCCGGTCCACCGAGCTGACGCGGCGCACGCCCGGCATGCTCTCGAACGTCATCCCGCTGCGGGTGCCGGTCGCGGAGGCGGGCACCCTCGCCGAACTGCTGGCCGTGGTGGGGGCCGAGGCCCGACAGAACCTCAAGCGCCAGCGGACCCGATACGAGGACATCTGCCGCGACCTCGGCCTCGGCGAGGCCGAGCGCCGGATCACGGCCCCGCTGATCAACATCATGGCCTTCACGCCGGGCATGCCGTTCTGCGGGCTGCCCACCACCCAGCACAACATGAGCAACGGGCCGGTGGAGGACCTGGCGGTCGGCATCTACGACCTCGGCGCGGAGGGCGGGCTGCGGATCGACTTCGACGCCTCGCCCGACGTGTGTGACGTCGAGGCGATCGCGGGACATCACGACCGCTTCGTCCGCTTCATCGCGACGGCTCTGGAGGACATCGAACGACCGCTGTCCGAGGTGGAGTTGTTGGGTGCGGCCGAGCGCCGGCAGGTCCTGGAGGACTGGACGGGCACACGCACCGAGATCGGGGAGGCCACCCTCGCCGAACGCTTCGAGGAACAGGTCCGCCTGCGCCCCGACCACACCGCGATCATCAGCGGCGCCGAAGAACTCACCTACGCCGAACTGAGCGAGCGCGCCAACCGACTCGCCCACCACCTCACCACCCGCGGCCTGACCCGCGGCCACCTCGCCGGCATCCTCCTGGAGCGCGGCACCGAATTCGCCGTCGCCCTCCTCGCCGTCATCAAGACCGGCGCCGGCTACGCCCTCCTCGACCCCGACTTCCCCGACGAACGCCTCACCACCACCGCCCACGACGCCACCCTGCACACCCTCGTCACCGACTCACGGCACGCGCCCCGCCTCCCGGGCCCCTGGACCACGACGGTGATCGACGCGGAGCGCGTCTACATCGAGGCGCAGCACACCAGGAACCCCCGGACCCCGCTCACCCCGGACGACGTGGCGTGCGTGATGTTCACCTCCGGCTCGACCGGACGTCCCAAAGGCATCCTCTCCAGCCACCGCAACCTCATCTCCACCCTCACCGCCCAGACCTACGCCACCTTCGGCCCCACCGAAACCTTCCTCCAATGCTCCCCCGTCTCCTGGGACGCCTTCAGCCTCGAATTCTGGGGAGCACTCCTCCACGGCGGCACCACCGTCCTCCAACCCGGACAACGCCCCGAACCCGCACTCATCCACACCCTCACCACCCACCACCACATCACCATGCTCCAACTCTCCTCCAGCCTCTTCAACTACCTCACCGACGAACACCCCGACACCTTCACCACCACCCACACCGTCTACACCGGCGGCGAACCCGCCTCCCCCACCCACATCCACACACTCCACCAAACCCACCCCCACCTCACCATCACCAACGGATACGGCCCCGCCGAATCCATGGGCTTCACCACCACCCACACCACACAACGAACGAACACCCCACCATCCACCATCTCCATCGGCACCCCCCTCACCAACAAACACACCTACATCCTCGACACCCACCTCAACCCCACACCCCCCGGCACCACCGGCGAGATCTACCTCACCGGCGACGGACTCGCCCACGGCTACCTCGCCCAACCCACCACCACCGCAACCCACTTCATCCCCCACCCCTACGGACCCCCCGGCACCCGCCTCTACCGCACCGGCGACCAAGCCCACTGGGACACCCACGGCAACCTCCACTACACCGGCCGCACCGACACCCAAATCAAAATCCGCGGCTTCCGCATCGAACCCACCGAAATCGAAACCACCCTCACCACCCACCCCCACATCACCCAAGCCACGCTCACGCACACGACGCACCTCAACGCCTACGTCACCACCGCCCCCGGCATCGAGCTGAGCCCGGCGGCCGTCAAGGCCTGGCTGCGGGAGCGGCTGCCCGAGCACATGGTCCCGTCCCACTTCGCGGTCCTCGACCGGCTGCCGCTCACCCCCAACGGGAAGATCGACAAGCGCGCCCTGCCCACGATCGAGGCGCCCCTGAGCACCGGCGGCCGCGAGCCGCGCACCGAGCTGGAGGAGCTCGTGCGGACCCTGGTGAGCGAGGTCCTGGAGAGCCCCGCGCCGCTCTCCATCGACGACGGCTTCTTCGACCACGGCGGCCACTCCCTGCTCGCCGCCCGCCTCGCCAACCGGATCGCCACCACCCTCGGCGTCGCCCTCACGATCCGCGACGTCTTCCAGCACCCCACCCCGGTGGCCCTGGCCCGGCACATCGCCACGGTCGGCGGCCGCCCGCCGCTCGCGCCGCTCACCGCCGCCGATCCGCGGCCCGACCGGCTGCCACCGTCCTTCGCCCAGCAGCGCCTGTGGCTGGTGTCGGACCTCGGCGGGCGGGGGACCTCGTACAACGTACCGATGGCCGTGCGGCTCGACGGCGACCTCGACGTGGCGGCGCTGCGCTCCGCCTTCGCCGACCTGGTGGCGCGCCACGAGCCGCTGCGCACCCGCTTCACGACGGTGGACGGGGACCCGTACCAGGTCGTCGATCCGCCCACGCCGACGGCGCCCGTGTTCGAGGTGCGCGCCGTGGCCCCCGGGGCAGTCGACGCCGAGCTGATCGCGGCCGCGGAGCACCGCTTCGACCTGAGCGCCGAACACCCGCTGCGGGTCACCCTCTTCGAGACCGGCGAGCAGGAGTACGCGCTGCTGGTCCTGCTGCACCACATCGCCACGGACGGCCAGTCGCTGGGCCCGCTCTTCGCGGACCTGTCCCTCGCCTACGCCGACCGGCGCGCCGGTCGGGCCCCGCGGTGGCCCGCACTCGCGGTCCAGTACGCCGACTACGCGCTGTGGCAGCGCGCGGCGCTGGGCGAGGTGCTCGGCGGCCAGCTCGACTACTGGCGCACGGCGCTCGCCGGGCTGCCGGAGGAACTGGGGTTGGTGCACGACCGGCCGCGGCCCGCGGTCACCGGGGGGCGGGGCGGGGTGGTCCGGCTGGACTTCGGCGGTGACCTGCACAAGCGGGTGGTGGAGCTGGCCCGCGCCGAGCGGTGCACGCCCTTCATGGTGCTGCACGCGGCACTGGCCACGACCCTCACCCGGCTGGGCGCGGGCACGGACATTCCCCTCGGATCACCGGTCGCGGGGCGCTCCGACGAGGCGCTCGCCCCGCTCGTGGGCTTCTTCGTCAACACGCTGGTGCTCCGGACGGACACCTCCGGCGACCCGTCCTTCCGTGAGTTGCTGGCCCGGGTCCGCGGCACCGACCTGGACGCCTTCGCCCATCAGGAAGCCCCCTTCGACCTGGTCCTCGAAGCCGTGAACCCGGTCCGCTCGCTGTCCCGGCACCCGCTGTTCCAGGTCTGCCTGGCCCTGGAGAGCGGTCCGGCCGCCGGTCCCGAGCTGGCCGGGGTCCGGGCGGGCGGCGCCGAGGCGCTGGCGACCGGCGCGGTCAAGTTCGACCTGGAGTTCCTGCTGCGGGCCGAGGACGCCACGGGGTTGACCGGCGCGGTCCTCTTCAGCTCCGACCTGTACGAGCAGGAGACCGTCGAGCGGATGGTCGCGATGCTGCGGCGCACCTTGGAACAGGTCGTGGAGTCGCCGGAAGTCGCCCTGTCCGAGGTGGAGTTGTTGGGTGCGGTCGAGCGTCGGCAGGTCCTGGAGGAGTGGACGGGCACGCGCACCGAGATCGGGGAGGCCACCCTCGCCGAACGCTTCGAGGAACAGGTCCGCCTGCGCCCCGACCACACCGCGATCATCAGCGGCGCCGAAGAACTCACCTACGCCGAACTGGGCGAGCGCGCCAACCGACTCGCCCACCACCTCACCACCCGCGGCCTGACCCGCGGCCACCTCGCCGGCATCCTCCTGGAGCGCGGCACCGACTTCGCCGTCGCCCTCCTCGCCGTCATCAAGACCGGCGCCGGCTACGCCCTCCTCGACCCGGACTTCCCCGACGAACGCCTCACCGCCACCGCCCAGGACGCCACCCTGCACACCCTCGTCACCGACACGGGACACCACGAGCGGGTCGCCGGCCCCTGGCACACCGTCCTCGTCGACCGCGAGCGCGGGGAGATCGCCGGCCGGAGCGCTCAATCCCTCGCACCGGGCCTGACCTTGGACGACGTGGCGTGCGTGATGTTCACCTCCGGCTCGACCGGACGTCCCAAAGGCATCCTCTCCAGCCACCGCAACCTCATCTCCACCCTCACCGCCCAGACCTACGCCACCTTCGGCCCCACCGAAACCTTCCTCCAATGCTCACCCGTCTCCTGGGACGCCTTCAGCCTCGAATTCTGGGGAGCACTCCTCCACGGCGGCACCACCGTCCTCCAACCCGGACAACGCCCCGAACCCGCACTCATCCACACCCTCACCACCCACCACCACATCACCATGCTCCAACTCTCCTCCAGCCTCTTCAACTACCTCACCGACGAACACCCCGACACCTTCACCACCACCCACACCGTCTACACCGGCGGCGAACCCGCCTCCCCCACCCACATCCACACACTCCACCAAACCCACCCCCACCTCACCATCACCAACGGATACGGCCCCGCCGAATCCATGGGCTTCACCACCACCCACACCACACAACGAACGAACACCCCACCATCCACCATCTCCATCGGCACCCCCCTCACCAACAAACACGCCTACATCCTCGACACCCACCTCAACCCCACACCCCCCGGCACCACCGGCGAGATCTACCTCACCGGCGACGGACTCGCCCACGGCTACCTCGCCCAACCCACCACCACCGCAACCCACTTCATCCCCCACCCCTACGGACCCCCCGGCACCCGCCTCTACCGCACCGGCGACCAAGCCCACTGGGACACCCACGGCAACCTCCACTACACCGGCCGCACCGACACCCAAATCAAAATCCGCGGCTTCCGCATCGAACCCACCGAAATCGAAACCACCCTCACCACCCACCCCCACATCACCCAAGCCACGCTCGCCACCCACCCGGACCACCACGGCACCCCGCAGCTGACGGCCTACGTCACCGCCGCCGGCCCGGACCCCGCGCCCTCCGCGCAGGACATCCGCATCTGGCTGCGCACCCTGCTCCCCGACCACATGGTCCCGGCCTTCGTCGTGGTGCTGGACCGGCTGCCGCTCACCCCCAACGGGAAGATCGACAAGCGCGCCCTGCCCGCCCCGCAGGCCGTCACCACGGTCGGCGGCCGCGAGCCCCGCACTCCTCTGGAGGAGACCGTGCGCGGCTACTTCACCGAGGCGCTGGGCGCGCCCGCGCCGCTCTCCATCGACGACGGCTTCTTCGACCACGGCGGCCACTCCCTGCTCGCCGCCCGCCTGACCAACCGGATCGCCACCACCCTCGGCGTCGCCCTCTCCCTGCGCGACATCTTCCAGAACCCCACCCCCGCCACCCTCGCCCACCGCATCGAGACCGCACGGTCCGAGGCGGACGGCGCACCGGCCGCGCCCCGCCGGGCCCGCCCCGCCCTGCGCCGCCGCACCGGCACCGACCACGAACGGAGTTCCTCATGACCAGCACCGCCTCCTTCGGCCTCGGCCAAGACCTCGGCCACGACCTCGGCCACGACGCCGACTTCCCGGCCCCGGCCCCCGACGACGTCGTCTGGGACCTGCCGGGCGAGGGTCCGCAGCGCCTGTCGCTGCTCGTCCTGCCGCACGCCGGGGGCAACGCCCACGCCTACGCCGAATGGCGCGAGCACCTGCCCGCCGACGTCCGGCTGCTGATCGGCCAGTACCCCGGCCGCGGCGCCCGGTTCGCCGAGGAACTCCCCCGCGACATCGCGGACCTGGCCGGCCCGGTCGTGGCCGCGCTGCCCGCCGGGGTCACCGAGGACCTGGTGGTGCTCGGGCACAGCATGGGCTCGCTGGTCGCCTTCGAGGTCGTACGGCTCCTGCAGGCGGCCGGGCACACGCCGCGCCACCTCGTCGCCTCCGCGTGCCGGGCGCCGTTCCTGCCCAACCCGAGCGCGGTGTACCCCGAGCGGCTCGACGACGACCAGCTGGTCGCGGCCATCAAGGAGCGCGGGGGCACGGACGACGGGATCCTCGACGAGCCGGAACTGCGCGAGATCATCCTGCCGTCCATCCGCGCGGACTTCGCCATCGACGACGTCTACCGCTGCGCCGACGAGGCGGCCCGGGTGGACTGCCCGGTCCTGGTGGTCGGCGGGGACGCCGACCCGGTGGTGCCGGCCGAGGCCCTGGAGCGCTGGGCGGAGGTCACCGACCACGACTTCGCCACCCGGATCCTGCCCGGCGGCCACTTCTACTTCCAGCAGCAGCTGCCCGCCTTCTTCGACCTGCTCTCCGGGGCCCTCGGCGCCCACGCGGCCGCCACGTCCGCGTAGCCGGTCCCGCACGCCGGGCGCGGCGACCCCGCGGCCCGCCCGCCCCCTTCCGCCCCGAACTTCCCTTTCCCTTAAGGACCTTCCATGACCACCTTCGCCACCGCCCCCGCGCGGACCGGGATCGACCCGGTCCGCGAGCCCGGCAAGCCCGTCGTCGTCCACACCCCGCAGGGCCTGGACCTCGATGCCGCCGTCGCCTGGGTCGACACCCACCGCGCCGCCATCCAGGCCGAGTTGCACCGCAGCGGCGCCGTGCTGCTGCGCGGGCTGCCCGTCGAGGACGCGGCCTCCTTCGCCCGGGCCCGGGACGCGCTCATCCAGCAGCGCGCCGGTTACAAGGAGAAGGCCACTCCGCGCACCGACTTCGGCGAGGGCGTCTTCTCCTCCACCGACCTGCCCGCCCTCCAGCCCATCCGCCTGCACAACGAGAACAGCTACACCCTCGACTTCCCCGGTGTGCTCCTCTTCGGCTGCGTGACCGCCCCCGAGGAGGGCGGTGCGACCACCGTCGGTGACATGCGCGAGGCGCTGCGGCTGCTGCCGCCGGAGCTGGTGGAGCGCTTCGAGCGGGCGGGCTGGCTGCTCGTGCGCAACTACTCCGAGCTGGCCGGGCTGCCCTGGTACAAGACCTTCGCGACCGAGGACAAGGCCGTCGCCGAGGCGTACTGCGACGAGAACGTCGTCGGCTACGAGTGGCTCGACGAGGACGACTCGATGATCACCCGCCAGCGTCGTTCGGCGATCGTCACCCACCCGGTGACCGGCGAGCGCACCTGGTTCAACCACTTCGCCTTCTGGAACGTACGGACCCTGGACGAGGACATCCGCGAGGTGCTCGTGGAGACGTACGGCGAGGACGGCCTGCCCTTCAACACCTACCTCGGCGACGGCACCCGGCTGACGGACGCCGAGGTCGACGTGATCAACGAGGTCTACGAGCGGGTGACCGTACGGGAGACCTGGCAGCAGGGCGACCTGATGATCGTCGACAACATCCTCTGCGCGCACGGTCGCGAGGCCTTCAAGGGCGACCGCAAGATCCTCGTCGCCATGGGCGAGCCCGTCGCGCTCGCCGCGTGCTCCCCCGCCACCCAGCCGTCCACCACCCTCTTCGGGAAGTGACCACCATGACCGCCGTGCTCCCCGAGCGTCCCCGCACCCTCGACGCCGCCCTCCCGCTCCCCCTCCCCCGTACCGCGGCCCCCGCTCCCGCTCCCGCCCCCGCCGATCTGCTCGCGCGGCTCGCGCTGGTGCCCGGGGCCCGACCCGCCGTGGTCGCCGGCGACCGCGAGCTGGACTTCGACGCGCTGCGCGCCGAGGCACAGCGGATCGCGGACCGGCTCGCCGCCCGCGGGATCGGTCCCGAGAGCGTGGTGGCGCTGTGCCTGCCGCGCGGCGCGGACCTGGTGGCAGCGCTGATCGGCACGCTGACCGCGGGGGCCGCGTACCTGCCCGTGGACCCGAAGCTGCCCGCCGAACGGCAGCGCTACCTCGTCGAGGACGCGGGCGCCGACCTCGTCGTCACCTCCGCCCCCGGCGCGACGCCGCTCGCCGAGGGCGTGCCGCACCTGCCGGTGGCCGAGCTGACCGCGCCGGGCGAGGGGCGCCCGTACGCCCCGGTGGCCGTGGGCGCCGACACGCTGGCCTACGTCATCTACACCTCCGGTTCCACCGGCCGCCCCAAGGGCGTCGAGATCGTTCGCGCCGCCGCCGCCGCGCTGCTCGCCGAGCTGGAGGGCGCCGGGATCGCCGTCACCGACGGCGGGCGGGTCGGCTGGAACGCCTCGCCGTCCTTCGACGCCTCCGTGCAGCAGTGGGTGCGGATCTGCCGCGGCGACACCCTCGTCATGATCGACGACGAGACCCGCGCGGACCCGGCGCTGCTGGCCGCGCTGGTCGACGAACAGGCCCTGACCGACCTGGACATCACCCCCTCGCACGCCGATCCGCTGCTGGACCTGCTGACCGCCGACGGCGGGCCGCGCCCGCTGACCCTGCTGATCGGCGGCGAGGCGATCAGCCCGGCCCTGTGGCAGCGGATCGGGGAGCGCACCCGCGCCGGGGTGCTGCGCGCGGTGAACCTGTACGGGCCCACCGAGTGCACCGTGGACTCCACGGCGGGCTGGATCGACGGGGCGGACGAGCCCCACATCGGCGCCGTCCTGCCGGGCCTGCTGATGCGGGTGCTGGACGAGGAGCTGAAGCCGGTGGAGGTCGGCGGCAGCGGCGAGCTCTACCTGGCGGGGCCGCGCGTGGGCCGCGGCTACCGCCGCCGTCCCGGGCTGACGGCGGAGCGGTTCGTGGCCGACGCGGGTCGGGCCCCCGCGGGCGGTGGGCGGATGTACCGTACGGGCGACCTCGTGCGGCTGCTCCCGGACGGCCGCCTCGGCTACCTGGGCCGGGCCGACGGGCAGGTCAAGCTGCGCGGTCACCGCATCGAACTGCCCGAGATCGAGGCCGCGGTGGCCGCCTACCCGGGGGTCGCGGAGGCGGCCGTGGTGCTGCTGGACGACGTCCACGGAGCGCCGGGCCTGGTCGCGTACTACCGCTGCGCGGATGCGGAGGCGGGGGCGGTGACGGAGGCCGGGCTGCGCGAGCGGCTGGGCGCGGAGCTGCCCGGCTACATGGTCCCCTCGGCCTTCGTGGCCCTGGAGCGCTTCCCCACCACGACCAACGGCAAGTTGGACCGCGCCGCGCTGCCCGCGCCGGTGGCGCCCGCGGCGCAGCCGGCCGCGGCGAGCGCCGGGGAGGCCGCCGAGCTGACCCGCTCGCAGCAGCTGATCGCCCGGGTCTGGGCGGTCGTGCTCGGCGCCCCGCACATCGGGCCCGACGACAACTTCTTCAAGCTGGGCGGTCATTCGCTGCTCGCGATCAAGCTGGTGTCCCGGGTCCGCGCCGAACTCGGCGTCTCGCTGCCGGTCAAGGCGGTCTACGCCAACCCCCGGCTGCGCGACCTCGCCGCCTTCATCGACACGCTCGTCGACGCCACCGCCGCAAGCCAGGACCAGTGAGGACATGACCGTGATCCCGTTGTCGTTCGCCCAGCGCAGACTGTGGTTCCTGGGGCGGCTGCACGGCCCGTCGGCCACCTACAACGCGCCGGTGGTGCTCCACCTCGACGCGGTGCCCGACACCGCCGCGCTCGGCGCGGCGTTGGCCGATGTGACCGGCCGGCACGAGGTGCTGCGCACCGTGCTGCCGGCGGGCGCCGACGCGGAACCCCACCAGCGGGTGCTGACGACCGCGGAGCTGCCCGGGCTCGCGGTGCAGGACTGCGCGCCCGGTGACCTGGACCGGATCGTCGCCGGGTTCACCCGGCAGACGATCGACGTCACGGTCGAACCGCCGCTGCGGGCGCGGTTGTTCGTACCCGGTGACGGCACCTCGGTCCTGGTCCTGCTGATCCACCACGTGGCCACCGACGGCTGGTCCGTGCGCCCGCTGCTGCGCGATCTGGGCGCCGCCTACGCGGCCCGGCTGAGCGGGAGCGCCCCCGCGTGGCAGCCGCTGCCGGTCCAGTACGCCGACTACGCGCTCTGGCAGCGCGAACTGCTCGGGGACCCCGCCGACCCCGACAGTCTGGCCCGCGAGCAGCTGGACCACTGGCAGGCGGCCCTGGCGGGCGCCCCGGCCGTCATCGCGCTGCCCGCCGACCGGCCGCGCCCCGTCGAGCCCTCGGGCCGGGGGGCCACGCTGACCGCGCGGCTCGACGCCGCCGCCCACGGCGGACTGCTGGCGCTCGGTCGCGGCCGGCAGGCCACGATGACCATGGTGGCCCGCGCCGCGCTGGCCACCGCCCTCGGGGCGGCGGGGGCCGGGCAGGACGTGGTGATCGGCGCGCCCGTCGCGGGGCGTCCCGAGGAGGACCTCTACGACCTCGTCGGCTTCTTCGTGAACTCCCTGGCGCTGCGCACCGACCTCTCGGGCGACCCGGCGGTCGGCGAGCTGGTCGAGCGGGTGCGGGACGCGGACCTCGCCGCCTACGAGCACGAGGAGCTGCCCTTCGACCTGCTGGTGGAGCACCTCGCCCCGCAGCGGTCCCTGGGACTGCACCCGTTCTTCCAGGTGATGCTGACCGTGGACGCGGGCGACGCCGCGGCGCCGGTGTCGCTCGGCAGCGGCCCGGGCGCGATCGGCGGGCGGCTCGCGGAGGTGGACCTGGCCGCCGCCAAGTTCGACCTGACCTGGTACTGCGCCCAACGGCACACCGCGGACGAGCGGCCCGACGGGATCGACCTCGCCGTGCAGTACGCCGAGGACCTCTTCGACGCGTCCACCGCCCGCCTCCTGCTCGACGTCTTCGCCCGCACCCTCACCGCCTTCGCCGCCGACCCGACCGCGCGCCTGGACCGGCTCGACCTGCTCACCGCCGAGGAGAGCGCCGCGCTCGACGCCCGCCGCGCCCACCTCGCGGCGCTGGCCGCCCGCGCCGAAGCCGAACGGGCCGCCGCCCCCGGCACCCGCGGCGCGCACGCCCTCTCGCCCCGCGAGGAGATCCTCTGCGGACTCTTCGCCGAAACCCTCGGCCGAACCCACCACGACGCCGACGACAACTTCTTCCGCAACGGCGGGCACTCGCTCCTGGCCAGCAAACTCGTCAACCGCATCCGCGCCACCCTCGGCCTCGAACTCGGCATCCGCGACCTCTTCCTCGCCCCCACCCCCACCACCCTCCACCAACGCCTCACCCACACCCAGACGGACACCACCGGGCGCCCCGCCCTCACCCCCGTACCAGCCCACCAACGCCCCGACCGCATCCCCCTGTCGGCGGCCCAGCGGGCCCTGTGGCTGGTCGGGCAGGTCGAGGGCCCGTCGGCGACGTACAACGCGCCGGTGGTGCTGCGCCTGGACGGCGTGCCCGACACGGGTGCGCTCCAGGCCGCGCTGGGCGACGTGGTGGAGCGGCACGAGATCCTGCGGACCCGCTACGCGGCCGAGGGCGGCGAGCCCTACGCGTACCTGCCCGACGGCCCCGGCCCGCGGATCGACCTGACCTCCTGCACGCCCGGGACCCTCGACGAGCTGGTCACCGCCGCCGGCCGGGAGACCTTCGACCTGTCCGCCCAACCGCCGCTGCGCGCACGGATGTTCCTGCCGGGCGACGGAACCTCGGTACTGGTCCTGCTGGTCCACCACATCGCCACCGACGGCTGGTCCCTGACCCCGCTGCTGCGCGATCTGGCCGAGGCGTACGAGGCCCGGTCGGCCGGGAGCGCCCCCGCGTGGCAGCCGCTGCCGGTCCAGTACGCCGACTACGCGCTCTGGCAGCGCGAGCTGCTCGGGGACCCCGCCGACCCGGCCGCGCTGGCCCACCGGCAGCTGGCCGCATGGCGCACGGCCCTGGAGGGGCTGCCGGCCGCGGCCGACCTGCCCGCCGACCGGCCGCGTCCCGCCGAACCCTCCGGCAAGGGAGCCCTGCTCGTGGCCCGGCTCGACGCCGATGCGCACCGCGCGCTCGCGGCGCTGGCCCGCGGCAGCCGGGCCAGCCTCTTCATGGTGGCCCGCGCGGCGCTCGCCACCGCGCTGGCCGCGACGGGCGCGGGCGCCGACCTCGCCATCGGCACCCCGGTGGCGGGCCGGCCGGACCAGGCCCTGCACGACCTGGTGGGCTTCTTCGTCAACTCCCTCGCCCTGCGCACCGACCTGTCCGGCGATCCCGCGGTCGGCGAGTTGGTCGAGCGGGTGCGGGACGCGGATCTCGCCGCCTACGACCGGCAGGACCTGCCCTTCGACCTGCTCGTGGAGCACCTCGCGCCCGAACGGGCCCTGGGGCGGCACCCGTTCTTCCAGGTGATGCTGACCGTGGCGGACGCGGAGGACGACCGCTTCGCCCTCGGTCCGGTGACCGGCCGGGCCACCAGCACCGACCTGGGGGCCGCCAAGTTCGACCTGTCCTTCCACTGCGCCCAGACGCGCTCGGCCGAGGGCGAACCGGCGGGCATGGAGCTGATGGTGCAGTACGCGGAGGACCTCTTCGACGCGTCCACCGCCCGCCTCCTGCTCGATGTCTTCGCCCGCACCCTCACCGCCTTCGCCGCCGACCCGACCGCGCGCCTGGACCGGCTCGACCTGCTCACCGCCGAGGAGAGCGCCGCGCTCGACGCCCGACGCTCGCGGCTCGCGGCCCTCACCGCACGGGCCGCACGGGCCGCGGCGGAGGCCGAGGCCGAGCGGGCCCGGAGCGCCGCCGCCCGCACCCTTTCGCCCCGCGAGGAGATCCTCTGCGGACTCTTCGCCGAAACCCTCGGCCGCGCCCACCACGACGCCGACGACAACTTCTTCCGCAACGGCGGCCACTCACTCCTCGCCAGCAAACTCGTCAACCGCATCCGCGCCACCCTCGGCCTCGAACTCGGCATCCGCGACCTCTTCCTCGCCCCCACCCCCACCACCCTCCACCAACGCCTCACCCACACCCACGCCCGGACCGGCGCCACCGCCCGCCCCACCCTCACCCCCGTACCACCCCACCAACGCCCCGACCGCATCCCCCTGTCCTACGCGCAGCGCCGGCTGTGGTTCGTCGACCAGCTCGAAGGGCCCTCCGCGACCTACAACATCGCGCTGGTGCGGCGCCTGGACCGGGAGCTGGATCCGGCCGCACTCGCCGGGGCCCTGGCCGACGTGGCCGAGCGGCACGAGATCCTGCGGACCGTCTACGGGGCCGAGGGCGGGGAGCCGTACCAGCGGGTGCTGTCCGGGGCCCGGCCGCAGCTGGAGCTGGGCCGCCCGGCGGACGTGGCCGCCGCGGTCGACGAGGCCGCCGGGCACGTCTTCGACCTGACGCGCGACCTGCCGCTACGGGCCTGGCTGTTCCTGCCCGAGGAGCCGACCGGCCAGCAGACCCTGGTGGTCCTGCTGCACCACATCGCGGCGGACGGCTGGTCCACCGACTGCCTGCTCGCCGACCTCGCCGAGGCCTACGAGGCCCGGCTGGCCGGGAGCGCCCCCGGATGGCGGCCGCTGCCGGTCCAGTACGCCGACTACACCCTGTGGCAGCGCGAACTGCTGGGCGGGGCCGAACACGAACTGGCCCACTGGCAGGGCGCGTTGGACGGGCTGGCGCCGCTGATCGACCTGCCGACCGACCGGCCCCGGCCCGCCGAACCCTCGGGCCGGGGCGCGGTGACCGGCTTCGCGGTGGGCGCGGACACCCACCGGCGCCTGGCCCGGTTGGCGCACGAACAGGGGGCCACCCTCTTCATGGTGGTCCAGGCCGCGCTGGCGGCCGTACTCGACCGCTGCGGGGCGGGTACGGACCTGGCGCTCGGCACCACGGTGGCGGGGCGCGGCGACGACGCGCTGCACCCGCTGGTCGGCTTCTTCGTGAACACGCTGGTGCTGCGGACGGACACGGCCGGGGATCCGACGTTCACGGAGCTGGTGGGGCGGGTGCGGGAGGCGGACCTGGCGGCCTACGACCACCAGGACGTGCCCTTCGACCGGCTGGTCGAGCACCTCAACCCGCACCGGTCCTCCGCCCACCACCCGCTGGTGCAGGTGATGATGCAGCTGCACACGGCGGACCCCGCGGCGCGGGACGCGGCGGCCGGTGGTCCGCTGTCCGGCACGGAGTTGGCCTTCGGGACGCGGACCGCCAAGGCGGACCTCACCTTCGCGCTCACGCAGGAGCCGGCGGCGCCGACGGGCGGGCAACGGGGGCTGACGGGCGTGCTGGAGTACGCCACGGACCTGTACGAGGAGGCCGGCGCGCGGCGGCTCACGGAGCTGCTGGTGGCCGCGCTGGACGCGTTCGCCGCGGATCCCGCCCTGCGCGTGGGGCAGTTGGCCGCGCCGGCGGACCCGCGCGGGGAACGGCCGTGGGCCGGTGGCTACCGGATCGACCTGGCCCGGGTCACCGAGGTGCTCTCCGCGCACCCGCAGGTGCTGCGGGCCGAGGTGCGGGTGGTCGACGGACGGGTGGTCGCCGAGGTGACCGGCGCCGCCTCGGAGGCCGAGCTCCAGGAGTGGGCGGCGCAGCGACTGCCGGAGTACGCGGTCCCGGCGACGGTCCGCGTCCCCCGGGCCGGCGCGCCGCGGCCCCCCGCACCGCCCGGTCCCGAGGCCCCCGACCCGCTGCTCGTCACCCTGCTGACGCTCTTCGGCGAGGTGCTGGACGGGCGGGCGGTCGGTCCGGACGACAACTTCTTCAAGTTGGGCGGGCATTCGCTGCTCGCGGTCCGGCTGGTGAACCGGGTACGGGCCGAGCTGGGCCTGGAGCTGACCCTGCGGGAGGTGTTCCGGCACCCGACCCCGGCCGGACTCGCCGCCCTGCTGGCCCGGGCCGCCGTCACGCCACCGCCACTGGTCCCGGTACCGGTCCCGCCACCACTGCGCCGCCGCACCCAGGCGGGCGCCCGGACCCGGCGGGCGTAGGCCCGCACCCTCCCCTCGGCCCGATGCCCGGGGTGCCCTCCCGGGGCACCCCGGGCATCGCGCCGTTCGCGGGCCCGCCCGAGGCCACACCCAGCGGCACCCGACAACGGGGCTCCGCCCCGCCCCGGGCTCCGCCCGGACCCGCGCCTCAAACGCCGGCGAGGCTGAAACAGCCACACCCAGCCCACCCGGCGGGGCTGGGGCGGGCCAGACCCAGCGGGCCCGGCCCGGCAGTTGCGGCGGCAGGCCGGGTCGCGCGGAGCTGCCGGGGGGACTGCCGTCCGGGGGGCCGGCGCGTACCTAGCGTGGGGGCACGGAGTCGAGAGGATCCTTCTCGCGGTCTCCTCTCCTCACCTTCCCCCTCGCCTGGAGGCTTCCGCGATGCCCTCGACCGCCCCTACCGCCGCCACCGTCCCGGACGGCGGCCCGGCGATCACCCCGGTCCCCCGACCCGGCGCGCTGGACGGCTTCGACGCCGCCGTCGCCGCGCGTCCCGAGCGCACGGCCCTGGTGCACGGCGACCGGCGGGTCAGCTACGGGCAGCTCGCCCTGGCCGTAGCGCTCCACGCCGAGGAGCCGACCGGATCCGACGCGGCCGACGGGTCCGACCGTCCGCTCGGCGTCGACGCGGTGGTCGCCCTGATGGCCGCGCTGCGCGCCGGTGGCGAACCGGCCGCCCGGCAGCGGGAGTACGGGCCGATCGGACCTGAGGACCTCGTCCTGCGGTCCGGCGCGGCGCGGCGCGGCGCCGAAGGGATCCGCCCGGTGCTGGCCGCGGGCGCCACGCTCGTCCTGCGCGACGAGGAGACGCCGGACGTCCCGGGCCTGTTGGCGGCCGCCGCCGCGCACGGGGCGACCGTACTGGACCTGCCCACGGCCCACTGGCACGAGCTGACCCGCGCGCTGGCCGCCGGTGAGGGCGAACTCCCGCCCGCGCTGCGCCTGGTGGCCATCGGCGACGACCCCGCCGAGCCCGCGGCCGTCGCGCGGTGGCACCGGGCGGTGGACCCCGCCCGGGTGCGGCTGATCGAAGCCGACCGGACCCCGACCCCGATCCCGTCCCCGTCGCCGGCCGAGGGCAGCGTCTTCGACGGGGTGGTCCTCGACGCCGAGGACCGGGTGCCGCTGTCGTACGCGCAGCGCCGGCTGTGGTTCCTGGGCGGCCTGGAGGGTCCCTCGGCCACCTACAACCTGCCGCTGGTGCTCCGCCTGGACGGGGTCCCGGACCGGGCGGCGCTGACGGCGGCCCTCGCGGACGTCGTCGAGCGGCACGAGGTGCTGCGGACCGTGTACCCGGCCGTGGACTCCGAGCCCTACCAGCACGTGCTCCAGGCCCCGCCGCTGCCGCTCGCGGAGCGGGCCTGCGCGCCGGCCGAGGTCGCGGAGCTGGTGGCCCGCTTCACGGCGGGAACCTTCGACCTCGCCACCCAACTCCCGCTGCGCGCGGCGCTGTTCCTGCCGGGCGACGGCACCAGCGTGCTCGCCCTGCTGACCCACCACATCGCCACGGACGGTTGGTCCGTGACCCCGCTGCTGCGCGACCTCGCCACGGCCTACGGGGCCCGGCTGGCCGGGACCGCCCCCGACTGGGAGCCGCTGCCGGTCCAGTACGCCGACTACACCCTGTGGCAGCGCGAACTGCTGGAGGACCCGGAGCGGCTGCTGGAGCACTGGCGCGGCGCCCTGGAGGGGATGCCGACCGTGCTGGAGCTGGCGACCGACCGGCCGCGGCCCGCCGAGCCCTCGGGCGAGGGCGCCACGCTCGTGGCCCGGCTGGACGCCGGGGCGCACCGGCGCCTCGCCGAGCTGGGCGCGGAGCACGGCGCGAGCATGCTCATGGTCCTGCAGAGCGCCCTCGCGCTGGCCCTGTCGGCCGCGGGCGCCGGACCGGACGTCGCGATCGGCACCCCGGTCGCGGGGCGCGGCGACGAGGCCCTCGACGATCTGGTCGGCTTCTTCGTGAACACGCTGGTGCTGCGCACGGACACCTCCGGGGAGGTGACCTTCGCCGAGTTGGTCGAGCGGACGCGGGACGCGGACCTCGCCGCCTACGCCCACCAGGAGCTGCCCTTCGACCTGCTGGTGGAGCACCTGAACCCGGTGCGCTCGCTCGCCGCGAACCCCTTCTTCCAGGTCATGCTGACCGCGCAGGCGCAGGGCGCCGCGGACGAGGGCGTCCCGCTGGGCGGCGGACTGACCGGCCGCTTCGCCGAACCGGGCCTGGAGGCCGCCAAGTTCGACCTGAGCGCCTCCTGCGTGGAGCTGCGCGACGCCGAGGGCGCGCCGGCCGGTCTGGAGGTGTGGTGGCAGTACGCCACGGACCTCTTCGACGCCTCCACCGCGCAGTCGCTGCTCGACCTGTACGTGCGCACGCTCGCCCGGGCCGCCGCCGACCCGGCGTCCCCCGCGGCCGGACTCGCGCAGCTCACCGAGGCGGAGGGCGCGGGCCTGGCCCGGCGCCGGGAGCGCCTCGCGGCGGCCGCGGAACCGGCGGCGCGGGAGGACGCGCCGGCGGTCGGGGAGCCCGCTCCCGAGGAGCTGGTGACGACCCTGTGCGCGCTGTTCGCGGAGGTCGTCGGGCGCGAGCGGGTGGCCCCGAAGGACAACTTCTTCGTGGTCGGCGGGCATTCCATGACGGGCGTGCGGCTGGTGAACCGGATCCGGGCGGTCCTCGGGGTGGAGGTGCGCATCCGCGACCTGTTCCTCGCGCCGACGCCCGCCGGGCTGGCACGCCGGCTCGGCCGCGCGGCCGCGCCCGCCCCCGGCACCGCCCTGGCCCGCACCGGGGTCCGGGATCGGCCGGAGCGGATGCCGCTGTCCTACGCGCAGCGCCGGCTGTGGTTCGTGGACCAGTTGGAGGGCCCGAGCCGGTCCTACAACCTGCCCTTCGCGCTGCGCCTGGAACGCCCGCTGGACCCCGCGGTGCTGGTGGAGGCCCTGGCCGACGTGGCCGGGCGCCACGAGGTGCTGCGCACCGTGTACCCGGCGGTGGACGGGCAGCCGTACCAGCGGGTGACGGAGCCCGGTCGGCCGGTGCTGGAGCGGGTGACGGCGTCGGCCGGGGAGCTGGAGGCGGCGATCGACGCCGCCGCCGGGCACGTCTTCGACCTGGCGGCGGAGATCCCCTTCCGGGCCGCGCTGATCGACGTACCGGCCGACGGGACCGACGGGCCGGCCCAGGTGCTGGTGCTGCTCGCGCACCACATCGCGGCCGACGGCTGGTCCAGCGGACCGCTGCTCACCGACCTGGCCACCGCCTACGCGGCCCGCGCCGCCGGTGACGCGCCCCGCTGGGAGCCGCTGCCGGTGCAGTACGCCGACTACACACTGTGGGAGCGCGAGCAGTTGGAGGGGCCGGCGGCCGAGGCGCACGTGGCGTTCTGGAAGGAGCGGCTGGCGGACGCGCCCCCGGTACTGGAGCTCGCCGCGGCCCGGACCCGTCCGGCCGAGGCCTCGCACCGGGGCGCCGCGACCGCGCTGCGGCTGGACGCCGACACCCACGCCCGGCTGGAGGCGCTGGCCCGGGAGCACGGGGCGACGCTGTTCATGGTGGTCCAGGCGGCCTTCGCGGCGGCGCTGACCCGGCACGGCGCCGGGACCGACCTGCCGCTGGGCACGGTGGTGGCCGGGCGCGACGACGAGGCGCTCGACGACCTCGTCGGCTTCTTCGTGAACACCCTCACCCTGCGCTGCGACACCTCGGGCGACCCGCGGTTCACGGAGCTGCTGGAGCGGGTCCGGGAGACCGACCTCGCCGCCTTCGCCCACCAGGAGCTGCCGTTCGACCTGGTGGTGGAGCGGTTGAACCCGGTGCGCTCCACGGCGCACCACCCGCTGGTGCAGGCCCTGGTGCAGGTGCACCCGGCGGAGCCCGGCATCCCGGCCGGGTCGGCGCTGGCCGGCTCCCCGGTGGGCTCGGACTCCGGTTTCACCAAGTTCGACCTGACGGTCGCGCTGCGGGAGCTGCGGGACGCGGACGGGACGCCGGGCGGGCTGGAGGGCGTACTGGAGTACGCGACGGACCTGTACGACGCGGGGACGGCGGGCATGCTCGCCGGGCACCTGGCCCGGATCCTGCGGGCGGTGGCCGTGGACCCGCGGCTGCGGCTGGCGGACCTGCCGCTGCTGTCCGCCGAGGAGGAGCACCGGCTGGTCACGGAGTACAACGACACCGCGACGCCGCGCACGGCGTGCGGGGTGGTGCACGAGGTGTTCGCGGCACAGGCCCGGCGCACCCCGGACCGGATCGCCGTGTCCTTCGAGGACGAGAGCCTGACCTACGCCGAGTTGGACGCCCGGGCCAACTCCCTGGCCCACGACCTGATCGCGGCGGGGGTCGGCCGGGACGGCGCGGTCGGCGTACTGATGGACCGCACGCCGCTGCTGCTGGTGTCCGCCCTCGCCATCCTCAAGTGCGGCGCCGCCTATGTCCCGTTGGACCCGCGACTGCCCGACACCCGGGTCCGCATGATCATGGAGGACGTGGCGGCGGGGGTGCTGCTGACGCAGCGGGCGCACAGCGGATCGGCTCCGGTGCGCCAGGAGGCCGCGGCCGGTGTCACGGTGCTCGCCGTGGACGAGCTGGCGGTGGACCCGGACGCCACCGACCCGGGGACCGCGGTCGGCGAGGACGCCCTGATGTACGTCATGTTCACCTCGGGCTCCACCGGCCGCCCCAAGGGGGTCGGGGTCACCCACCGCAACGTGGTCGAGCTGGTCACGGACCGCTGCTGGGACCTGGTCAACCACCGGCGGATGCTGGTGCACTCGGCGATCGGCTTCGACGCCTCGACCTACGAGCTGTGGGTCCCGCTGCTGGGCGGCGCCCAGCTCGTGATCGCCCCCGGCGACGGCACCGACGTCGCCGAACTCGACCACACCATCCGCACCTACGGGGTCACCGCCGCCTACTTCACGATGGGGCTCTTCCACATCATGGCGGACGAGGGCCTGGACACCCTGGGGCTCCTCGACGAGGTGTGGACCGGCGGCGACGTCGCCTCCCCCAGCGCCCTCCAGCGGGTCCTGGACCACTGCCCCGAGACGGTCCTGGTCCACTCGTACGGCCCCACCGAGACCACCTTCGCCTCCCACCACCAGCGCATCGGGCTGGACCGGCGGACGCTGCCCGGGGTGTTCCTGGGCGCGCCCCTCGACAACACCCGCGTCCACGTCCTGGACGAGCGGATGCGGCCGGTCCCGATCGGCGTCCCCGGGGAGATGTACATCGCGGGCAGCCAGGTGGCCCGCGGCTACATCGGCCGGGCCGCCCTGACCGCGGAGCGCTTCGTCGCCGACCCCTTCGGCGCGGACGGCGGGCGGATGTACCGCACCGGCGACCTCGTGCAGTGGACCCCGGAAGGGGAACTGCGCTTCATCGGGCGGGCCGACGGCCAGATCAAGCTGCGCGGCTTCCGGATCGAGCCGGGCGAGATCGAGGAGACCCTGGCCCGGCACCCGGGCGTCGGTCAGGTCGCCGTGGTGGTCCTGGAGGACGGCCCCGGCGGCAAGCGCCTCGTCGCCTACGCGGTGCCGCGCGCCGAACACACCCTGACGGAGCGGGCGTTGCTGCGCTGGGCCGCCGGGGAACTGCCCGAGCACATGGTCCCCTCCGCCGTCGTCCTGCTCGACGCGATCCCGCTGACCGTCAACGGCAAGCCGGACCGCCGGGCGCTGCCCGCGCCGCCGCGCGCGGCGCGGCCCACCGGCCGCCCGCCGCGCACCCCGCGCGAGGAGGTGCTGTGCGGCCTGTTCACCGAGGTGCTGGAGGTGGAGGGGGTCGGGATCGACGACAACTTCTTCACCCTGGGCGGGCATTCCCTGCTCGCGGTGCGCCTGGTCAGCCGGATGCGGACCGTCCTGGGGCTGGAGCTGGGCGTGCGGGACCTGTTCCGCACGCCGACCGTGGCCGGGCTGCTCGGTGACGAGCCGAGCGGCTTCGACCCGATGGGGGTCCTGCTGCCGCTGCACACCGGCGGCACCCGCCGCCCGCTGTTCTGCGTCCACCCCGGTACGGGCGTGGGCTGGTCGTACGCCGGTCTGACCCAGCACCTGGGCCCGGACCAGCCGCTGTACGCGATCCAGGCCCGGGCGCTGAGCGAGCTGGGGCACAGTCCGCAGAGCGTCGAGGAGATGGTCGCCGACTACCTGCCCCGGATCCGCGAGGTCCAGCCGCACGGCCCGTACCGCTTCCTGGGCTGGTCCTTCGGCGGCACGATCGCCCACGCGCTCGCCGTCCGCCTGGCCGAGCTGGGCGAACGCACCGAGCTGCTGGCCATGATGGACGTCCACCTGATGCCGACCGAGCCCGAGCGGCGCCGGATGACCCCGGCGCAGAAGCGGGACATGCTGGTCGGCGACGACGCGGACGTCCCCGAGGACGCCCCCTTCGACGTGGACGCCCTGATCGGTCTGGTCCGGTTGCAGGACCCGGTCCTGGGCGCCTTCTCCGACGGGGAGATCCGGTCCGTGATCGGCGCCTCCATCGACCACGCAGAAATCATGAACCTGTATTCTCCGCGCCCGGTCGCCACCGACATGTTGTTCCTCGGGGCACTGGAGGAGGGGAAGACGGAAAACACTCTCGCACAGCACTGGATTCCCTATGTCGAGGGCAGTGTGGAGAACCATGTCATCGGAGTTCCGCACACCAGAATGGGCGAACCCGAACCGCTGGCCCTGATCGGCCGTATCCTTTCCGAGAAATTGAGGAGTCTGTCATGACCAATCCTTTCGACAACGCCGAGGGCACCTTCCACGTGGTGGTCAACGCCGAGGGACAGCACGCTCTGTGGCCCACCTTCGCCACCGTTCCCGCAGGTTGGGACGTGGTCTGGGCGGACGGCCCGCGGGCCGAGGCGCTCGCCTACGTGGAGCGGAACTGGACGGACATCCGGCCGAAGAGCCTGGTCGCCCAGTACGCCTGACCGCTCGCCCGCACACACCGCACCCGCCGCCAGGCCGTGTCCCGCATTCCGGGGCGCGGCCCGGCGGCTTTTTGCGCCGCATGACGAGCGCCCGGATGGGCCGGGTAATACCTCAATACTGCCGCCGGAACTTCCCCTCGGGCCCCGATCCGCTTTCTATATTCGCCGTATGCGACGACGGACTTTGAACATCCTGCTGACGGGTACGGCATCGGATTCCCATACATGGAATCTGGTCTATCTCCAGTTGATGCTGGAGGAGGAGGGGCACCGGGTGCACAACCTGGGCCCCTGCGTCCCGGACCGGCTGCTCGCCGACACCTGCGCCGACCGGAATCCGGACCTCGTGGTGATCAGCAGTGTGAACGGGCACGGATACCGGGACGGGCTGAGCGCGGTGCGCACGCTGCGTCGCGCGGACCACGCCTTCCCCGTCGTCATCGGCGGCAAGCTCGGGGTCGCGGGGAGCGCCGACCCCGTGTGGCGCGGCCGGCTGCTCGACGCGGGGTGCGACGCCGTCTTCGACGACGGTGACGTGGCGGCCCTGCGGGAGTACCTCGGTTCGCTCACCGGCATCCGGGTCTTCGCGTGAACGGCGCCGCCTCCTCGGGCTCCGCGGGCTCCTCGGGCTCCTTCGGCTCCTTCGTCGCCGGCGCGGCGGCCGCCGGAGCGCTGGTCGTCCAGCCCCGGATGGGGTTCAGCGACCCCGCCCGGATGCGGGACGGCCTGGAGCGCACGAAGTCCGCCGTCGCGACCACCGTCGGTACCCTGACCATCGACAGCTACACCCGGGTCGGCGATCAGGACGCCGCCCGGGCCGCACTCGCCGAGGGCACCCCGCTCAACGGCTACCCCATCGCCACCCACCCGGCCGCCCTGACCCGGTCGCTGCTGGACGGCGTGCTGGACCCGGGCTTCCCCGTCCAGGTGCGGCACGGCTCCTCGCGGCCCGAGTCGATCATCCGGGCGCTGACCGCCGCCGGGCTGGACGCCACCGAGGGCGGGCCGGTCTCGTACTGCCTGCCCTACGGCCGCACCCCGCTCGCGGAGTCCGTCGACAACTGGGCGCGCTGCTGCGAGCTGTTGGCCGCCCTGGTGCCCGCCCCGCGGGTACCGCACCTGGAGAGCTTCGGCGGCTGCATGCTCGGCCAGCTCTGCCCGCCGGGGCTGCTCGTGGCGATCAGCCTGCTGGAGGGCCTGTTCTTCACCCGGCACGGCATCAGCAGCGTCTCCCTCAGCTACGCGCAGCAGACCGATCCGGTGCAGGACGCCGAAGCGGTACGGGCGCTGCGCCGCCTGGCCGGGGAGTTCCTGCCGGCCGGGGTGGACCACCACGTGGTGCTCTACACCTACATGGGGGTCTTCCCCGGCACCGAGGACGGGGCGACCCGGCTGCTGGAGGCCTCGGCGCAGCTCGCGGTGCGGTCCGGGGCGCAGCGCCTCATCGTCAAGACCGCCGCCGAGGCGTACCGGATCCCGACCGTGCTGGAGAACGTACGGGCGCTGGAGACGGCGGCGGCGACCGCGGCCCTGGCCGAGGGGCCGGCGGAGCCGGGCGACGTCGACGCCGCGGGCGACAGCGAGGTCTACCGGGAGGCGCGTGCCTTCGTGGAGGCCGTGCTGGAGCTGGGCGAGGACCTCGGCCGCAGCCTGAAGCTGGCCTTCGCCCGCGGCCTGCTGGACGTCCCCTTCTGCCTGCACCCGGACAACGCGGGCCGCTCCCGCAGCGTGATCGACCCGGGCGGGCGGCTGCGCTGGTCCGAGGTCGGCGCGATGCCGGTGCGGGCCCACCGCCCGCCGGGCGGAGCCGCCCCGATGACCGCGGACGGCCTGCTGGCCGCCGTCCACGACGTGGCGCGCCGCTTCGACGCCGTACCGGTCCCCGCGTGAACGCCCCCGCCCAGCCCCCGACCGACCGACGCACCCGCACACTCACAGGAGTCGACATGGAGCCCTACGGCGCCACCCCCTGCCCCGCCGATCCGTCCGCCGCCGCACCGCACACCCCGCCCCCGCTCGGGGAGCACCTGCGCTCGCCGCGGTTGCGGGCGGCGATGCTCGTCCAGCAGGAAGTCCTGTACGCCGCGCGGGAGTTCCTGCGCGGCGAGGGATTCGTGGAGCTGCTGCCGCCGCTGGTGGGTCCGGTCACCGATCCGGGCGGGCGCGGCGCGAAGGCCCTGGACGTCGACTACTACGGCGAGCCGTACAAGCTGATGACCAGCGCGATCCTCTACAAGCAGGCCTCGCTGCGCGGTTTCCCGAAGCTCTTCTACATCGCCCCGAACGTCCGGGTGGAGCCGCCGGAGACCGCCACCACGGGCCGTCACCTGGTCGAGTTCCACCAGATCGACGTGGAGATCGCCGGCGGCTCGCGCCGCGACGCGCAGGAGATCGCGGCCGGGCTGCTGACCCTGGTGGCCGAGCACGTGTGGACGGCCGTCCCCGACGTGTTGCGCGAACTCGGGCGCGAGGAGATGGACTTCGCCGAGCTGCGGTCGGGCAAGTTCGACGCCTGCACGCACGAGGAGGCCGTGGCCCGGCTGATCGGCCGGGGCCACCCGCAGAGCCCGGACGCCGAGATCGACTGGGCGGGCGAGAAGGTGCTCTCCCTGGAGGCCGAGCGGCCGTTCTTCATCAACGACTACCCGAAGGGCTCGCGCGGCTTCTACGACCGCGAGGACCCCGAACGCCCGGGCCTGCTGCGCAACTTCGACCTGATCGCCCCCGGCGGCTACGGGGAGCTGGTCAGCGGCAGCGAGCGCGAGTCGCACTACGCGACGATCGTGACCCGGATGCGGGAGAGCGGCGAGAATCCGGCGAAGTACGCCTGGTACCTCGAACTGGCCCGCGAGGGCATCCAGTCGAGCGCGGGCTTCGGCATGGGACTCCAGCGCCTGGTCCGCTTCCTGACCGGGCTCGACGCCCTGTGGCAGGTCAGCGCCTACCCGAAGCTGCCGGGGGTGATCGCCCCGTGAGCGCGCTGACGGCGGCGGGCTTCCCGGAGCGCGCGGTGCGCGCCCGGGCCCGCGCGGGGACGGCCGAGGTCTTCCCGCCCGCGGACACCTACGGGACGCGGTTGTACGGGGCTGCGGAGCCGACCGACGGGGCCTGCCCGGCGGACGCGCTGGACGCGCTGCGGCCGACGCCGCCCGTGTTCATGCCGCGGCGGCTGGAGAAGCTGATCGACCTGGGCCGGGAGCCCTCCTTCGAGGACGTGGACCTGCGCACCAAGGTCGGCGGCTTCGCCGCCGAACTCCCGCTCTACCTCTCGGCGTTCGGTTCCACCCGGGTGGGCAGCGGGGACCTCGGCGTGGCCGCGAGCGCGCAGGCGGCCCGGCTGGGCATCCCGATGGTGATCGGCGAGAACATGGTGCCGGTGCACGGCTACCGGCGCGGCGGCGACGGGATGCGCTCGGCGCTGCTGGCGCGGGTGGCCGCGTACGCCGAGAACCTCGCCGACGGGGTCGGCGGGGTGGTGGTGCAGCAGTCCACCGAGGACGCCGACTCCGAGGTGTGGAACCTGCTCTACAGCGATCCGGGCACCCGGCCGCTGCGCGATTCGGGCCGCCTCGGCTTCGAGCTGAAGGTCGGGCAGGGGGCGAAGCCGGGGCTCGGCGGGATGACCGTGGTCGACGCCGCGCAGGCGGAGCGGCTCGCCGGGAAGTTCACCGTGCGGGAGCTGCTGGGCGCGGGCGGGCACCTGCGGTGCGCGAGCCCGGGCACCTTCACGGAGGAGATCGTCCGCCAGCAGCTGCGGTTCATGCGGAACAACTTCCCGCTGGCCCGGACCTGGGTGAAGTTCCATCCCGGGCGGGACATCGCGGCCGCGGCCGCGACCGCCTGGGCGGCGGGCGCCGACGCGGTGACCGTGGACGGGGCCGAGGGCGGCACCGGCTGGGCACCGCGGGTCTTCCTCGACCAGGTCGGCCTGCCGCTCGCCGAGTGCTTGCGCCGGATCGGCCGGCCCCGCGGGGCGCTGCTGGCCACGGGCCGGATCTGGGAGGGCGGCCGCGCGGTGCGGGCGCTGGCCCTGGGCGCGAGCGCCGTGGGGCTGGGCCGGGCGGCGCTGCTCGCGGTGGACGAGGACCCCGAGGAGGGGCTGGTCCGGCTGGTGGCCGCGCTGGCCCTGGAGGTCCGGCTGCTGACCAGCGCGCTGGGCAAGTACCACACGGCCGACCTGTCCCCCGAGGACCTGTGGGACCTGCGGGAACCGCTGCTCCCCGCGGACGCCCCCGCCGGGTCCCGGTCATGAGCGCCCCGCGCGGCTCCGCGTCCCGTCCCGGTGGCCGCTCCCGCGAGCGCCGGCGCGGCGGGCCCGGGCGGCGGGCGGGCCGGGTGCGCGCCGTGTTCCGGCCGGGCGAGCTGCCCGGGGTGGCCGTGGCCGGGCCGCCGCGGGTCGTCCGGGTGGCCGGGAGCGCCGCCGCCCGGGCGCTGGCCGAAGCGGGCCTCGGCCATCTCGGCGGCCGCCTGGAGGTCCGTACGTACGACCGCGCGCCCCGGCCCGGAGCCCTCGCGCACGCCGCCCGGCGGGCCGTGGCCCTCGCCCTGCGCGGCGGCCGGAGCGCCCCGGCCGCCGCCTCCTCGCCCTTCCCCTCCACCCCTCACAGAAGCGGTGCCTGATGGATACGAACAGCACGCCCACACCCGCCCCCGCCGTGCAGTGGGGCCGGGTCGGCTCCCTGGTCGGTGGCCAGGCCGCCGTCCAACTGGGCAGCTTCGCCCTGCTGATCGCGATGAACTGGACCGCCGTGCAGCTCGGCGGCACCCGGGCGGTGACGCTCCTGATGCTCGCGGCCACCGTGCCCCGGGCCCTCATGCTGATCTTCGGCGGGGCGGTGGCCGACACCCTCGGCCCGCGCTTCGTCCTGCTGCGCACCACCAGTGCCCGGGTCGTCCTGCTCGCCACGGGGGCCGTGGTCACCGCCACCGCGCAGCAGCTGTGGCCGCTGGTGACGATGGCGCTGATCGAGGGCGTCCTGCTGGGTCTGGCCGGTCCCGCTTCCGGGGTGCTGCTGCCGATGTTCGCCCGCGGGGACCAGCTGGCCCGCGCCAACTCCCTCTACGCCATGGTCCTGCGCGTCGCGCCCATCCTGGGCGCGCCGGCCGGTGCCTGGCTGATCACGGTCGGCGAGCTGTGGGTCGCGATGGTGGTCGGGGCGGTCACCGGGGCGATCTGGCTCGGCTGCCTGCTGCACGTCACGCACGGGTTCACCCGGCCCGCCCGCGAGCCCGGCGTCTCGCTGCTGAAGCGTTCCGGTGACGGATTCCGGCTGCTGGCCCGGCACCCGCGACTGCGCTGGATGTTCATCGCCTCGCTCTGCCTGGACATGGCCTTCAGCTGGCCCGCCGAGGTGGCCCTGCCGCTGCTGGTGCACCAGCGCGGCTGGGGCGTGGGCGCGGTGGGCGTGGTGCTGGCCGCCTTCAGCGTGGGCGCGCTGGGCTCCAGCGCCGCGGGCGCCGTACTGGCCCACCGCATCTCGATGTTCGTACGGCTGGTCGTGACCGGCGTGGGTCTGGCGGCCGGGATCCTGGTGATGGCGCTGATGCCGTCGGTGCTCTCGCTCACCGTCGTGGCCGCCGCGGTCGGTCTGCTCTCCGGGCTCAACGGTCCCGCGATCGTGACCCTCTACCAGCAGTCCGCGCCGGAGGACCGGATGGGCGCGGCGATGTCCACGCTGTCGCTGGCGGGCATCGGTACCGCGCCCGTCTCGATCGCCGTCTTCAGCAGCCTGTCGCTGCTGCTCGGGGTGCAGACCACCTGGTTGGTGTGCGGGACGATCGCCTTCGTCTCGCCGGTCGCCGCGGTGATGGCGCTGCGGACCCCGGCCACGACCGGGGAGCCGGCCCAGAGCGCCCCGCTCCCCGCCGCCGCTCCCGTCCCCGCGTCCGCGTCCGCGTGAGGGGGAGCGATGACCATCCTGACCACCCGCACCGCATCCCCGCCCGCCGCCGGCCCGTTGGTGCCGTCCCGACTCTCGGATCCCGGTCCGGCACGGGCCGCGCTGCTGCCCGCGGGCCCCGACCTGTGGTTGGTGGACACCACCGGCTACCGGGCGCACGCCGCCCGGCACGCGCCCGGCACGCTGGACGCCCAGGAGCTGGCCCGGGCCGCCGAGTTCGTCCGGGCGGCGGACCGTGACGCGTACGTCTGCGCCCATGTGGCGCTGCGCCGCCTGCTGGGCGCCTACCTCGGCATCGCCCCGCGGGCGGTGACGGTGGACCGGGCACCCTGCGCGCACTGCCAGGAGCCGCACGGGCGGCCCGTACTGCCCGGCGGGGCGCTGCACTTCTCGCTCTCGCACTGCCACGGGCTGAGCCTGCTGGCCTTCGCGACCGTCCCGGTCGGGGTGGACGTGGAGGAGGTGCCGTCGGCGCGCACGATCGCCGAGACGGCGGACGTGCTGCACCCGCGGGAGGCGGCCGAGTTGGCGGTGCTGCCCGCCGCGGAACGGCCGCTGGCCTTCACCCGGGTCTGGACGCGCAAGGAGGCGTACCTCAAAGGGCTGGGGGTGGGCCTCTCGGAGGATCCGGCGGCCGACTACGTGGGCTCGGGGCCCGTTCCGGCCCGGCTCGCCGACTGGGCGCTGACGGACGTCCTGGTGCCGGAGGGGCACTGCGCGGCGGTGGCGCTGCGCCGTGCGTGACGGAAGGAACCGGACCGCGCGACCCCTATACGTGACCTGTGACATGTGAAATATTACCTGCGCCCCGGCCGAACTCCCTGAAAGGTCAGCCACGTTGCGCAGACTCGTCGCGGCAGGAGCGGCGATAGCCCTCGCCCTCCTCGCCACCCCCGCGCTCTCCCCCACCGCGCTCGCCGCGGTCCCACCCGCCCCCGCACCCCCGCTCGTCCGCAGCGATCAGGAGGCGGCCCCGCCGCCCGCACCTCTGGAGCTCCAGCGCCAGGCCCTGCGCCGCCAGGCCCTCGAAGAGGTCGCGGCGGGGCCCGGCGCCGGGGCCGGAGCCCTGCGGGCCGAGCCGGACGGCACCCTCCCGCGCACCGCCAAGGTCGGCAAGCGCTACGTGGAGCTGGCCCAGGAGCGCAAGGACAAGGTGTTCGTGATCCTGGCCGAGTTCGGCGACCAGGTGGACACCACCACGCAGTACGAGGGCAAGCCGCGCTTCGGCGGCACGCCGGGCCCCCGGCACAACACCATTGCCAAGCCCGGCGCCAGCGACAACCACACCCTGTGGCGCAAGGACTTCAGCCAGGCCTCCTACCAGAAGGAGTTCTTCTCCGACGCCCCCGGCGCGGTCAGCCTGCGCTCCTACTACGGCCTCCAGTCCTCCGGTCGCTACGACATGGACGGCCAGGTCAGCGGCTGGGTCAAGCTCCCCTGGAACGAGGCCCGTTACGGCACGGACAACTGCGCCGAGCCCGGCCAGTGCCGCACCAACTGGGACCTGGTCCGCGACGCCACCGACGCCTGGTACCGGGGCGAGGTCGCCAAGGGGCGCACCGCGGCCCAGATCAAGGCCGAGCTGGCCGAGTACGACGTGTGGGACCGCTACGACGCCGACCACGACGGCAACTTCAACGAGCCGGACGGCTACCTCGACCACCTCGTCATCGTGCACGCCGGCAAGGACCAGACCTGGGGCGGCGGCGCCCAGGGCAAGGACGCCGTCTGGGCGCACCGCTGGTTCGCGTACTACGACCAGGCCGGTACGGCGGGCCCCGCGGGCAACAAGGCGGGCGGCACGCCGGTCGGCGACAGCGGGATCTGGGCGGGCGACTACCTGACCGGCGGCGAGAACAGCGGGGTCGGGCTCTTCGCCCACGAGTTCGGCCACGACCTGGGCCTGCCCGACCTCTACAGCTCGGACGGGGACAACAGCGTCAACTTCTGGTCCCTGATGTCCTCGGCCTCCTACCTCGGCAAGGGCCGGGGCACCACCGGCGCCTTCCCCGGCGACCTGGACGCCTGGAGCAAGCTCCAGTTGGGCTGGCTCGAATACACCGAAGCCGACGCGGGCCGCAGGACCAAGGCCGTGCTCGGCGTCTCCGGCTACAACACCGAGGATCCACAAGCCCTGTTGGTGCACCTGCCGCCCTCGGTGACCCGCACCGAGCTGGCCGATCCCTACGAGGGCGCGGCGCAGTGGTGGAGCGGCACCGGTGACTTCATGGACAACACGCTCACGCGCTCCGTCGACCTCACCGGGCTCGCGGCCGGCGCCCCGGCCCGGCTCGACGCCCGGGTCTGGTACGACGTGGAGAAGGACTTCGACTTCCTGACCGTGGAGGCCTCCACCGACGGCGGGACCACCTGGGCGGCGCTGCCCGGCACGGTCGGCGGCGCCGCGATCCCCGCCAAGGGGATCTCCGGCACCTCGGGCGGCTGGGCCGAACTCGGCGTGCCGCTGGACGCGTACGCGGGTCGGAACGTCTCGCTGCGGCTGCGGGTGACCTCGGACAGCAACACCCACGGCAAGGGCGTGGCCTTCGACGACCTGCGGATCACCGCGGACGGCCGCGAGCTGCTGCGCGACGGCGCGGAGCAGGGGGCGAACGGCTGGACGGCGATCAAGTGGTCGCGCACCGAGGGGCGTTACGGAACCGAACAGCACCCGCGTGCCTACGTGGTGGAGAACCGGCGCTACACCGGCTTCGGCCAGTACCTCAAGACGGGCCCGTACAACTTCGGGCAGGGCGACGACTCGGTGGAGTTCTACCCCTACCAACAGGGCGTGTTGATCTGGCTGTGGGACACCGCGTACAGCGACAACACCACCAAGGCGCACCCCGGCGGGGGCCTGCTGCTGCCGGTCGACGCCCGGCCCGGGGCGCTGCGGTTCACCGACGGATCGCTCGTCAACGCGCGGGCGCAGACCTTCGACGCGCCGTTCTCGCTGCGGGCGAGCGACCGGATCGTGCTGCACAAGGCGGGGGCGCCGCTGGTGGTGCCCGCGCGGCCGGGCGTGCCCGTCTTCGACGACCGACACGGCAGCTACTGGAACGCCGATCTGCCGCAGGTCGGGGTGAAGGTGCCCGACACCGGGACCCGGATCGCCGTGGTCAAGGAGGCCTCGGGCGGAGCGCTGACCACCGTGCAGGTGAGCCCCTCGCCCTGACCCGATTCGCCCGAACCTCCTTCTCGGGCGGTCAGAACGGTGGGGCTTCGGTGTAGCCGCCCGTCCAGTTGCGGCGGGCGGCCCTGAGGCGGGCGTAGTGCTCGCGGGCAGCGATGTCGGAGGCGTTTTCCAGCCCGCCGGTGTCGTGCCCCCACGCCTTCAGCGCGTCCAGCACGCGGTCTCGGTGGCGCCGGTCAGTGCTGCTGGCCAGGAGGCGTCGGGCATGGTCGGCCAGATCGGCCCGGTGTGGGGCGAGGAGGGGGTGCTCGGCGAGGGGGAGGGCGGCCACAAGGGCGGTGTGGCGCACGTCGGCGTCATCGTGATCGAGAAGCCGATGAACAGCCGAGTGGATCGCCGGGCGCGCGTCCCGAAACGCCCGCATCCGCTCGTCGTGGATTCCCTCCCCGTAGGCGGCTTCGTCGAGGGCAACGCACGCGTCGTCGGCGTCGTAGGCGGTGTCGCCGAGCCAGTCGAGCAGCCGCACGAGAGTCGGGCCGTTCGGTGTCTCGGCGTCGGGGTCGCCCTCGTCCCCCGTGAGGGCCGGATGGTTGAGGATCGCCGCGACGTAGAGCGCCACCGGGATGGTGGCCTCGTAGATGCTGTTCTGGTGCGTCACGGGCCCCAGCGCATCGTGCAGAGCGGACTCCCTGATGACCGGGTCGGGGTCGGTGAGGAGCCTCAGCGCCGCCGGCAGGGCCTCACCCGTCCCGCAGGCGGTGGCGAGCGACGCCCAGTTCGTCCTGTCCAACAGCAGGCGGAAGGGAGCGAGGGCGGCGGGGTGGGGCTGCTCGTTCCGGCTGCTGTTGTGGATCACGGGCTGAGGCTACTGCGTCGACGGCGCGGGACGCGTGCGGCTTCGGCGGGTACTCCCCGTCAAGGGTGTCGGTTACCATCCGAGCTACCTCAACCGACCTCTGTAGCCCCAGAGTTGGTCCGCACCGCCAAGGAATCCCCGTGATCAGCTTCGAGAACGTCAGTGTGAAGTACGACGACGCCCCCCGATCCGTGCTGCGGGACGTGAACCTGACCGTCGAGGAAGGCGAGTTGTGCCTGGTCGTCGGGCGCACCGGCGTCGGCAAGTCGACGCTGCTGGGCACGGTCAACGGACTCGTCCCGCACTTCACCGGCGGCACCCTGTACGGCAGGGTGACCGTCGGTGGCAGGGACACGGCCGAGCACCCACCGCGTGAACTCGTGGACCTGGTCGGCGTGGTGGGCCAGGATCCGCTCGACGGCTTCGTCACCGACACCGTCGAGGAGGAGCTGGCCTACGCGATGGGACAGCTCTCCGTGGCCTCCGCGGTGCGGCGCGAGCGGATCGAGGAGACCCTCGCCCTGCTGGACCTGACCGGGCTGCGCCACCGGCCGCTGCACGAGCTCTCCGGCGGCCAGCAGCAGCGCGTGGCCATCGGTTCCGTCCTGACCGCGCACCCCCGGGTACTGGTGCTGGACGAGCCGACCTCCGCCCTCGACCCCGCGGCGGCCGAGGAGGTGCTGGCGGTCGTCACCCGGCTGGTGCGCGAGCTGCGGATGACGGTGCTGCTCTGCGAGCACCGGCTGGAGCGGGTCGCGCAGTACGCGGACCGGGTGATCCACCTCCCCGGGGACGGGACCGTGGTGTCCGGGCGGCCCGCCGAGGTCTTCCGTACGTCGACGGTCGCGCCGCCCGTGGTGGAGCTGGGCCGGCTCGCCGGCTGGGCCCCCCTGCCGCTGTCGGACCAGGAGGCGCGACCGGCCGCGGCAGCGCTGCGGACCCGGCTGGCCGGGCGGATACCGGCGCCGGTGCGCCCCGCCGCACCGGCGGGTGGGGGCGAAGCCCTGCGGGCCAGCGGGCTGACCGTGACGCACATGGGGCTGCCCGCGGTGCACAAGGCGGACCTGGTGCTGCGCGCCGGGGAGGTCACCGCCCTGATGGGGCCCGGCGGCTGCGGCAAGTCCTCGCTGCTCCACGCCCTGCACGGGTCGGGGCCGCGGCGCTCCGGCACGGTGACGGTCGGGGGCGAGGGAGGCCGGGACCCCGGAACCCTTCCGGCCGCCGAGGTCCGACACCTGGTCGCGATGGTCACCCAGACGCCCACCGACCTGCTGAGCCGGGTGACCGTACGCCAGGAACTCGGCCAGGTGGACGCGGAGTCGGCCGCTTCCGGCGTGCGTCCCGCGCGGGAGCTGCTGGACCTGCTGGCGCCCGGGGTCGACGACGCCATGCACCCGCGGGACCTGTCCGAGGGCCAGAAGCTGGCGCTCGTCCTCGCCGTCCGGCTCGCCGCGACGCCGGGGGTGCTCCTGCTGGACGAGCCGACGCGCGGCCTGGACCACCGCGCCAAGGCGGCACTGATCCGGATCGTCGACGGGCTGGCGGCGCGGGGCACGGCGGTGCTGATCGCCACGCACGACGTGGAGTTCGCCGTGCGGGCGGCCGACCGGGTGGTGCTGATGGCGCGGGGCGAGACCCTCACGGACGGCCCGGCCGCCGAGGTCCTGGCGACCTCGGAGACCTTCGCCCCCCAGGTCGCCCGGATCCTGGCTCCCCTGCCCTGCCTGACCGTGGAACAGGTCGCGGGGCTGCTGGACGGTCCGTGACCCGGCGGGCCGGACGACCCGGCCGTCCGGCGGGCGGTCAGCCGCGCGGCACCACGCTCGCCAGCACGGCGGGCAGCGGGTACCAGTCGGCCGAGACCAGGGAGGCGTGGTACTGGCCGGCCAGCAGGGCGACCCGGTCGCGGGCCTGCGCCTCGGTGGGCCGGGTGCCGTCGATGGCGGGCGCGACGCCCTGCGCGTCGGTGGCGATCAGCAGGTAGTGGTTCCGGTCGTACCAACCGGTGTCGATCGCGGGCGCGGTGTAGGCGCTCGCGTCCCCGTCGAAGACCACGAACCAGGGGCGCAGCGTCGCGTCGGCGTAGCGCGTGCGGGGATCGCCGGCCTCCGCCCGGTGCACCGCGGGGAAGGCGGCGGCCTGACCGAGCCGCCCGGCGGCGGCGAGGGTGCGCAGGTGGGTGGCGTACTCGCGGTCGGTCCAGAGGGTGTCGGCGCCGTTGCCCTCCTCCACGGTGCCCGGGATCAGCTCGATCAGGAACTTCCCGGCGAGGTCGGAGCGGTTCGGCCAGGCTCCGGCGCGCGCCGCGCTGTCCAGGTCGGGGTGGCCCGCGGCCAGGTCGCCGGGCCGGTAGAGGGCGTCGCCCAGGCGGGCGCCGAGCAGCGCGTCGAGGTCGGCCGGGCCGCGGCCCAGGTTGGCGGCGAAGCCGTCCTTGAGTTCCATCTTGAGGATGACCGGGCGGTGGCCGGGGTGCGCGTCGTGCCAGCTGCGCAGGTCGGCGAGGCAGCCCGCGAGGTTCTGGTTGCGGGACTTGGTGCGCAGTTGGGCGGGGGTGGTGGCGTTCTCGCAGTTGTTGTCGTTGCCGATCGGATTGCTGTGGGAGACCCGCCAGGAGCTGCCGAAGAAGTTGGTCCACACGTCGAGTTCGAGCATCGCGGCGCCGGAGTCCAACGCATCGGCGAAGTAGGGGTACTTGGCCTTCTCGTAGGCGTTGTGCACCCCGACGCCGGTGGATCCGGCGAAGGGCAGGCCCGCGCCGGGGACCGCGGCCGGCGCGGGGGCGGCGCCGGCCGCGGCCGGGGCGAGCGCGAGGACGACGGCCAGGGCGGCGGTGACGACGGCGGCCGTCCGGTTGCGGGCACTCATGGGCTTCTCCCCTACGGGTCCAGCCGACGCCGGTGCGGCGGCAAGTCGGCTGGAGCGTAAGGGAGTTGGGTGAAGAACGGGAGGACCACGGGTGGCCCGGGGGTGGCCCGGGCCGCCGCGCCTCAGGGGCAGGTGACCGTCCAGGTCACCTTGACGTGCCCGTCGTCGTCCCCGTAGAAGTCGCTGGTCCTGGTTCCGGGACGGTCGGTGTAGGGGTCCCAGGCGACCGTGCCCCGGGCGACCAGGTCGTCGGCCGAGGAGGCGTCGTGGTCCCAGAGGTACACCCCGACCTCCAGCGGGGCCGGGCCGCCGTACGCCGCCCCCGTGCCGACCTGTTGGTAGAAGGAGGGGTCGGGATCGGTGCGGGCGCCCTTGTTGGGGAAGGTGGACGGATCGGATCCCGGCCGCGACCAGGGCGCGGCGCGGGTGCCGTCGGCGGCGCGGACGGTGAGGGAGCCGTAGAGCGCGGGGCGGGTCGTGCCGTCGTCGAAGTACGTCAGCTCGGCGGCGTCCACCCGCACGCGGCACTGCGGCACCCCCGCGACGGGGGTGACCGTGTAGGTGACGATGGCCTCGCCGCCGTCCACGCCGAGGAACCGGGCGGTGCGGCGGCCGAAGCCGAGCGAGGGGTCCCAGTGGATCCGGCCCGCGGCCATCACGTCGTCGTTGTTGCCCGCGGTGTGGTCGGCGTCGGTGAGGTAGGCGGTGACGGTGGCCCCGTCGGTGAACACCTGGCTCCGGGCCGCGTCGTCGAGGCCGAACCAGGGGTCGTGGGCGGGGAAGGCGGTGGCGCCGGACCGGTCACGGTGCCACAGGGAGCGGCCGACGCCGTCCGTGGTGAGGGTCAACCCGTCGTAGAGCTCCGGGCCGCTCTCGCCGGTGGAGGTGAAGCGCGCCTCGTCGACGGTGATCCTGAACGGGCCGGTCCGCAGCTCCACCGTGCGCACGGGATCGATCGAGAACTCCTCGACGATGCGCCGGCGCACCCAGTCGCTGCCGAGCAGGCCGAAGTGCGAGGGGCAGCCGCTGTCGCCCTCCGGGAGGACGTGGTTGACGGCGCCCGCCAGCTCGGTGGAGCGCGGGGCCCGGCTGTCGCCCGGCGGGATCTGCTGGTCGCAGGCGGAGCTGAAGGTGGTGTAGCGGGTGGCCCCCGGGGTCTCGTCGCCCGCGTTGAGGGAGTCGAGCAGGTCGCTGCCCGGGGCCATCTCGGCGAGCGAGGCGGCGTGGACGTCGCAGAACGTGCCGAGGGGGCCGCACGGCGAGGCGTCGCCCGCGCCGTGGTTGGGGCCACCGAGGGAGACCCAGGAGCGCACCCGCGAACTGCCGCCGCCCTTCAGGAACGTGCGGGTGAGCAGGCTGCCCATGCTGTGCGCGACGATGTCGACCGGGCGGTCGCCGAAGCGCTCGGTGAGGAAGGCGCCGAAGCGGCCGGCGTTGGAGGCGTTGGTGGCGGCCCAGTCGTAGCCGAACTCGGCCAGGTCGGCGGCGAGCCAGCCGTGCGCGTGGAGGTAGTCCTCCAGCCCGTCGAGGGAGGCCGCGGTGTCCCCGTAGCCGTGCACGAGGACCACGGGGGTGCGTTGCCGGGGGGGGGGGGGGGGGGGGGGGGGGGGGGGGGGGGGGGGGGGGGGGGGGGGGGGGGGGGGGGGAGGGGAGGGGGGGGGGGGAGGGGGGGGGGGGGGGGGGGGGTGAGGGGGGGGTGGGGGCGACCGAGGGCGCGCCCACCGCGCGGGCGAACGGGGCCGCCAACAGCGTGACGATCAGCGCGAGGACGACGGCGAGCGGGGTGAACAGGGCAACGGGCGGGGGGCCGGTGGGGAGGAGGACGGACGGAGCCGGGGGCAGGGTCCGGGCGGCACGGCGCATGGCGCTCCTAGGGCTGCATCACCGATGTGACTGGCGGGTAGCAAGGTAGCCCCGGGGCGATCGGTTTGCGAGGGGTGCGCACGACGGCTTGGGCGCCGGCGGGCGTGGTGTCAGTGGCCCGCGTCATGATGGACGGCGGGGGACGGCACGTTCGACAGGGACGTCCGGGGCCGTCATCGACACAGGGGGGACCTCGTGCACAAGCAGCCGGTCACGGATGTGGCGCAGAACTCGGAGGAACAGCGACTGCACTACGAGCGGTGGCAGTGGGGCGGGAGACTGCCGGCCGGGAGGCTGAGCCAGGTCCGCGGGGGCAACGTCCTGGGCCTGGTCGAGTTCGACCGCGACCTGGTGCACGCCCTGGGCGAGGTGGATCCCGAGGTCCAGCGCGCGGTGGCCCTGCTCGCCGCGCGGCGCGCCTGCGAGACGGCGGGCCTGACCGAGGTGGCGTGGGTCGCCGGGGCGCTCACCGCATTGGCGCAGGGAGATCCGCTGCCGCCCCCCTTCGACCACGGCGACCGGATGTGGGAGACCCTGCGCTCCACCCCGCTCGCCCCACGGCCGCCGGTGCTGGGGGCGATGCCCCCCGAGCGAGCGCCGTACTTTCCCCTCGCACCGGCGGGGTACGCGTGGGTCCCGGCCCCGGAGTCGAGGGACGACGGGTATACGCCGTACGTACTCGACCGGCTACCGGGCAGCTCCGCGCCGATGGTGTCCGCCTCCTCGCTGGTGGGCGCCCCCGTCGCGCCCGAGGTCCCCGGGCCGATCTCGCAGCCGTACTTCGCCCTCCCCGCCGTGCTCGGCGCGGCCCGGCCGGACCCGCTCGGGGCGGCCCTGGAGGCGGTGTGGCACGCGGTGCACACCTTCGGGGAGCACTACCCCGAACTACTGCAGGACATCTGGGCGCTCTGCGCCGAGCCGGCGGGCAAGGAGGCGGCGGGCCGGCAGCGACCGGAGGTGAGGAGGTAGGCGTCAAGCGTCCTACCGCTGCGCCCCGAGGTCGTACGAGACGGACGTCAGCTGCTCGGAGGCGGACCACAGGGCCGCGCCGGAGGCGTCGTCCAGGGTCCACTTGGCCCGCCATGAAGGGACGGGAGCGCCCCGCCAGCCGAGCTTGGGCCCGATGAAGGCGTCCGGACGCACCCCCGGCGCGGTCGCCGCGTACAGGGTGGGGAGCGCGCCGGACGCGGCGGGCTGCGCGATGACGGCGTTCGCGAACCCCATCACCCGCTCGGCGACCCGGCGCCCCTCCTGCTTCGCGGCGGCCGTCTGCAAGTTGGTGTCGGCGTAGCCGGGGTGGGCGGCGGCCACCACCAGGTCGGAGCCGGCGGCGGCGAGACGGCGGGACAGTTCGTGCACGAAGAGCAGGTTGGCGGTCTTGGAGCGGCCGTAGGCGATCCAGCGGCGGTAGCCGTGCTCGCCGTGCAGATCGGTGAGGTCGACGTCGCCCAGGGCGTGGAAGCCGCTGGAGAGCGAGACGATCCGGGCGCCGGGCGCGCGCAGCAGGTGCGGCAGGAGCAGCCCGGTGAGGGCGAAGTGCCCGAGGTGGTTGACCCCGATCTGGGTCTCGAAGCCGTCGACGGTCCGCCCGTACGGCAGGGCCATCACCCCGGCGTTGTTGACGAGCAGGTCGAGGGTGTCGTGCCCGGCGCCGAAGCCCGCGGCGAACTCCCGCACGGAAGCCAGGTCGGCGAGGTCGAGCGGGGCGAACTCGACCCGCGCGCCCGGCACTTCCCGGCGCAGCCGCGCCTCGGCGGCCCGACCCCGGACCTCGCTGCGGCAGGCGAGCAGGACCCGCGCCCCGCGCCGGGCCAGCTCGCGGGCGGTGACGTAGCCGATCCCGCTGTTGGCCCCGGTGACCACGGCCGTGCGGCCGCTCTGGTCGGGGATGTCGCTCGCTGTCCAGCCCGGCATGCCTGCCCCTCTCCTCCGAGACACCGGAGTTACCTGCGGTAACTACCTCGTGCCGCAGCCTATCCCCCGCACCCGCCGCGGCGCCGGGCGGGCCGGGCATCCGCCGTGGTCACCCCCGGTCCGGGGGGTCCGGCGCGGGCCAGTAGAGTGCGGTTCCACCCCCTTCCCCCGAGGTACCGCGCCATGAGCACCCTGCCACTCCCCCACGCGACGACCGGGCCGCCCGTCACGGTCGTCGGCATCGGCGCGGACGGCTGGGCCGGACTCACCAGTACCGCCCGGTCCGCCCTGACCGCCGCCGAGGTGCTGATCGGCGGGCCGCGCCAGCTGGAGCTGCTGCCCGAGACCGAGTGCGGGGGCGAGCGGGTGGCGTGGCCGAGCCCGCTGCGCCCGGCCGTCCCCCGCCTGCTGGAGAAGTACGCGGGGCAGCGGATCGCGGTGCTGGCGAGCGGGGACCCCATGTTCTACGGGATCGGCCGCGCCCTGTCCGAGGAACTGGGCGCCGACGCCCTGCGGGTGCTCCCGCATCCCTCCTCCGTGTCCTACGCGTGCGCACGCGCGGGCTGGCCGGTGGAGGACACCGAGGTGGTCACCGTCGTGGGCCGCCCGGTGGCCCGGCTCGCCGCGGCCCTGCACGAGGGCCGCCGGGTCCTGGTGCTCAGCGCCGGCGCGGGCAGCCCGGGCGAGATCGCCGCCCTGCTGCGGGAGCGCGGCTTCGGCCCGAGCCGGATGCGGGTCATGGAACGGCTCGGATCCGCTGACGAGCGTACGTACGAGGGCGCGGCCGACGACTGGGAACACGCCCCCGGCGACCCGCTGAACGTGGTGGCCGTCGACTGCCGCCGGGCCGCGGGCGCGCAGCGCCTGGGCGCCGGCCCGGGCCTGCCCGACTCCGCCTACGCGCACGACGGCCAGCTCACCAAGCGCCACGTCAGGGCCGCGACCCTCGCGGCCCTGGCGCCCGCGCCCGGGGAGCTGCTCTGGGACATCGGCGGCGGCTCCGGTTCCATCGGCATCGAGTGGATGCGCACCCACCCGTCCTGCCGGGCGGTGACGGTGGAGCGCGACCCGGAGCGGGCGGCGCGGATCAGCCACAACGCCGACGCCCTGGGCGTACCGGCCCTGCGCGTCGTCCTCGGCGCCGCACCGACGGCCCTCGACGCACTGCCCGTGCCCGACGCGGTGTTCATCGGCGGCGGGCTGACCGCGCCGGGGCTGCTGGACGCGGTGTGGTCGGCCCTGCCGGTGGGCGGCCGACTGGTGGCGAACACGGTCACGCTGGAGTCGGAGGCGCTGCTCGCGCAGTGGTACCGGCGCCACGGCGGCGACCTGGTGAAACTCGCCGTCGCGCACGCGGTGGCGGTCGGCGGCTTCACGGGCTGGCGCCAGGCGATGGCGGTCACCCAGTGGTCGGTGACGAAGGCGGCGCAAGAAGCGGCGGCAGAGCCGTCGACACAGGAAGCAGGAGAGGACCGCACATGACCGTGTACTTCATCGGAGCGGGCCCCGGGGCCGCCGACCTGATCACGGTGCGCGGCGCGCGTCGGCTCGCGGCCAGTCCGGTGTGCCTGTACGCGGGCAGCCTGGTCCCGCGCGAACTGCTGGCCGAATGCCCGGCGGACGCCCGGCTGGTCGACACCTCACAGCTCGACCTGGACCAGATCCTGGCCGAGTTGACCGCCGCGCACGCGGCCGGGCTCGACGTGGCGCGGCTGCACTCCGGCGACCCGTCCGTCTTCAGCGCCGTCGCGGAACAGATGCGGCGCCTCGACGCGGCCGGGATCCCGTACGAAGTCGTCCCGGGCGTACCGGCGTTCGCCGCGGCGGCCGCGGCGCTGAAGCGGGAGCTGACGGTGCCGACGGTGGGCCAGACGGTCATCCTGACCCGGATCGCCCAGCAGGCCACCCCGATGCCGGCGGGCGAGGACCTGGCGACCCTGGGCCGCAGCGGGGCGCTGCTGGTGCTGCACCTGGCCACGCGCTACGTCGACCGCGTGGTCGACGAGCTGACGCCGCACTACGGGGCCGAGTGCCCGGTGGCGGTGGTGGCGATGGCCAGCCGCCCGGACGAACTGATCCTGCGCGGCACGCTGGCGGACATCGCGGACGCGGTGAAGTCGGCGGGCCTGGTCCGCACGGCGGTCATCATCGTCGGCCGCACCCTGGCCGCCTCCCAGTTCCCGGACAGCCACCTCTACTCCCCCACCCGCAACCGCCATGCCTGCTAACCCCCACCCACCCCGCCCGACGCTCAAGGACACAGCCCAGCCCACTCCACCCCGCCCGGCACTCGACGACGCAGCCCAGCCCACTCCAGCCCGTCCGGCGTTTGAGGACCCGCCGGAGGCCACACCAGCCGCGCCACATCCCACACCGGCCCAGCCAAACCCAGCCCGCCCGACGCTCGAGGACACAGCCCAGCCCACTCCAGCCCGCCCGGCACTCGACGACGCAGCCCGGCCCACTCCAGCCCGTCCGGCGTTTGAGGACCCGCCGGAGGCCACACCAGCCGTGCCACATCCCACACCGGCCCGGCCAAACCCAGCCCGTCCGGCGTTTGAGGACCGGCCGGAGGCGCCGGCCCCCCGCCACATCCTGATCCTCGGCGGCACCACCGAGGCCCGCCACCTCGCCGAAACCCTCGCCGCACACTCCCCCGACCACCGGGTCACCAACTCCCTGGCCGGCCGAGTCACCCGCCCCACCCACCCCCCGGGAACCACCCGCATCGGCGGCTTCGGCGGCCCCGACGGCCTGGCCGCCTGGCTGCGCGCGCACGACGTCGACGCCGTGGTCGACGCCACGCACCCCTTCGCGGAGCGGATGAGCTTCAACGCGGCCACCGCCTGCGCCGCGACCGGCACCCCCCTACTGGCCCTGCGCCGCCCCGCCTGGGAACCGTCCGACGGCGACGACTGGCACCACGTCCCCACCCTGGCCGCGGCCGCGGCCACCCTGCCCGCGCTGGGCAGCCGCGCGTTCTTGACCACCGGACGGACGGGGCTCGCCGCCTTCGCCCACCTCGACGCGACCTGGTTCCTCGTCCGCTCGGTCGACGCCCCCACGGCCCCCGTCCCCCGGCACACCGAAGTCCTGCTGGACCGGGGCCCGTTCACCCTCGACGGCGAGCGCGCCCTGATCCGCGAGCACCGGATCGACGTCCTGGTGACCAAGGCCAGCGGCGGTTCGGCGACCGCCCCGAAACTGGCCGCCGCCCGCGAGGCCGGCATCCCGGTGCTCGTGGTCGACCGGCCACCGGTCCCGCGAGGAGTACCGGTGGCCACGACCGCCCTCGCCGCCGCGTCCTGGCTGCGCGGACGCGACGGCGAGGGCGAAGGCGCCTACTCGGGGTAGCGCCGCGGCGTCCAGACGATCTGCCGCCCGTCACCGCGCCGGACCACCCGCGTCTGGGACGAGCCGATCAGCAACAGCGTCCGCATGTCCACCTGCTCGGGATCCAGGTCCGCGAGCCGCACGATCCGGACGGACTGCTCGGCCCCGCCCACGTCCCGCGCCAGCACCACCGGGGTGTCCGGACCGCGGTGCTCCAGCAGCAGCTCCCGGGCCTTGCCCACCTGCCACGTACGGCTGCGCGAGCCGGGGTTGTACAGGGCGATGACCAGGTCGGCCCCGGCCGCCGCGTGCAGCCGCTCCGCGATCACCTCCCACGGCTTGAGCCGGTCGGAGAGCGAGATCGTGGCGTAGTCGTGCCCCAGCGGCGCGCCCGCGGCGGCGGCCGCCGCATTGGCCGCGGTGACCCCGGGCAGCACCCGGACCGGGACGTCCCGGTGCTCCTCCTGCGAGGCCACCTCCAGGACGGCCGTGGCCATGGCGAAGACGCCCGGGTCACCGCCGGAGACCACCGCGACGCGCTTCCCGCGCCGGGCCAGGTCCAGGGCGAACTCGGCCCGTTCGGACTCGACCTTGTTGTCGGAGCCGTGCCGGACCTGACCCGGTCGTACGGGCACCCGGTCCAGGTAGGTCGTGTAGCCGACCAGCACGTCCGCGTCGGCCAGCGCCCGCCGCGTCTCGGGGGTCAGCCACAGCGGACCGGCCGGACCGGTGCCCACCACCACGACCTCGCCGACCGCGTCGGGCGCGACCGCGGGCCGGGAACCGGGGTTGCCGATCCGACTCGGCAGCACGGCGACCGCGAAGTACGGGACCGTCTCGGGGTCGGTGTCGGCGAGCATGCCGGTGCGCTCACCGGCCATCGTCGCGCGTTCGACGTAGCGCGCCTCGGGCAGCCGCCCGGACTTCTCCATCGCCCGCCGCACGGCGGGGAAGGTGCGGCCGAGCTTCATCACCACGGCCGAGTCGGTGGCCGCCAGACGGGCCGTCAGCTCCTCCTCCGGCAGCGTGCCCGGCAGGATCGTCAGCACCTCCTCGCCCTCGACGAGGGGGGTCTGCAGGCGGGCCGCGGCGGCACTGACGGAGGTGACCCCGGGGATCACCTCGGTCGCGTACCGGTCGGCGAGCCGCTTGTGCATGTGCATGTACGAGCCGTAGAAGAGCGGGTCGCCCTCGGCGAGCACGGCCACGGTCCGGCCCGCGTCGAGGTGCACGGCGAGGCGGGCGGCGGACTCCTCGTAGAACTCCTCCATCGCCCCCTGGTAGCCGCCGGGGTGATCGGTGCTCTCGGTGGTGAGCGGGTAGACCAGCGGCTCCTCGACGTGGTCCGCGCGCAGGTGCGCGGCCGCGATGGAGCGGGCGATGGAGCGCCCGTGGCGCGCGCTGTGGTAGGCGACGACGTCCGCCTCCGCGATCACCTGGACCGCGCGCAGGGTCATCAGCGAGGGGTCGCCGGGGCCGAGGCCCACGCCGTAGAGCCGTCCGGCCCCGGTCTGCGTGCCGGTGGTGCTCATTCTTCCTCGCTCGCGATCGCGTTGACGGCCGCGGCGGCGATGGCGCTACCGCCGCGCCGACCCCGGACGATCAGGTGGTCCAGCCCCGAGGGGTGGGCGGCGAGCGCGTCCTTGGACTCGGCGGCGCCGATGAAGCCGACGGGCACGCCGATGACGGCGGCCGGGCGGGGAGCACCCTCCTCGATCATCTCCAGCAGCCGGAAGAGGGCGGTGGGCGCATTGCCGACCGCGATCACCGAGCCCTCCAACAGGCCCCGGTCGCGCCACAGTTCGAGGGCGGCGGCGCTGCGCGTGGTCCCCATCTTCGCGGCGAGGTCCGGTACGGCCGGATCCGACAGGGTGCAGATCACCTCGTTGTCGGCGGGCAGCCGCTTGCGGGTGACCCCGCTGGCGACCATGCGCACGTCGCACAGGATGGGCGCCCCGGCGTCGAGCGCGGCGCGGGCGCGCAGCACCACGTCGGGCGTGTATCCGAGATCCTTCGTGAGGTCGGTCATCCCGCACGCGTGGATCATGCGTACGGCGACCTGCGACACCGAGGCCGGCAGCCCGGCGAGATCCGCCTCGGCGCGGATCGTGGCAAAGGACTGGCGGTAGATCGCGGCGCCGTCCTTCTCGTACTCGAACACTGTGTACTCGCTCATTTCTTCACTACGTCTGCTGCTGAGTCTTCTGGGTCTGCTGAACCATGGCATCCGCCGTCGCGAGCGCGGCGGTCAGGTCGGTGGCGGTGGCCGGTACGTCGTCCCGCACCGGGCGCGTGGTCTCCCCGCCCCGCCCCGCCAGCGCGAGGCCGTACCCGCGGGGCCCCGCGACCAGGTCCACCCAGGCGGCCGCGCGCGGATGTCCGCAGCGCCGCTCGCAGCCGGACCAGTGCACGGGCAGTGCCGCGCCGCCGGCGGGGGCGACCGGGGCTCCCGTCGCCGCCACGACCGCGCGGGCGTCGGCCCGTACGTCGGCCAGCGCCTTCGCACAGCCGGGCCGGCCGGTGCAGGCGGTCACGTTCTCCCAGGGGCCGCCGGGCGCGGTGACCAGTCCGGCTCCGGCGAGCCGGGCCAGGGCGGCGGGCGCGGTGGCCGCGTCGACCCCCGGGACGACGATCCCGCGCCAGGGGGTGAGCCGCAAGGACCCGGCCGCGGCGGCGGCCGAGGCGGCCAGCAGGCGCCACTGCGCGGTGGTCAGCCGCCCCAGCGGGGCGAGGACCGAGAGCGCGACGCGGTCCGGGTCCGGGCCCGCCACCACGCCGGGGCCGGGGCCGCGGCCGGTGCGGCGCCTGAAGCCGTGGGCCCGCTCCGCCGAAATGCCCTTCTCCTGCAATCGGTTGAGCAACTCGCCGGACTCCGGCCGGTGTTCGGCGGGAAGTTCGCTCACCCGCCAGGCCTTGGTGCCGGCCGCGCGCACCGCGTCGAGGAAGTGTTCGGCGACGGCCAGCGCCGCCCGGGCCGCGTCCCGGTGCGCGACCGCCACCGCGTCGGTGTCATCGTGCGTCCACAGCACGGCCGTTCCCGAGCCCAGCCCGAGGACGTTCACGTCGGGAGCGAGCGAGGTCACGTCGCCGCGACCGTCGTCGAGGGCGAAGAGGAAGCGCCCGGAGAGCCCGGCCGCCGCGTCGCTCGCGCAGAGCAGCCGGTCCAGCTCGCCGACCCACGGGGTGACGTCGGGGCGGAGCGGTCCGTCGAGCCCGGACAGCGGCGAGGCGACGATGTTGCGGACCCGTTCGTGGGTGGCGGCCGCGGCGGGCAGCAGTCCGGCGGCGGTCAGCACGGCGGCCAGCTCGCCGCCGCAGCCGGCGCCGAGGCCGCGGAGTTGCGCGTTGCCGCGCGAGGTGAGGTCGAGGTGGCCGTCGCCCAGCCGGTCCGCCGCGTCCGCCAGGACGACGGCCGCGTCGGCCGTGAGCAGACCGCCGGGGATCCGGATCCGGGCGAGGTGCCCGTCGTCCGCCGCGTGCAGGCGCAGCGCACCGGGGCAGGCGTCACCACGGTCCCGTATGACGGGTTCGTCCCGGGGCGCGGCGGAGGAGGGCGGGGGCATGGCGGCGAGCATACCCACGATCCGCACCACCCGACCTGTGTCCGTCACCACCGCACCCCACGCCACCGACAGACCACACCCCATCCAGCCCGCCCGGCGCTTGAGGGCCCGCCGGAGGCCGCGCCGCCCGCAGGTCACAACCCACCCCAACCACATCCAGCCCGCCCGGCGCTTGAGGGCCCGCCGGAGGCACGCCGCCCGCAGGGTGCGACGAGCCCCGGCCACCCCACCCCCCACACAAGCCGCACGGCCCCCCACCTGCCGTTCGCTCGCCGCGGCACCTAAGATGACCCCTCGACGGACCATTCGGCCCGTCATCGCCGAGGACGGCGACATGGGAGGAAGCCCGGTGCGAATCCGGCGCGGTCCCGCCACTGTGAACCCGGCAGTCGCCCACGGCGCCTCCGGGTGAGTCAGGAACTCCCGTCGTCCTCACTGCCCGGGGCGCGGAAACCCCGAGGAAGGCCCGCCGCCGCATGATCCTGCTGCTGTCGACGTCCGACACCGATCTGCTCAGTGCCCGCGCCTCGGACACCGGCCCGGTCCCGTACCGGTTCGCGAATCCTTCCCGGCTCCCCCTCGACGACCTGCCCGCGCTGCTCGACGGCGCGGACCTGGTCGTCGTACGCCTCCTGGGCGGCCTGCGCGCCTGGCAGGAGGGGCTCGACCTGCTCCTCGCCGCCGACCAGACCCGGCCGGTCGTCGTGCTCACCGGCGAACAGGCCCCGGACGCCCAGCTGATGGAGGCGTCCACCGTCCCCATCGGCATCGCGGCGGAGGCGCACGCCTACCTCGCGCACGGCGGCCCCGCCAACCTGGAGCAGTTGGCCCGCTTCCTGTCGGACACCGTGCTGCTCACCGGCCACGGCTTCGAACCGCCCGCCGCCGCCCCCACCTGGGGCCGGCTGGAGCGCGCGGCGGAGCCCGCCGCCGGTCCCCGGATCGCGGTGCTCTACTACCGCGCCCACCACATGAGCGGCAACACCGCCTTCGTGCACGCCCTCTCGGACGCCGTGGTCGACGCGGGCGGCGTGCCCGTGCCGCTGTACGTCTCCTCGCTGCGCTCCCCGGAGCCGGAGCTGCTGGCCGAGCTGGCGACGGCGGACGCCATCGTGACCACGGTCCTCGCCGCGGGCGGCACCCGCCCCGCCGAGGCCTCGGCCGGCGGCGACGACGAGTCGTGGGACGCGGGCGCGCTCGCCGCCCTCGACGTACCGATCCTGCAGGCGCTGTGCCTGACCGGTTCGCGCAGCGCGTGGGAGGAGAGCGACGAGGGCCTGTCCCCGCTCGACTCGGCCAGCCAGGTCGCGGTGCCGGAGTTCGACGGCCGCCTGATCACGGTCCCCTTCTCCTTCAAGGAGATCGACGAGGACGGCCTGCCGGCGTACGTCGCCGATCCCGAGCGCGCCGCCCGCGTCGCCGGGATCGCCGTGCGCCACGCCCGGCTGCGGCACACCCCGAACGCCGAGAAGCGGATCGCGCTGGTCCTGTCCGCGTACCCCACCAAGCACTCCCGCATCGGCAACGCGGTCGGTCTCGACACCCCCGCCAGCGCCGTCGCGCTGCTGCGCCGGCTGATCGCGGAGGGCTACGACTTCGGGCCCGTCGAGGAGATCCCCGGCCTGGTCTCCGGCGACGGCGACGAGCTGATCCGCGCGCTGATCGAGGCGGGCGGCCACGACCAGGACTGGCTCACCGAGGAGCAGCTGGCCCGCAACCCCGTCCGGATCCCGGCCGCCGACTACCGGCGCTGGTACGCCGGGCTCCCCGGCGAGCTGCGCGAAGGCGTCGAGGAGCACTGGGGGCAGGCCCCCGGCAGCATGTTCCTGGACCGCTCACGCACCACCACCGGCGGCGACCCCGACGGTGACATCGTGCTGGCCGCCCTGCGCCGCGGGAACCTGCTCATCCTCATCCAGCCGCCGCGCGGTTTCGGCGAGAACCCGATCGCGATCTACCACGACCCCGATCTGCCGCCCTCGCACCACTACCTCGCCGCCTACCGCTGGATCCAGGCCGCGGCCGAGGACGGCGGCTTCGGCGCCGACGCCATGATCCACCTGGGCAAGCACGGCAACCTGGAGTGGCTGCCCGGCAAGAACGCCGGCCTGTCGGCCTCCTGCGCCCCGGACGCCGCGCTCGGCGACCTGCCGCTCGTCTACCCGTTCCTGGTCAACGACCCGGGCGAGGGCACCCAGGCCAAGCGCCGCGTGCACGCGACCCTGGTCGACCACCTGGTGCCGCCGATGGCCCGCGCGGAGTCGTACGGCGACATCGCGCGCCTGGAGCAGCACCTGGACGAGTACGCGCAGATCTCCTCCATGGACCCGGCCAAGCTGCCGGCCATCAGGGCCCAGATCTGGACCCTGATCCAGGCCGCGAAGCTCGACCACGACCTCGGTCTGGAGGCCCGGCCCGACGACGACGGCTTCGACGACTTCCTGCTGCACGTCGACGGCTGGCTGTGCGAGGTCAAGGACGCCCAGATCCGCGACGGCCTGCACGTGCTGGGCGGCGCCCCGGCGGGCACGGACCGGGTCAACCTGGTCCTGTCCATCCTGCGCGCCCGCCAGATCTGGGGCGGTACGACGGCGCTCCCGGGCCTGCGCGAGGCGCTCGGCCTGGACGAGGCCGCGCCGACCCGCACCTCGGCGGACGAGGTGGAGGCCACGGCCCGCGGCCTGGTCGAGGCCATGGAGGCCGCCGACTGGGACCCGTCCGCCGTCGCCGCGGTCTCCGCGGGCCACCCGGCCGGTGTCGCGGACATCCTCGCCTTCGCGGCGACCGAGGTGGTCCCGCGCCTGGCGGCCACCACGGACGAGCTGACGCACGCGGTGCACGCCCTGGCGGGCGGCTTCGTCCCGGCGGGCCCCTCCGGTTCGCCGCTGCGCGGGCTGGTGAACGTGCTCCCCACCGGCCGCAACTTCTACTCGGTGGACCCCAAGGCCGTGCCCTCCCGCCTCGCGTGGGAGACCGGCCAGGCCCTCGCGGACTCGCTGCTGACCCGCTACCGCACGGACAACGGCGAATGGCCCGCCTCCGTCGGCCTGTCCCTGTGGGGCACGAGCGCCATGCGCACGGCGGGCGACGACGTGGCCGAGGCGCTCGCGCTGCTCGGTGTCCGCCCGGTGTGGGACGAGGCCTCGCGGCGCGTGACGGGCGTCGAGGCCATCCCGCTCGTGGAGCTGGGCCGTCCGCGCATCGATGTCACGCTGCGCATCTCTGGCTTCTTCCGCGACGCGTTCCCGCACGTCATCGGCCTGTTGGACGACGCGGTGCGGCTGGCGGCGGGGCTGGACGAGCCCGCCGAGGACAACTTCATCCGGGCGCACGCCCAGGCGGACCTGGCCGAGCACGGCGACGAACGGCGCGCGACCACCCGTATCTTCGGCTCGCGCCCGGGCACCTACGGCGCGGGCATCCTCCAGCTGATCGACTCGCGCGACTGGCGCACCGACGCCGACCTGGCGGAGGTCTACACGGTGTGGGGCGGCTACGCATACGGCCGCGGCCTGGGCGGCCGCTCCGCGCGCACCGAGATGGAGACGGCGTACAAGCGCATCACGGTGGCCGCGAAGAACACGGACACGCGCGAGCACGACATCGCCGACTCGGACGACTACTTCCAGTACCACGGCGGCATGGTGGCCACCGTCCGCGCGCTGCGCGGCACGGCCCCCGAGGCGTACATCGGCGACTCGACCCGCCCGGAGACGATCCGCACCCGCACCCTGGTGGAGGAGACCTCCCGGGTCTTCCGCGCCCGCGTGGTGAACCCGAAGTGGATCGAGGCGATGCGCCGCCACGGCTACAAGGGCGCCTTCGAACTGGCGGCGACCGTGGACTACCTCTTCGGGTACGACGCCACGACCGGCGTGATCGCCGACTGGATGTACGACAAGCTGACGCAGACGTACGTGCTGGACCCGGAGAACCGCGCCTTCCTGGAGGAGGCCAACCCCTGGGCGCTGCACGGGATCGCCGAGCGCCTGCTGGAAGCGGAATCCCGCGGCATGTGGGAGAAGCCGGATGCCGAGACGCTGGAGGCCCTGCGCCAGGTGTACCTGGACACGGAGGGCAACTTGGAAGCGGAAGCGGAGTAGCGGCTCGCGGCCGGCGCATCCTGGGAGGCATGTGCCATTACTGCGGCTGCCGCGAGATCCCGTTGATCAAGGAGTTCATCGCCGAGCACGAGGCGGTGACGAATGCGGCGGGCGACGCGCTGCGCGCCCTGGACGCGGGGGACCTCCCCCGCGTCCGCGCCCTCGTCTCCTCGATGACCGACGTCCTCCTCGCCCACTGGCAGGGTGAGGAGGACGGGTTGTTCGCGGTGATGTCGCAGGACCCCGAGTACGCGGACCACATCGCCGCCCTGACCCGCGAACACCGCGAGCTGTCGGCCTTCCTGGCCGATCTGGACCTGACCTCGCCCGAGCAGGTGGCCCTGCTGCGCACCGCGGTGGCCGAGCTCCACCGACACATCGCGAAGGAGGAGGACGGCCTCTTCCCCGCATCCCTCACCGCCCTGACGGGCGACGAGTGGGACCTGTCCATCGCGGCCTGGCGAACGGCCCACCCGGGCGCCGAGATGCGTCCGGCGGGCTGACGGGGCGCGCGCCCGTGCCCCTGTCGTGCCCGCGGGCGCGACAGGGGCACGAGCCGTGCTACTTCGGGGTGACCAGGGTCCGTTCGGCGCCGAAGGCGGCGCCGGTGTGGGCGTACATGGTGGTCTCGCCGTCCGACCAGCGGATGAGCAGGTCGTCGGCCCAGCCGTTGGAGTCGTAGCTGCCCGCCGTCATCACGACGTCGTGGGTCCAGATGCTCTGCGGCGGAGCCATCTGGATCTCGTTTCCGATGCCGCCGGGTCCGGTCTCCTGGAACTGCGAGACCCGACCGTCCGACCAGCGCACCAGGGTGTCCCAGTTGGCGCCGCCGGTGAAGTCGCCCGCGGTCACCAAGGTGGCCTGCTTCCAGTTGTCGTTCGCGGCCAGCAGCTGGTGCTCGACGCCGAAGCCCCGGTCACCGACGGCGGTGTAGTCGGTGAGTTCGCCGTCGCTCCAGCGCACCAGCAGGTCGCTCACGTTGTTCGCGGTGCCGAAGTTGCCCGCCGCGATCTGGTCGGCGTGGCTCCACACGGAGCCGGCGTCGGCCAGCTTGATGCCGCCGCCCACGCCGTTCGCGCCGATGTCGGGCAGGATCCGCACCTCGCCGTTGCTCCAGACGGCCAGCAGGTCGTAGCCGCTGCCGCCGGAGAAGTCGCCGCCGGTCAGGGATTTGACGCCCTGCCAGGTCGGTCCGGGAGCGGCGAGCCGGCGTTCGCCGGCGAAGCCGCCGGTGCCGTCACCGGTGTAGAGCGTCACCTCGCCGTCGGTCCACACCACGACGAGGTCGCCCTTGCCGTCCCCGGTGTACTCGCCGGAGGCCAGCAGCCGGGCGTGCGACCAGGTCTCGCCGTTGCCCATGGAGTAGGGCAGCGCGGGCTGTTGGTAGCCACCGGCGCGGTTGATGTGCTGGCCCTTCTTGGCCTCGTCGTAGAGGCGGAAGAACCAGTCGCCGTGCACGGGGCTGTAGGAGTTCTCGTTGTAGGCCGGGTCGTCCTTGCCGACCTTCGGACCGCCGCCGTTGAAGCCGCCGACGTTGCCGATGATCTCACCGACGCCCGAGGTCCAGTCGATCTTCGAGAACCAGGGTCCGCCCGAGACCCCGTCCCACATCCCGGCGCACCTGGCCTGGATCTGGTAGAAGCCCGGCAGCCACTCGGTGCGGACCGGGCAACGCACCGCGTGGTCCTCGGGGTTGTGGCTGGAGGGGTATCCGACGATGGTGACGTCGTTGATGTATCCGGGAGTGCGGACGAGCGTGTTGCCGCCCACCACGTCCTGGGCGTTCTTGCCGGCCGAGGACGGCTGGAGCCGGGCGAAGGCGAAGTCCAGGTCGGAGTCCGCGGCCAGGCTGTTCTTGACGTAGCGGTTGTCCCGGAAGAAATCCGCGACCCGGTAGAAGCCGTAGGTCTGCTTGTCCAGGGCGTACTCGCTGCGGTACCAGGGGACGAAGACCACCGCGCCGCCGAAGGCGCAGTGCCCCGCGGTGAGGATCAGGTTGCGGCCCGGACTGTCCACGACACTGGCCGAGCAGCCGTGCGCGCGCATCTCGCCGGTGTCCGGATCGGCGTCGTAACTGAACAGGATGCCGACGGACTTGGGCCCGAGGATGTGTTCCGCGGTCGGCATCGAGGCGGCCGCCGACAAGGCGCCCGGCTTGGGCAGCTTGGGCGCCTTGGGCGCCGGGGAGGGCGCGGTGCGGGCGGCCGGGGGTACGGCGGGCCGGGCCGGGTCGACGGCCGAGGCCATGCGCTCGCGCGTCCAGAACCTGACGGCGTCCGCGTCCGTCCAGGTCACGGAGGCCGACGTCGGGGATCCGCTCGGCGAGGGGCTGGACGACGCTCTGGGCGAGACGCTGGTCGAGGGGCTCGGCGCGGGGGAAGCGGAGGTCCGGGGCGCGGGCGCCTGCGGGCGCGCGGGCGTGCGCGTCGGGGAGGCGGAGGCCGCCGCCGAGGGCGTCGGGGCCGCGGTGGCCGCGGGCTCGGCCCGGGCGACGAAGCCGCCGCTCGCCAGGATCAGCGCGGCGGCGACCACCGAGACGCCGATGCGGCGTATTCGATCGGATGGGGTGGGGGAGGTGCGCAAGGTTCACTTTCCGGATTCACGAAGCGGGACACGGTACGAGGAAAAATGGTCAGGGGCATGACAGCTCCGATCGCGGCGGAGGCCGGGCGGTGGGAGCGGGTCGGCGGGGGCGGGCGGCGTTACGCCCGGTGCGCTTCCCGGCGGCGGCGCCGCACGATCACCGTGCGGACCACCACGGCGAGGGCGAGCAGTACGGCGGCGCCACCACCGATCAACCAGGGCTTCGGGTCCGTCACCGGCTCACCGGCGATGGTCACCTGCCGGGTGGTGGTCTCCTTGCCGTGGTGGCTGACCACGGTCATGTCGTAGGTGCCCGGTCGCACGCCGTGGCGGACGCGGGCGTGCCCCGAGAAGACGGTGCCGCCGTCGTCGCACTTGCAGCCCGGATCGTCCGGACCGTCGCGCACGATCTTCAACGGCCGCTCGAACACCGGCGACTTGACCAGCAGGGAGTTCTCGCCGTCCGCGGGCCGGTAGTCGGTCAGGACCACCACGGCCTCGGCCCCCGGACGGACGGCGACCGACGCGTCGCCGCCCAGGAACTCCTCCCGCGGGCCGAGGACGAAGCGGGTGATGGACGCCGAGCCCGGCGCGACGACCGTCAGCGGGGCGGTCACGACCGTACGGCCCCCACTGGTCAGGGTGACGGTGTAGGTCCCGGGGGCGATGTCCGCGCGGACGAGGTAGGTGTGCGCCGGGTCGGCGGGCCGTCCGTTTCCCGGCTGGCCGCCGGGCAGCCCCGGCGGCTCGGGGACGAGGGGGACCGGCTCGGCCAGCGCGGGCGAGGAGGCGACCGCCTCCGTCCAGCCCTCGGGCATGCCGGCGACGCCGATCCAGATCGGGCCGCCCGTCTCGACGAGTTGGGAGGGCCCGGAGAAGCCCAACTGGGGCCCGGCGGGCGCCGTGGCGGCCGGTGAGGACGGGGGCGCGGACGACGGCGCGGACGAGGACGACGGCGAGGGCGCCGGAGCGGACGATGCGGCCCGGGCGGACCCCACGAGGCCCACCGGGCTCACCGGGCCCGCAGGACCGAGCGCGCCGAGCAGGACGAGCCCGGTCAGGCACACCGCCCTGGCGGTCCCGCGGAACGGCTGTCGCATCCGGTCTTCCTTCCCCCTGGACCCGCGGCGCCCGGAGCCGACCGGCCCCCGAACCGCCATCGTCGGATCATGGGTGCACTCTGCCAAGTCCGCGCGCCGATCTCCATCACATTCCCGCCCCGGCGCGCTGCCGAACGGCCCCGCGTCACCTGATGAAGTGAACTCCCCATTGTCCTACCCGCGCCCCGGGTAGAACCGTGCTGATCTCGTGCGGGGGGCGCGCGTGGGCCTGCCCCCCGCGCCCCCGACGAAAGGCCGACCCTCCCGTGACGCAGCCGTTCCAACTGCCCGACTTCTACGTGCCGTACCCGGCGCGCCTGAACCCCCACCTCGAATCGGCCCGCGCCCACACCAAGCGGTGGGCGCGCGACCTGGAGATGCTGGAGGGGTCCGGGGTCTGGGAGGAACACGACCTCGACTCGCACGATTACGCGCTGCTCTGCTCCTACACCCACCCCGACTGCGACAGCGAGGCCCTCTCCCTCGTCACCGACTGGTACGTCTGGGTCTTCTTCTTCGACGACCACTTCCTCGAAATGTTCAAGCGCTCCCAGGACCGCGACGGCGCCAAGGAGTACCTGGACCGGCTCGCCGCCTTCATGCCCATGGACCTGGCCGACGGTTTCCCGCAGGCGACGAACCCGGTGGAGGCCGGCCTCGCCGACCTCTGGGCGCGGACGGTCCCCCACATGTCGACGGACTGGCGGGAACGGTTCTCCTTGAGCACGAAGAACCTGCTCAACGAGTCGATGTGGGAGCTCGCCAACATCAACATCGGGCGGATCGCGAACCCGCTGGAGTACATCGAGATGCGCCGCAAGGTCGGCGGCGCCCCCTGGTCCGCGGGCCTGATCGAGTACGTGTCCGCCGAGGTGCCCGCCCGGATCGCGCACTCGCGCCCGCTCAAGGTGCTGCGCGACGCCTTCTCGGACGCCGTGCACATCCGGAACGACATCTTCAGCTATCAGCGCGAGGTCGCCGACGAGGGCGAACTCTCCAACGCCGTGCTCGTCCTGGAGACCTTCCTGGAGTGCGGCACCCAGGAGGCGGCCGAGGCCTCCAACGACCTGCTCACCTCCCGGCTCCAGCAGTTCGAGCACACCGCGCTCACCGAACTCCCCCAGCTCTTCGCCGACCACGCCATGGATCCCGCCGAGATCGCGGCGGTCCTCGCCTACACGAAGGGCCTGCAGGACTGGCAGTCCGGCGGCCACGAGTGGCACATGGTCTCCAGCCGCTACATGAACAAGGAGGCGCGCTCCACCGCCGCCCTCACCCTGCCCTTCCTCCCCTCCGGGCTCGGCACCACCGCGATCGACGTGCGGTCGGTGCTGGCGCCGCGCGCCATGGAGCTGCGCCGCCGCAGCTTCACCCATGTCCCCTTCGAGCGCACCGGGCCGTCCGTGGTCCCGGACTTCCACATGCCCTTCGCCCTGGAGCTGAGCCCCCATCACGGCCACGCCCTGGAGGAGTCGGTGGCGTGGTGCGGCCGGATGGGCCTGCTCGACCCGCAGCCGGGCGACCCCGCCTCGGCGATCTGGTCGGAACAGAAGCTCAGGGGCTACGACTTCGCCCTCTGCTCGGCCGGAATCGACCCGGACGCGACGCCCGAAGCCCTCGCCCTCAACGCGTGCTGGCTGAGCTGGGGGACGTACGCGGACGACTACTACCCCGTCGCCTTCGCGCAGCCGAAGAACCTGACCGCAGCCAAGATGACCACGGCCCGGCTGATCGGGATGATCCCGGTGGATCCCGCCGACGCGCTGGTGCCGGTGACGGCCATGGAGCGCGGGCTCGCCGACCTGTGGCAGCGCACCGCGGCCGATATGGACCGGGTCGTGCGCGGCGAATTCCGGGCCACGCTCGTCGACATGCTGGAGAGCTGGCTGTGGGAGGTGGAGAACCAGATCCTGAACCGGATCCCGGACCCCGTCGACTACGCCGAGATGCGCCGCGCCACCTTCGGCAGCAACCTGACGATGTACCTGTGCCGGCTGGGGCAGGCCGGACGCGGCATCCCCGACGAGATCTACCGCTCCGGGACCATCCGCTCCCTGGAGAACGCCGCCGCCGACGCCGCGTGCCTGATGAACGACATCTTCTCGTACCAGAAGGAGATCGAGGTCGAGGGCGAGGTGCACAACCACGTGCTCGTCACCCGGAACTTCTTCGACATCGACTACGCCAAGGCGCTGCACATCTGCCACGCGCTCCAGACCCAACGCACCGAGGAGTTCGAGCACATCGCGCGGACCCAGCTGCCGGTCCTCTACGACGACTGGAAGCTCGACCGCCAGGCCCGGGCCGGGCTCGACGGCTACGTCCGCGAGCTGGAGGACTGGCTCGCGGGCATCTTGAACTGGCACGACAAGACCCGGCGTTACCGCGAGGAGGACCTGAACCGCCCGGTGGCGGAGGAGGGGGTGCCGGCATTCACCACCGGACTCCCCGTGTGGGGACCGGACTTCGGGATGTCGGCGATCAGGGCGATCGACGCGCTCAGGACCGCCCCGTCCTCCTGAGCCCCGAGCCCCGAGGGCGCTAGAACTCGTCGGCGGTGTGCGGCAGCAACCGGGTGCGCAGGGCGTCGTCCAGGGCCGCCGCCGCGCCCGGCGTCCGCTCCTCGGCGAGCCCCGCGCAGACCAGTTCCACGACCCGGGTCCCGCCGAGGTAGCAGGCCGCCAGGTCGCGGACGTCGAGCGACAGGTCCGCGGTCGCACCGGTGGCCTCGTACGTCGTCCCGTCCGGCCCGGCCGCCAGTCGGAACCGGCCCGCGTTGGCGGGCAGGCGTACGTCGGCCACCTCCAGCACCAGGTCGACCGGCGCCGCCCAGCTACGGGCGGTCAGCGCCGCCCGTACGTCGACGAGCCGCAGCCACAGCGCCGGGAACTCGCCGGTCACCCGCACCTGGTCGCGGTCGGCGGCGAAGTGCAGCAGCGGGTCGTCGGCCGGGCGGCCCCAGGCGACCACCTTGCCGGTCAGGTCCAGGGCGGCCAGGCAGCTCCACAGGGCGGCGGCCACGGCCGGGGTGTCCGCTTCCAGTTCGTAGACCTGGACCAGCCCGGGGACCTTGAGGGGGCCGCTGTCGTCCTCCGGCTTCGTGCGGTAGAGGACGTAGCCGGCGAGGGGGTGCCCCGCCTCCCCCACCGCGATGATCCGCGGCGGGCTCAGCTCCGCGTCCTCCTCGTCCTCCTCCCGCAGCCACTCCTCGCGCCAGCGGTAGGCGTCGCGGGTCGGGCGGCCGGCCCGCGCGACCCGGGAAGCCTCGTGGTAGGGGCCGAGGACGGCCGGGGCGTCGGCCGGGTCGATCAGGCGCAGCGGGCGCCCGTCGGGGGTGAGGCGCAGGGCGAGCGGGCGGGTGGAGTCGATCTCGATGGTGGCGCCGCGGGTCGCCGAGCCGAAGCCGAAGCGGCCGTAGATGAGGGATTCGGAGGCCCACAGGGCGGCGACGGGCCGCCCCGCGGCGGCCGTGCGGCGCAGCATCTCCTCCATCAGCGCGGTCAGGACGCCGCGGCGCCGGTGGGTGGGGGCGACGGAGACGAAGGTGAGTCCGGGGCAGGGCAGGTCCGCCCCGGGCACCGAGAGCCGGAAGTCGTGCGCGGCCATGAAGCCGACCAGCACGTCCCCGTCGTAGGCGGCGAGCCGCTCGCAGCCGAGCAGCATCGTGTGATGGTGCTCGCGCACCTCCTTCTCGGGGCGGTCGTGGAAGACCATGTACGCGAGTTCCAGGGCGCGGTCGAGATCCGCCTCGGGCACCTCACGAATCTCCACCGACTTGTCTCCGCTCCGCTCCGCACGCATGTCCACCATGATCGGGAGACTAATCGCTCATTGCGGACTGGTCACCTCAAAATGGCTGGATTCGCCTGCCTGACGAGTTCGAGCGCCTGGTCCGGGAACCAGTCCCCCGCCTTGGGATCCACGACCCCGCGCTCGGGGTCGAGCGGACCCGCGGTGCCGCGCAGGCAGTTCCCGTCGGACGCGCCGGGTGTCTTGATCCAGAGCCGGGCGTCCTCCAGTGGGTCACCGGTGTCCGTGGTCGGGCGGGCGCCGAGGCCCCGGCCGGGCGGGTTGCACCACTCCTGCGGCTCCCGGTACTTGCCCGCGGGGGCGGTCCAGGCGCCCCGGCCGTTGCGGCTGGTGTCGCTGACGTAGTGCTTCATGCGGGCCCGGGCGGTGGCGTCGAGGTGCGCGGCGAGCCAGGCCCGGGCCTCGGCGCGCGGGCGCCACTGGTCGGGGCAGTCGGCGACGCGACCGCCGGCCTCGGCGTGGACCAGGCAGGCCGAGACGAGGGTGGCGAACCAGCTGCCGGCCTCGTCGGAGTGGTAGTTGGAGACGTTGACGGCGAAGCCGGTGGCGCCGGCGATGCCCGCCTGACGGAGCCTGGGCACGATGGTGTTGACGGTGTGCCAGGCGGCGTGTCCCGTGTCGAGGTACACGTCGGTGGCGGGCCCGGCCGCCAGGGCCCGGACCGCGTACCCGATCTCCGCGTAGCGGGCGGCGGTCCGGGTCCGGCCCGGCTCGTCGGCCGGTCCCGCGCCCGCGCCGCCGGCGGCCGGTGCGCACTCGCGGGGCAACAGGGCGAGGGAATCGGGCTCCAGGACCACGCTCACCGGACGGTCCTCGATCCCGCGGACGACCGCGTCGATCCAGGCCCGGTAGGCCGCGCTGTCGGCGGCGCCGCCCGCGGAGTACTGGGAGCAGTCCCGGCCCGGCACGTTGTAGAGCGCCAGCACGGGCAGCGCGCCCTGCCGGGCGGCTTCCGTGGTCACGGCCCGCGCCTCGGCCTCCGCGCGGGCGGGACTCTGGTCGCCGAGCCAGACGGCGTGCGGGGTGGCGGCCATCGCGGTGATCCCGGCCGCCTCCCGCGGGTGCCCGGCGGCGATCAGCTCCCGGGCCTGGCGGGCGGCCCCGGGGTCGGCGGCGGGTGCGAAGAGCGGCCGGCCCGAGCCGGAGGCGGCCCGGGCCGGCCCGAGCGGGGGCGATGGGGACGGGCCGTACGAAGTGGCCGCGGCCGCCGGTGCGGTGAGCGCGGCGAGGACGGCGACGAGCAGGCCCGTACGGGCGAGGTGTCGGTGGCGCATGCCCCACGACGCTCGCGCAGCCGCGCCGCCCGGGTCAAGCGCCGTTACCCGGGCGGCGGAACGGAGCAACCCGTGTGGGTTCGCGCCGTTCGGGCCGGTCAGTACCGGACCGCGCCGGTCAGTGCGCGGCCGGGCCCGTCCAGAGCGCCGGGACGTGACCGAGCCGGACGCGCTGCGGATGGTCCCCGACCGGGACGGAGACCCGCTTGGCCCCGGTGGCGAAGTCGATGGCCGTGATCCGGTCGGCGCCGCTCTCGGAGATCACGCAGCCCGTCCCGTCCCCGTCGACCGTGGCCCAGTACGGCTTGTCGGCAGGGATCAAGGGGCCTTCGGCGAGGGTCGCCCGGTCCACGACCGTCGCGTAGTCGTCCATGGTCCCGGCGATGCAGAGCTTGGCGCCGTCGGGGCTCATCGACATGCCGTGGTGGCGGGAGTCGTTGACCCAGGTCGTGCGGTCGCCGTTGGTGGCCGGGTTCACGGGGAGGGTCTTGATCCGGGTGATCCGGTCGGTGGCCACGTCGTACTCCAGGAAGCCGTTGAAGAAGGACACCTGGAAGTAGAGCTTCGACTCGTCGGGGCTGAAGGACACGGGGCGGACCGCGTCGGAGAGGTCCGAGCGGCCGAAGGCGTCGAGCCGCGCGCGCATGTCGATCACGCGGACGGTGCGGAAGGTCTGCGCGTCGACGACCGTGATCTTCCGGTCGCCCTTCGTCCAGTCCAGCCAGGGCGCGTCCAGCGCGGAGGTCACGTCCCCGATGGAGCTGTTCCAGAGGTACCGGCCGTCGTGGGTGAAGGTGTTCTCGTGCGGTTTGTCGCCGGTGCCGAAGGAGCCGAGCTGGCGTCCCGTGGCGATGTCCAGGACGTGCACGGTGTTGGCGGTGGAGGCGGAGACCGCGACCCGGGACCCGTCCGGCGACACCGCCATGTGGTCGGCCCGGTAGCCCTCGACCGGGAAACGCCAGTTGATCCGGCCCGTCCGCACGTCGACGGAGACGACGTCGGCGAAGCTGGGGCGGGAGACGACGACGGCGCTGCCGTCCGGGGTGGTGTACATGTCGTCCACGAACTGGTCGTGGCCCTCGCCCGCGGTGTTGCGGATCCCCAGGAAGAAGCCGAGCTTGACCGGGTTGAGGTAGATCTCCCGGAGCCGCTCCTCCTTGTCCGGGATCACGTTGATCCGGCCGATCCTGCCGAGCGCCCCGGTGGAGGCGAGCACGTCGGCGGTCCCCTCCCAGTTGTTCCCGACGAAGAGGACCTCCCGCAGGGCGGGGTCGGCCGTGGCGGGGAGCGTGGCGGTGGTGGTGACCGTGGCGGTGGCGGCCGCGGGCGCCGGGCCCGCCGCGAGCAGGGCCGCGGCCAGGGCGCAGACGGCCGACAGGACGCGTACCGAGGAGGTCCGGGACATTCGCTCAACTCCGTTGCGGGAAGGCGCTGTTACCGGCGGGTAAAATAGGGGGAACGGCAAGAGGACGCAACCCCCGTGGGGTCACGTCCTCCGCTCAGTTCGTGGATCCGTCCTCACCGCTTCAAGCGACGACGCCTATCCGGCCGACGACGGTGGCCGAGTTGTCGTGGTGGATCGGGGTGTGCGCGCCAGTGAGGGCGCGTCCGCTGCCGCCGCGCCGACTGGCGACGACCTCGGCGGCGATGGACAGGGCCGTCTCTTCCGGGGAACGGGCGCCCAGGTCGAGGCCGATGGGCGAGCGCAGCCGCGCCAGCTCCAGCTCGGTGACGCCGACCTCGCGCAGCCGGGCGTTGCGGTCCTCGTGCGTGCGGCGCGATCCCATCGCGCCGACGTAGGCCACTGGGAGCTTCAGGGCCAGTTCGAGCAGCGGCACGTCGAACTTGGCGTCGTGCGTCAGCACGCACAGGACGGTACGGGCGTCCACCGAGGTGGCCGCCAAGTACCGGTGCGGCCAGTCGACCACGATCTCGTCCGCCTCGGGGAAACGATTCTTCGTCGCGAACACCGGCCGCGCGTCGCAGACCGTGACGTGGTAGCCGAGGAACTTGCCCACCCGCACCAGCGCGGAGGCGAAGTCGATGGCACCGAACACGATCATCCGCGGCGGCGGCACGCTCGACTCGACCAGGACGGTGATGGGGCGGCCGCAGAGCCGCCCGTCGGCGCCCATTTCCAGGGTCGCGGTCCGACCCGCGTCCAGCATCGCGCGGGCCTCTTCGGCCACCGTGCGGTCCAGCTCGGGGTGTCCGCCGAGGCCCCCTTCGTACGGGCCCTCGGAGCGGACCAGGATCGCCCGGCCCATCAGCTCGGCGGGACCGTCGGTGATCCGGGCGATCGCGGCCGCCTCGCCCCGGGCGGCGGCGGCCAGCGCGGCCTCGAAGACGGCGCGGGCCGGGGAGTTCACGGGGACCGGGGTGACCAGGATGTCGATGATTCCGCCGCAGGTCAGGCCAACGGCGAAGGCATCGTCGTCGCTGTAGCCGAAGCGCTCCTGGACGGTTTCGCCGTCTTCGAGGGCCTGCTGGCACAGCTCGTACACCGCGCCCTCCACGCACCCGCCGGAGACCGAACCGATCGCGGTGCCCTCGCTGTCGACGGCGAGGGCCGCTCCGGGCTGCCGGGGCGCGCTGCCGCCGACCGCCACGACCGTGGCGACGGCGAAATCGCGTCCCTGCTCGACCCACCGACTCAGTTCTTCGGCGATGTCCAGCATTGCGGCCTCCTCGGAGGTTCGGTTTCCGGTGACGGGATTGCGTGGAGGGTTCAGGAGTCGTGCGTCGGATCGGGACGGCTCAGCTGACGCCGAGCCAGCCCTCGATCGGGTGGAGCGCGTAGAAGACCACGAAGATCACCGTCAGCGCCCACATGAAGCCACCGATCTCGCGGGCCTTGCCCTGGGCCACCTTGATGGCCACGAACGAGATGACACCGGCGGCGACACCAGCGGTGATCGAGTACGTGAAGGGCATGAGCACGACGGTCAGGAAGACCGGGATGGCGGTGGCCGTGTCGGACCAGTCCACGTGGCGGGCGTTCTGCATCATCATCGCGCCGATGACCACCAGCGCGGCCGAGGCGACCTCACCGGGGACGATCTGGGTGATCGGGGTGAAGAAGAGGCAGGCTGCGAAGAGCAGACCCGAGATGACGGAGGCGAAGCCCGTACGGGCACCCTCGCCGACGCCGGTCGCGGACTCGACGAACACGGTCTGGCCGGAGCCGCCCGCGATGCCGCCGATGGCGCCACCGGCACCGTCGATGAAGAGCGCCTTGGACAGGCCCGGCATGCGGCCCTTGTCGTCGGCGAGCTTGGCCTCGGTGCCGACGCCGATGATGGTGGCCATCGCGTCGAAGAAGCCGGCCAGCACCAGGGTGAAGACGATCATGCCGACCGTCATCACGCCGACGTCGCCCCAGCCGCCGAACTCGACCTTGCCGAAGAGCGAGAAGTCGGGCATGGAGACCGCGGAGCCGGTGAGCTCCGGGGCGCCGCTGCGCCAGGCCTTGGGGTCGATGTCCGCCACGGCGTTGAGGATGACGGCGATGACGGTTCCGGAGACGATGCCGATCAGGATCGCACCGGGAACCTTGCGTGCCTGCAGCATGAAGATGGTGAGCAGGGTCACGGCGAAGATCAGGACGGGCCAACCGGCGAGCTCGCCGGTGGCACCCAGGCTCACGGGGGGACCGAATTCGGAGCCGTGGCCCACGAAGCCGGCCTTCACGAGGCCGATGAGGGCGACGAACATGCCGATGCCCATGGTGATGGCGTGCTTGAGCGCGAGGGGGATCGCGTTCATGATCATCTCGCGGAGGCCGGTGACGACCAGGAGACAGATCACCACGCCGTACATGACGCACATGCCCATGGCCTGCGGCCAGGTCATGTGGGGCACGACCTGCGAGGAGAGCACGCCGGAGACGGAGAGGCCGGCGGCCAGGGCCAGCGGCACCTTGCCGATGAAGCCCATCAGGAGGGTGGTCAGGGCGGCGGCGAAGGCCGTGGCCGTGATCAGGGCCTTCTGGCTCAGGGTGTCGCCCGCGACGTCCTTGCCCGACAGGATCAGGGGGTTGAGCAGGAGGATGTACGCCATCGCCATGAAGGTGGTGACGCCGCCGCGCACTTCTCGCGAGACGGTGGATCCGCGGTGCGTTATGTGAAAGTACCGGTCGAGCCAAGAACGCCCGGCGGGGGTGAGAGAGCCGTCGCCGGCCTCTTCCGCGGTGGTCTTGGGCTCCACAGACGACTGGGTCATGGTGCCTAACTCCCAAGGTTCAAAGGGGCACCCGCAGAAAAGATTGGAGACGCGGGATTTGGGATGGTGCGTTTGGCTGCACGACCCGGGGGACGGCCCGAGACGAAGCAAGTGAGCTGCTTTTGTACTGCTGCTACTTCGTTACCACTGGTACTGCTGTCACAGGTGGTGCAAAAGGTGTTGCAGGTATTTCAGGTGTTGCAGGTACTTCCGGTACTGCGGGTACTTCCTTTGAAGCGGACCGCGAGCGGTGCGGTACTTCGTACTCCGGGCGGTGCGACCGGCAAGTGTGACGTTCCCGCGTCACACCGCCCGGAGAGTCGTGGTCCCGGGGGGACCGGAATCCCTAGAGGGTTCCGGTGAGCATCTCGGGACGGATGGGGGTCTTGTTGATGTCCAGACCCGTCGCCTGCCGGATCGCCGCGATGACGGCCGGGGTGGACGAGAGGGTCGGGGCCTCGCCCATGCCGCGCAGGCCGTAGGGGGCCTTCGGGTCGGCGAGCTCCAGGACGTCGACCGGGATGGTCGGGGTGTCGAGGATGGTCGGGATCAGGTAGTCCGTGAAGGAGGGGTTGCGCACCTTCGCGGTCTTCGGGTCCACGATGATCTCTTCCATGATCGCCACGCCGAGGCCCTGGGTGGTGCCACCCTGGATCTGGCCGACCACCGAGAGCATGTTCAGCGCCTTGCCGACGTCCTGCGCGGTCGCGAGTTCGACGACCTTGACCAGACCCAGCTCGGTGTCCACCTCGACCACCGCGCGGTGCGCGGCGAAGGTGTACTGGACGTGCCCGTTGCCCTGACCGGTGACCAGGTCGAAGGGGACGGTCGGGTGGTGACGGTACTCGAGCTCGAGGTCGATGGCCTCGTCCTCGAGGATCTCGGCGATGTCCGCGAGGACCTCACCGCCGTCGGTGACGATCTTGCCGCCTTCGAGCAGCAGCTCGGCGGTGGCCCACGCGGGGTGGAAGGAGCCGTTCTTGCGACGGCCGATCTCCAGGAGCGCCTCGCGGACGGCCTCACAGGTGTTCTTCACGGCGCCACCGGTCATGTACGTCTGCCGCGAGGCCGACGTGGAACCGGCGGAGCCGACCTGAGTGTCGGCCGGGTGGATGGTCACCTGCGTGACGCCCAGCTCGGTACGGGCGATCTGCGCGTGGACGGTGATGCCGCCCTGGCCGACCTCCGCCATGGCCGTGTGGACCATCGCGACGGCCTCGCCGTTGATGACCTCCAGGCGCACGCGGGCGGTGGAGTAGTCGTCGAAGCCCTCGGAGAAGCCGACGTTCTTGATGCCGACCGCGTAGCCGACACCGCGGACGACGTTCTCGCCGTGCGTGGTGTTGGAGAGGCCACCGGGCAGCGCGCGGACGTCCGCACCCTCGCCCGCGGTCTCCCACTGGCGCTCGGGCGGCAGCGGGCGGGCCTTGACCCGGCGCAGCAGCTCGGCGACCGGCGCCGGCGCGTCCACGACCTGGCCGGTCGGCATGACCGTGCCCATCTCCATGGCGTTCAGCTGGCGGAACTCGACCGGGTCCATGCCCAGCTTCGCCGCGAGCTTGTCCATCTGGGCCTCGTAGGCGAAGCAGGCCTGGACGGCGCCGAAGCCGCGCATCGCGCCACAGGGCGGGTTGTTCGTGTAGAGCGCGATCGCCTCGATGTCCACGTCCTCCAGGACGTACGGACCCACCGAGAGGGAGGACGCGTTGCCCACGACCGCCGGGGAAGCGGACGCGTACGCGCCGCCGTCCAGGACGATCTTGCACTTCATGTGCGTGAGCTTGCCGTCCTTGGTCGCGCCGTGCTCGTAGTAGAGCTTCGCCGGGTGGCGGTGCACGTGACCGAAGAAGGACTCGAACCGGTTGTAGACGATCTTGACCGGCTTGTTCGTGGCCAGGGCCAGCAGGCAGGCGTGGATCTGCATCGAGATGTCCTCGCGGCCACCGAAGGCACCGCCGACGCCCGAGAGCGTCATGCGGACCTTCTCCGGCGGCAGGCCCAGGACCGGGGCGATCTGCCCGAGGTCCGAGTGCAGCCACTGGGTCGCGACGTACAGCTCGACGCCGCCGTCCTCGGACGGGACGGCCAGACCGGACTCCGGGCCGAGGAAGGCCTGGTCCTGCATGCCGAAGGTGTACTCGCCCTCGACGATGACGTCGGCGCGCTTGCGGGCCTCTTCCACGTTGCCGCGGATGATCGGCTGGCGGTGCACGATGTTCGGGTGCGGGACGTGACCGATGTGGTGGTCGTCGCGACCCTCGTGGATCAGCGGCGCGCCGGGGGCGAGGGCGGAGGCCTCGTCCGTGACGAGCGGCAGCTCCTTGTAGTCGATCTTGATCTTGGCGGCCGCGCGGCGGGCGGTCTCCGGGTGGTCGGCGGCCACGAGGGCGACCGGCTCACCGTGGTGGCGTACCCGGCCGTTGGCGAGAACCGGCGTGTCCTGGATCTCCAGGCCGTAGTTCTTCATCTCGGCGGGCAGGTCGTCGTAGGTCAGCACCGAGTAGACGCCCGGCATCGCCAGGGCCTCGGAGATGTCGATCGAGACGATCTCGGCGTGGGCGACGGTGCTGCGCAGCGTCTGGCCCCACAGCATGTCCTCGTGCCACATGTCCGAGGAGTACGCGAACTCACCGGTCACCTTGAGGGTGCCGTCGGGGCGCAGCGTGGACTCGCCGATGCCGCCCTTGTTGTGCTTCTGCGTGACGTTGGTCGGCGTACCCGCCGGGACCGTGCGCGTGTTCTGGGCCATGGTCAGACCGCCTCTGACTGACGGGCGGCCGCGAGGCGGACCGCGTCGAGGATCTTCTCGTAGCCCGTGCAGCGGCAGAGGTTGCCGGACAGGGCCTCGCGGATGTCCTGGTCGGACGGGGAGGAGTTCTCCTCCAGCAGCGCGTCGGCCTGGACCAGGAGGCCCGGGGTGCAGAAACCGCACTGGACGGCGCCGGCGTCGATGAACGCCTGCTGGATGTTGGAGAGCTCGACGCCCTCGCCGGTCTGCGAGTCGCCGGGCTTGGCCTGCCACTGCTTGGCCGCGTCCAGGGAGACGCCGCCCTTGCCGCCGCAGCCGCCGCCGGTGCCGCAGGCACCGCCGTGGCCGTGCTCCTCGCGCTGCTTGGCGAACTCCGCCAGACCCTCGACGGTCACGACGTCGCGGCCCTCGACCTGACCGGCCGCGACCAGACAGGAACAGACCGGCACGCCGTCGAGGCGGACGGTGCAGGAACCGCACTCGCCCTGCTCACAGGCGTTCTTCGAACCCGGCAGGCCCATGCGCTCGCGCAGGACGTACAGGAGGGACTCGCCCTCCCAGACGTCGTCGGCTTCCTGCGGACGACCGTTGACAGTGAAATTGACGCGCATGATTACGCAGCCCCTTCAAGCGAGCGGCCGTTTCCGGTACCGCGGTACTGCTCCCAGGTCCAGACGAGCTGGCGGCGAGCCATGATGCCGACCGCGTGACGGCGGTACTTCGCCGTGCCGCGGACGTCGTCGATCGGGTTGGCCGCGCCGGAGGCGAGGTCACCGAACTGCTTGGCGATCGACGGGGTGATGACCTTGCCGGACTCCCAGAAGCCGCCCTCTTCGAGCGCGGCGTTCAGGAACTCCTCGGCGGCCTTGGCACGGATCGGGGTCGGCGCGGCCGAGCCGATGCCGGTGCGGACCGTGCGGGTCTCCGGGTGCAGTGCCAGGCCGAAGGCGCACACCGCGATGACCATCGCGTTGCGGGAGCCGACCTTGGAGTACTGCTGGGGGCCGTCCGCCTTGTCGATGTGGACGGTCTTGATGAGCTCGTCGGCGGCGAGCGCGTTGCGCTTCACACCGGTGTAGAACTCGTCGATCGGGATCAGGCGGGAACCGCGTACGGACTCCACCTCGACCTGCGCGCCCGCCGCGAGCAGCGCGGGGTGGGAGTCGCCGGCCGGGGAGGCGCAGCCGAGGTTGCCACCGACGCCGCCGCGGTTACGGATCTGCGGCGAGGCGACCGTGTGCGAGGCCAGGGCGAGACCGGGAAGCTCCGTGCGGAGGTTCTCCATGATCTGCGTGTACGGGACGGAAGCGCCGAGCCGGACCACATCCTCGCCGACCTCCCACTCCCGCAGGAGACCGATGCGGTTCAGGTCCAGAAGGTACTCCGGCCGACGGTGGTCGAAGTTGATCTCGACCATCACATCGGTGCCACCCGCAATCGGCACAGCTGAGGGGTACTCGGCCTTAGCGGCGAGCGCCTCCTCCCAGCTGGCGGGGCGAAGGAAGTCCATGTGCGGCTCTCTTCTTCTTCATCGTGTCGATCACTTCAAGCCAGCGGGCCCAAAGACCCTCGACTGGTCGTTCACGTGCTGTTAACGCGGTGTGGAGTCAGTACACAAGCCGCGCGTCCCCCGGGTGCAGTCACCGAAACCATGAAGGAGTTGGCTGACGGCCTCCCTCGTCTTGTAGATTCGTATGAAAGGCAGGATGCACTGACCTGCCCGATTTCCAACGGCAACATCGAGACAGATCGGCGGCGACATCATGCGGCTGCGCGCACTGCTGGAAACCGAGGCGCTGGGGCTGCGGCTGCTGAGCGGCCAGGAGGAGCTGGACCGCACGGTCCGGGGCGTCATGACGACGGACCTGAGGGATCCCAGCCGATACCTCTCCGGCGGGGAACTCGTGCTGACCGGCCTGGCCTGGCGTCGAAATTCGGACGACTCCGAGCCGTTCGCACGACTCCTCGCGAGCGCCGGGGTGGCGGGCCTGGCCGCCGGCGAGGCCGAGCTGGGAGACATCCCGGACGATCTGGTTTCAGCCTGTCGGCGCAACCGGCTGCCGCTGTTCGCCGTGAACGAGGACGTTGCATTCGCCACGATCACTGAGTACGTCGTTCGGCAGGTCTCCGGGGAGCGCGCGGGGGACCTCGCGGCCGTCGTGGACCGCCACCGGCGCCTGATGACGTCGGGTCCCGCCGGCGGTGGCCCCGATGTGGTCCTCGATCTGCTCACCACGGACCTCGATCTGCGCGCCTGGGTGCTCTCCCCCACGGGACGGCAGATCGCCGGGGCGGGCGAACCGCTGGCGCCCGGCATCTGCGCGGCGCTGGCCAGCGAACACCTGGCGGCGGTCCGGACCGGCCGCAGGGGCCCGCACCGGATCTCCATCCAGGGTATTACCTACTCGCTCTTCCCGATCAGGGGACACGGGCGGGGGACCGGCCCGGCGGCCCGTGACGTGCGCGAGAGCGTGCTGTCGGACTGGCTGCTGGCCGTCGAGGCCGACGCGAGCGACTGGCCCGCCGAGCGCCTGGACCTGCTCCAGGGCGTCACCCAGCTGATCGCCGTCGAGCGGGACCGGCGCGACGCCGCCCGCACCGTGCGCCGGCGCCTCGCCCAGGAGGTGCTGGAGCTCGTCCAGACGGGCGCTCCGCCCGCCGAGATCGCGGCCCGCCTGCGGGTCGCGGCCCCCGTGCTGCTGCCCGGGCTGGGCACCGCCCCGCACTGGCAGGTCGTGGTGGCCCGGGTCGACTGGGACGGCGGGGACATCCCCGGCGGTCCGGTGGCCCAGTCGCTGCTGGAGGAGATCCTGGTCGACCCGTCCCTGTCGGGTCCGGAGCCCTCCGACCGGATCGCCGTCGCCCACGCGGGCGACGAAGCGATCGCGCTCGTACCGCTGCCCGCGCTGTCCGCGGACTCCGGGGAGCCCGCGCACGACAAGGGCCCCGACACCGCCCTGCACGCCGACGTGCTCCTGACGGCCGTACGGGAGCCCCTGGCGGCCGGTCTGGCCGAGGACGGGCGGCTCACGCTGGGCGTCAGCGCGGCGGTGCACTCCGCCGAGGGGCTGCGCGGGGCGCTGGAGGAGGCCCGGCACGCCCGCCGGGTCGCGGCCGCCCGACCGGGCCGGGTCTGCGCGGCGGGCCACCACGAGCTCGCCTCGCACGTCCTGCTGCTGCCCTTCGTCCCGGACGACGTGCGCCGCGCCTTCACCGCGCGGCTGCTCGACCCGCTGCGGGACTACGACCGGCGGCACCGGGCGGAGCTGATCCCGACCCTGGAGGCGTTCTTGGACTGCGACGGGTCCTGGACCCGTTGTGCGACCCGGCTGCACCTGCACGTCAACACGTTGCGGTACCGCGTCGGGCGAATCGAGCAGTTGACGGCGCGCGATCTTTCGCGGCTGGAGGACAAGCTGGACTTCTTCCTGGCCCTGCGGATGAGCTGATCAGCGGCCCGGCCGGGGGGCGGCCGGGCGGCCGGGGGCGACTGACGAGGTGTCCGGACTTTGTGAAAAGGTTCACCCGACCCCTTGGCCGATCAAGTGGATCCGTGCTCTCATTTCGCCCCAGGGCGCGGGCAGCGCGCTGGCTTGGCTGCTTCGGGGAGGGCAATGTGGCGGACACCGCCATGTCGGGTGCCGGAATGACCGGAGGGGACGACCCCCTCCAGCGGGCGATATGGCGGCTTCGCTCCCGGGGCTGCTGGACGGACGCGGCGGCCCTGTTGGACCCGCACGCGGGCCGCGCCGGGCCGGCCGTGCAGCGCACCGCGCTGCTGGTCGAACGGTGCCTGTTCACCGGGCAGGGCTGGGCCGAGGCGGAGGACGCGCTGCGGATCGCCGAGGCGGTGGCCCAGGACGACGACGAGCGCGGCGCGGCCGCCTGCGAGCGCGGCCAACTGGCTTACGCCGCAACGGTGCTGGGTGTCCGGGACCGGTCCGACGAGGCGCGCTCCGCGCTGGGGCGGGCGGCGGCGCTGCTGGCCCCGGGATCGCCCACGCGGCCGCTGCTGGACTTCCGGCGGGGGCTGGTGGCGGAGCACCTGGCCGACGCCCCGCAATCGGCCAGGCCCGCGTACCGGCGCGCGCACGCGGGGGCCACGGCGCACGGGGACACCCTGCTGCTGTCCTTCACCTGGCGCCACCTGGCCGGGCTCGCGCTGCGGGACGGGGAGCTGGCGGAGGCCCGTCACGGCTTCGCGGAATCCCTGCGGATCCGGGAGGAACTGGGCTTCCTGGTCGGTACGGCCCCCGCCCTGGCCGCGCTCGCGGAGGCCGAGCCCGAGCCCGAAGCCGCCCGCCTCCGCGCCGAAGCCCTCCGCCTCTTCCGCCTCCTGGGCGGCATCCCCACCTGGCTGGCCGCCCACCTGACCCCCGCAGCCTGACCCCACCCCACGCCTCAATCGCCGACGAGGCTGAAACGGATCCGACCCCGACCACATCAAGCCCGCCCGGCGCTTGAGGGCCCGCCGGAGGCCACGCCAACCGGCACCCGACAGCGCGGCTACGCCCGGACCCACGCCTCAAACGCCGGCGAGGCTGGAATGGCCCGGGCCCAGGCCGCGCGGCGAGGCTGACATGGGCCGGGCCCAGGTCGCCCGGTCGGGCTGGTCGAGCCTGCCCGGCGATTGAGGGCACGCCGCGGGCGCGGAGAGGCGGCTAGTGCGGGGGCCAGGCGAAGTGGGCGTGGATCAGGGTGTCGGCCGTGCTCGCGTCGGCATCGATGAGCGCGTCCAGCAGAGCCACGTGCTGCGCCGCATCGGTACACAGCAGCGACCGCCGACTCCGCGCCCACTGAACCCGCCGATGCACCTCGTCCGCGACCCGCAACAGCTGCCCGTTGCCCGCCAACCCCAGCACCCCCCGGTGAAAGGCCCGGTCCGCCTCCGCGTACCCCGGCAGATCACCCGCCTCCGCCGCCACCACACTCGCCTCGGCGAGCGGCCGCAGCGCGACCCAGGAAGCCCGTTCGGCCGTACGGACCAGCCCCAGCATCACGGGGACCTCCAGCAGCGCCCGCACCTCGGCCAGCTCGGCCAACTCCGCCGGCATCGGGGCGACCACCCGGAAGCCCCGGTTCGGAAGGCATTCCACCGCCCCCTCCATCGCCAGCTGCTGCATCGCCTCGCGCACCGGCGTGGCCGAGACCCCGAAACGTTCCCCCAGGGCGGGCCCGGAGTAGATCTCGCCGGGCACGAGCGCGCCGTCGACCAGCGCCGCGCGCAGCGCGTCGAGGACCTGGCCGCGGACGGAATGCCGCAGCACCGGACGGCGCGCGGAGACCCCCTCGCCACCGGCCTCCCCACGAGCCTGCTCGGGCACCCCGGCACGGGCCGCGTCCTGCACTCGATCCTCCTCCGCTCCGCTCCCCGCCTGCGGGTTCCTCCCGAGAATAGGTGACGGGCACCGGTCGCCGACGATACGGACCGCACGAGATCAGGTAAGGTAAGGCTAACCTGTCAACGATCGCGCGATTCGGTGGACCACCCATGGCCCGCATGACCGTCACGGCACCCCTTTCCCCCGTCACGGACGCCTACGCCCGCCTCTCCGCGGCCTTTCCCGGGCTGCGGGTCACCGAGCGACCCGCGCACGTCCCCCCTCCCCGCGGCGCCGGATGGGTCGGCGCGGACGAACTCGCCCTGGGCGGCCCGGCCTTGGACTCCTTCCTCGCGTGGGACGAGGCCCAGGTGCTGCGGGACCACGGCCGCCGGGCCCGCCCCGACGTGATCGCCGGTTTCGGCCTGCACCGCTACGCGTGGCCCGCCTGCCTGCTGATCACGGCGCCGTGGCTGTTCGCCCGGCGCGTGCCGCACCTGCCCCCGGGCCAGGTCGCCTTCCACCGCACCGGGGGCCGGATGAGCGTCGGCATCGAACGGTTCGCCTGCCTGCCGGACGATCCCGCCGCCGCCCTCCCCCGGGCCCAGGTCGTGCCCGACGAGGAGGCGCTGCGCGCGCAGGTGCGGGTCGCGGTGGCCGAGCACCTCGGGCCGGTGCTGGAGGGCTTCGGCCCCCGGACGCGGCGCGGCCGCCGGGCGCTGTGGGGCATGGTGACCGACGAGGTCGTCGAGAGCCTCTGGTACATCGGTGCCCTGGTCGGCGAGGAGCGCCGCACGATGGCCGAGCTGGAGCTGCTCCTGCCGGGCCCGAGCGCCCCGTACACGGGCGGCAGCGACTTCCGCGTCCTCGCGGGACCCGCGGGCGAGGAGCTGCCCACCCGGGACCGGGCCAGCTGCTGCCTCTTCTACACGATCCGCCCCGACGACCCCGACGCCACCTGCGTGACCTGCCCCCGGACCTGCGACGCGGACCGGGTCGCCCGGCTGACGGCGGCCGTCGCGGCGTGATGCCACCGGCGAAGCCACCCGTTCGGGTGGGGTTATTCGAACTCAATCAACCCTGAACGAGAGCCAGTTCGACCCACAACGCCCTATCCGGCGGGCCCTGACCCCCGTTGGCGGCCTCTTGCCCCGAAACCCGCGTGCGGCCCTCGCGCGATCCGCCACTATGGCGCCCGGAAAGCCGCATACGCGAGGCAAGGGACACCGCATGAGACTGACCGACATATCGCTGGACTGGCTGCTGCCCGGCAGCCTGTTGATCCTGGGCGTACTTGCGGCAGTGGCGGTACTGGCGAAGAGCAAGCGCGAGGGCGAGAAGGCCGCGTCGGACGACAGCTGGGAACGCAGCGAGGACCGCCGCCGCCGCAAGGAGGCCATCTACGGCACCGCCTCCTACGTCCTGCTCTTCTGCTGCGCAGCCGTCGCCGCGGCACTCTCCTTCCACGGGCTGGTCGGCTTCGGGCGGCAGAACCTCAACCTCTCCGGAGGCTGGGAGTACTTGGTGCCCTTCGGCCTCGACGGCGCCGCCATGTTCTGCTCGGTGCTCGCCGTCCGCGAGGCCAGCCACGGCGACGCGGCCCTCGGCTCGCGGATACTGGTGTGGCTCTTCGCCGGGGCCGCGGCCTGGTTCAACTGGGTCCACGCACCGCGGGGCTTCGGCCACGACGGCGCGCCGCAGTTCTTCTCCGGGATGTCGCTGTCCGCGGCGGTCCTCTTCGACCGGGCGCTGAAGCAGACCCGACGGGCGGCGCTGCGCGAACAGGGCCTGGTGCCACGGCCGTTGCCGCAGATCCGGATCGTGCGTTGGCTGCGGGCTCCGCGGGAGACCTTCGGCGCCTGGTCGTTGATGCTGCTGGAGGGCGTGCGTACGCTCGACGAGGCGGTCGACGAAGTCCGGGAGGACAAGCGGGAGAAGGCGCAGGACCGGCACCGCAGGCGGGACCAGAACCGGCTGGACCGGGCCCGCATCAAGGCGCTGGGACGACAGAGCCGGGCCTTCGGCCGCTCGCGAGGCCGCCAACTGCGGGAGGACGTCCTGGAAGAACACGAACTCGCGACCGCACCGGGTGTGGCCGCGGGCTCCGCACCCGCCATCGGCGGGGAGCCGGCGCCGACCGACGCGGGTCAACTCCCGCTGCGGCGGCGGCCGTCGCTCCAGGCTGTGGGCGGGACCGATCCGTCCGAGACGGCGTCCCGGACGGTGGACCTCACCGCCGAGGACGACACCCAGACCATCCCCCGACTCGACTCGTTGGAGCGCAAACTGAAGGACCTGGAGCAGCAGTTCGGCTGACCGGCCGCCGTGGCGGCGGTACCGGTCCGGGCGCGCGGCGCTCAGGCCGGCTCCGCCGCCCACACCGCGTCGGCGCCCCCGTCGATCTCGAACCACACCACCTTGCCGGTGGAGCCGCCCAGGGAGTCCACCCCCCAGGTGTCGGCGAGGGCCTGGATCAGCACCAGTCCCCGGCCGTGCGTACCGTCGTCGGCGGTCGGTACGAACGGTCTGGGGTGGCGCGCCGCGTAGTCCCGTACCTCCACCCGCAGCCGGGTGGCGGTGAGGCCCGCGAAGACCTCGGCACCCTGATCGGTGTGGACGAGGGCGTTGGTCACGAGTTCGGTCATGAGCAGTTCGGCCACATCGGCCGCGTCGCCCCGGCAGCGGTGCCGGAGCAGTTCCCGTAACGCCTTGCGTACTTCGCCCACCGCCTTGAGGTCCGCCCGGCGCACGCGGCGGGTGATCCACAGCGCGTCGTCCACGCTCCCGTCACCCGTGGGCGACGGTTCCCGAGGTTCGGGCCGTCCTCTTCTCGACAGTTTTCCGGTGTTCGCCCCCACCCGCACGGCGATAGCCCTCCGTATCCCGAAGTCCCTCTCGAACAGGCCTACGGAAGGGCTTCTTCCCACCGGGGGAATCCGCACTCCTTCGAGCTCGACTCCGGGACACCTTGAGGAGGTTGGATCGAGCCATGGGGAACACCCGGCGACTCCAACCGGTGCGCGCGATCTTGGTGGCGGAACGTGCGAAAGCGGTGACCATTTCGGTACGGGTCCTCGGTGGAATCCACAGGGCACCGACGGTGGTCGCCACGCCCGCCGGAGCAGGCCCCTCGTGCCGGAATCAGCCCCCGGGAGCCCCGGTGAGCTGCTCGGCACCCCGCACCCGACACCCGTACGCGTGGTTACTCCCCGCCGCCGGGGCGCTCGCGGCGATGTCCGGGACGGTGATTCGTCGTTCCGTACGAAGGCGGCCGGAAATCAACATCTCCCGTTCGACCATGCCCGAGGACGAGTTGTCGAACAGGACCACTTCGACGGGGTGGTCGTACTGCACCAGGGTGAGGGAATCTCCCCTCGGCATCGAGAAACCGCCGTTGCCCGACACCGGGACCACTTGACGCCGTCAGCGCCGTTCGAGGAAAGATAGCGCGCGGCCCCCGGATTGCCCATGCCCGTATCCCGGGTGAACACTCCGCACTCCGCCGCGGCCGCCCGGCGGATCTCGCAGGCGAATCCTTTATGCGGTACGACTGTTCCACCCGTGCGGGTGGAACCGGCTTCCCCGTCCGGTGTGGGCGTTCCGAGCGCGCCTATAAAGGGGCCCGTCATGTTGATCGACTGATGGGCCCACCATGCTGCAGTCCGCACTCCGCTTCCTCGCCGCCTTCTCCCTCGTCTCCGTCGTCTCCATCACCCCGGCCGTCGCGGCCCCCGCCGCCCCCGGTGCGCTCGCCGACGATCTGACCACGCCCTGCGGGCCCACCGTCGACTACCGCCCCTGGGACTGGTACCGCACGACGACCGACAGTTCGATCGGCCGCGACGTCGCGGCGGGTGCGGATGGCGAGCGCTGGCAGTGGCGCAGCGACACCAACGTCCTGTGGCGCGGGGACACGCGGGAGGGCGTCGAGGAGATCTTCCGCACCGGTTTCACCCCGCGCGGCGCCCAGTTGACCCCCCTCGCCGAGTACATCGTCAAGGGCGGCGGACAGAACAGCGCGCACCTGAGCACGAGTTGCGAGAAGTGGGTGGCACAGAAGTTCGCCACCTACGGCGCGGAGAAGACGGGTTGGGTCTACGAGATCTACGCCCCCGGCGGCATCGACGTGAACGCCACGGCGCGGCTGAACAACTACAACTCGCCGTACCTGTGGAACAAGGAGGTCGACTTCCCCGGCGGCGTGAAGGGCCAGTACATCAAGGGCGCCTGCAAGTTCCACCTGACCCACACCGACCAGGTCACCAAGGTCAGCACCTGGGAGGAGCTGACCTGCAAGAACAACACCGCCTTCGCCCCGTACAAGGTGGACGTCTCGGCCCTGGCCGCCGCCCGCTGACTCGTACCCCGGCGGGCGGCTCGGCGACGCCCTAGCCGCCCGGACGGGAGGACGCCGCCGCGCCCTGCCGGGCGAGCCAGAAGTCGAGCAGGGCGGAGGCCACTTCGGCGGGCTTGTGCACGTTGGGGGAATGCCCGCCCCCCTCGATCCGGACGAAGGCGGCACCGAGCTGGCGGGCCATCCGCTCCACCCCGTCCGGTTCCCACGTCTCGTCGGGAGTACCGGAGATCACCGACACCGGAACGGGCAGGCGGGCGAGGTCGTCCGTGGTGTCCGTCTCGTCCAGCATGTGCTGCGCGACGGCCGCCAACTGGCGCGGGTCGTTGCTCATCCACCGGTGCTCCAGGAAGCGTTCGACGTCCTCGGGCGCCGACTCCTCCTTGCCCCGCACGAACGGCCAGATCTCGGCGAGGGACATCGATTCCACGACGGAGAGCAGCAGGTTCAGGCGTTCTCGCTGCCAAGGGGAGACGACGCCGGGACCGAAGTTCATCAAGGTCACCGACGCCCAGAGGGAAGGGTCCCCCCCGGTCGCGATGACCGCCGCGCGGGCGAGACTTCCCCCGTACGAATGACCCAGCAGGTGCACCGGGCCGGCGTCCAGGCAGCGGGTGGCGGCCACCAGATCGCCGGCCAGGTCGTCCCGGGAGTACGAGGGCTCCGGTGAGGCGTCGGCGCTCTCGTACTGGCCCCGGCCGTCCATGGCCACGACGCGTACGCCGTCGGCGCTCAGGGCCGGCAGCAGGGGGAGGAAGTCCTCCTTGCTGCCCATGAAGCCGGGTACGAGGAGGGCCGTGCCCCGCGTCGGGGCGTGCTCAGCGGGTGGAACGTCCAGGGCGGCGAAGACCCCCCGCTCCGTTCGAAGACGCACCGGACGCGCGTGGTCCGGGGTTTCCAGGCTCAGCAACTGGCTCATGGGCAGCATGATAGGCACGGCCGCCGAGCAGGTCGGGCCGCGGTTTCGAGCGGCGGGGAACACCCGGCCCGGCCGCTTCGACGCGTAGTTCGAGGGCCGTTCTACCCTTCGGATTCCGCGCGCGGGTCGGGTACCCGCGGCCGCGGTTCATCGCGGTGCCAGCCGCCGAAGCGCCCGAGGGCCTTCCAGAACCTCTTCTCACCGTTGCGTTCGGCCTGCCGACTGGACTCCCAGGTGAGGACCTCGCGCCCGTACGCGCGGCGGGCCAGGTCGTTCACGTCGTTCTCGACGAACCGCAGGTGCCGTCCCAGCCTCTGGATGCCGTCGTTGCTGTCCCGCAGGTACAGGTAGGCGACCAGGAGTACGAGCCCGACCACGACGATCCGCCAGATCCCGAGGCCGCTGCCCAGCGTCGCCGCGATGGCGGTGGCCGCGCCGGCGTATCCGGCCAGTTGCTGTCGGGCCCCGATCCGCTGGACCACTTCGGACCGCAGGGATTCGTACTCCTTCATCCGCAGGCCGATGATCTCGACGGCCTTCTCGTGCTCACTCGTGCTCCCGCTCACAGCACCCCCCTGTCGCTGTGCATCGTGCCCATTCCCACCGGCGACCACTCCTCCTCCCCAGCGGGAAGGAACACGGCCGCACGCTTTCCGACCACGGGGGGCGGAACCCTCCGCTCGTGCATGTTCACTCGTTCAGGAGCGGTCAGGGATGCCGGCCGACCTCACCGACGGCACCCCTGCCGCCCCTCCGCGCGACGACCGACTAGGCCGCCGACTGCGGGTTCGCGGAGGGACGCGGGGGCCGCTGCACACGGGCCGCCGCCAGGTCCCTGCGGTATTCCTCCGCCGCCACGAGGAGGACCGACGTCGCGTCAGGCCGCAGCCGCGCGGCCACGGCCGCCTCCAGCTCCTGCTGCCACTGCGCCGAGAAGCGGTATCCGCCGGCGCTCATCCGGACGCCGGGTGGTTCGGACACCTGCGGATCTCCACGGCCCGGTCCGAGGCGGCGGACGGGTCGTATTCCGGCGAGCGCGGCCCCCTCAGCCGATGCCACTGGTCCAGCAGGGCGGCGCAGACGTCGCAGCCGGGGGTGGCGCGGGGAGGGGGTGCGAAGAGTTGATCCAGGCTCGCCACAACCGGCGCATTCATCTCGTAGGACATGCATCGCCCCTCAGCGTGATCGTTCCGCTACGCGCTGTGCTTGTAACGTCAGCGTGGCAGGCGGCGATCCGCATTGCAACCACAACTCGCTGATTTACAACTTTGCAAGCTCACTCATGTCGCACACTGCGCCGTGGGAGCATCGGACTCAGCCGCCACCGGGCGGGGGAAGCGGAGGGCGCATGAGTGCTCCATCGGTACGGCGCCGGCGACTGGGCGCGGAGCTGCGGGCGCTGAGGGACCGTCACGGCATGAAGCTCGACGATGTGGCCGGTCGGCTGGGGCACGGATGGGACGGGCCGCGCCTGTCCCGCGTCGAACGGGCGCAGCTCGGCATCAAGCCCGATGTCCTGAACGCCCTGCTGGACGTCTACGCGGTGAGCGACGTGGGGCGGCGCGAGGTGTTCCTCGCCTTGGCCCGTGACGGTGCGCGCCGTGGATGGTGGCAGACGTACCGCGACATGATTTCGCCGGCTTACGCGGAACTGATCAGCCTGGAGGCGGACGCCAAATCGCTCAGGAGCTATCAGACGCTCGTCGTTCCCGGCCTTCTCCAGACGGCGGCATACGCACGGGCGTCGATCACTGGGATCAACACGGCGTCCACCCCCGATCAAGTGAACGCACTCGTCGAAGTCCGCCGCGCACGTCAGGCCGTACTGGCGCGGCCGGCACCCCTGGAGTTGTGGGCGATCGTGCACGAGGCGGCGCTCCGCGCGACCATGCCTGCTCCCGGCGTCATGCGGGACCAGTGCCAGTGGCTCCTCGACAGCATGGACCTGCCGCACGTTTCGATCCAGGTCCTTCCCCTGGCCGCCGGACCGCATCCCGGCATGGCGGGGCCGTTCACGGTGCTGTCGTTCCCCGAGTCGGCAGACCTTGACGTGGTGCACGTAGAGGGTCTGGCGAGCGCCCTGTACGTTGAAGACGCCGCCGATGTCGCGGTGTACGGGAGCGCGTTCGAGCACCTCAGGGCGCACGCGCTGTCGTTCGCGGCGTCGGCCGACCTCACCGCAAGAATCAAGCAGGAGCACTCATGACCATCATCACCGACTCCTCGGCCCACGGATTCTCCTGGTCGAAGTCCACCTACAGCAGCGACGCCGGGCAGTGCCTCGAAGTGGCCGCCGGGCAGCTCGTCGGCGCCGTGCCCGTCCGGGACTCGAAGAACCCCACCGGCCCCGCGCTCCTCGTCGCCGACGCCCAGTGGACTCGCTTCGTCGACGCCCTCAAGGGCGGGCAGCTCTAAGCACCCCGCCGGGCCGCGCGGGAGCGTCCGCTCCCGCGCGGTGTCCCCTCGGGCTCAAGGCCGCGGTACGTTGCGGAGGTTGGAGCGGGCCATCTGGAGCATGCGGCCGACGCCGCCGTCGAGGACGATCTTGCTGGCGGACAGGGCGAAGCCGGTGACCATCTCGGCGCTGATCTTCGGCGGGATCGACAGGGCGTTGGGGTCGGTCACCACGTCCACCAGGGCCGGCCCCTTGTGCCGGAACGCGTCCCTCAGGGCCCCGGCGAGCTGCTTGGGCTTCTCCACCCGTACCCCGTAGGCGCCCGCCGCGCGGGCGATCGCGGCGAAGTCCGGGTTGTGGTTCGTCGTTCCGTACGACGGCAGGCCGGACACGAGCATCTCCAACTCGACCATGCCTAGCGAGGAGTTGTTGAAGAGGACCACTTTCACGGGGAGGTCGTACTGCACCAGGGTGAGGAAGTCCCCCATCAGCATCGAGAATCCGCCGTCGCCCGACATGGAGACGACCTGGCGGCCGCGGTCGACGAATTGCGCGCCGATGGCCTGCGGGAGGGCGTTGGCCATCGAGCCGTGGCTGAAGGATCCGATGATGCGCCGCTTCCCGTTCGGGGAGAGGTAGCGCGCGGCCCACACGTTGCACATGCCCGTGTCCACGGTGAACACCGCGTCGTCGTCGGCGAGTTCGTCCAGGACGGCGGCCACGTACTCGGGATGGATCGGGGTGTGCTTCTCCACCTTCCGCGTGTACGCCTTGACCACGCCCTCCAGGGCGTCCGCGTGCTTCTTCAGCATCCGGTCCAGGAAGCGGCGGTCCGTCTTGACCTTGACCCGGGCGTTCAGGCAGCGCAGCGTCTCGCGCACGTCGCCCCAGACCGCGAGGTCCAACTTGGAGCGCCGGCCCAGGTGTTCGGGGCGCACGTCCACCTGGACGATCTTGACGTCGTCGGGCAGGAAGGCGTTGTAGGGGAAGTCCGTGCCGAGCAGGATCAGCAGGTCGCACTCGTGGGTGGCCTCGTAGGCCGCGCCGTAGCCGAGCAGCCCGCTCATACCGACGTCGTAGGGGTTGTCGTACTGGATCCATTCCTTGCCGCGCAGGGCGTGCCCGACCGGTGACTTGATCCGGCCCGCGAACTCCATCACCTCGGCGTGCGCCCCGGCCGTGCCGCTGCCGCAGAAGAGGGTGACCTTGTCGGCTGCGTCGATCATCCGGACCAGCGCGTCGATCTCGCCGTCACCGGGCCGGACCGTCGGCCGGGTGGTCACCAGCGCGTGCTCGACCGACTTCTCCGGGGCGGGCAGCGAGGCGATGTCCCCGGGCAGGGCGACCACGCTGACCCCGCCGCGGCCGATGGCGTGCTGGACGGCGCTCTGCAGGAGCCGGGGCATCTGCTTCGGGTTGGAGATCAGCTCGCTGTAGTGGCTGCACTCGCGGAAGAGCTGGTCGGGGTGGGTCTCCTGGAAGTAGCCGAGGCCGATCTCGCTGGAGGGGATGTGCGAGGCCAGGGCCAGGACCGGAGCCATCGAGCGGTGGGCGTCGTAGAGCCCGTTGATCAGGTGGAGGTTGCCGGGGCCGCAGGAGCCCGCGCAGGCGGCGAGCCGCCCGGTGATCTGGGCCTCGGCGCCGGCCGCGAAGGCGGCCGTCTCCTCGTGGCGGACCTGGATCCACTCGATGTCACCGGTCCGGCGGATGGCGTCGACGACGGGGTTGAGGCTGTCCCCGACGACCCCGTACATCCGGCGCACCCCGGCGCGCACGAGGATGTCGACGAACTGCTCCGCCACGTTCTGCTTGGCCATGGAGGGGCGCCCCTTCCGGTCCGGCGATCCGGCGATGCCGGGTGTGCGCCTCCCATCCACGCACGGCCGGGCCGGTTACGCCTCCCAGACCGCGGCGGCGGTCCGGTCGTCCGCGTACCCCTTGAGCCGGAGCTGGGTGTCCGCGAGGAAGGCCGCGAGGCCCGGTGGGTCCTGCCCGGCCCAGCGGGCGGCCAGCTCGGCGGGCAGGGCCGCCTCCTCGCGCATCGGTTCGGCCAGCCCGCCGGAACACAGCAGCAGGGTGTCGCCCGGCCGGGCCAAGGTGGCGCGGAAGCGGAAGCCGCCCGGGACGCCCTGGCCCGCCGGCGCGGCCGGGGCGGGCAGCGCCGCGACCGTCGGGAGGGTGGTCCCCACCGGTTCCAGGTCCTGCCACTGCCCCTCGCGGAGCCGGAACAGCCCGCCCGTCCCCGCACCGAAGCAGACCCTGGTCCGGCACTCGGGGTCCACGGGGAGGAGCACCGCGCGCAGCCCGGCCGTGTACTCCTCGTCGGGCAGCCCGAGCTCGGCGGCGCGGGCCCGCAGCCGCCCGTACCCCCGGTCGGTGAGCCGTTGCAGGCCCGAGCGCAGCGCGTCGCGCCGACCCGCCCGGATGTCGTCGCCGAGGCGGCCCTGGCTGCGGCCGACGGCCGCCGCGACCCAGTGGCACACCTCGGCGGCGGCGTCCCGGGCGCCGGGAGCCGCGCGGTCCCCGCCCGCGAGGGCGATCAGCACCAGCGCGTCGTCCCCGCCGCCGAAGCGGGCCGTGAGCAGGACGTCGCGACGGCTCTCGCCGCGGAAGCGGGCGGAGTCCCCGCGCACGGAGGCGGCCCGCAGGGTGTAGGTCCCGTGCCGGGCGCCTTCCAGGACGGTGTCGGGCACGAGGGCCTGGAGGGCCGTCGGGTCCGCCACGGGCAGGGGGCCGGGCTCGGCCGCGTACGTCGGTGCCCGGTCCCCCAGATGGCGTACCTCGGGGCGCTGCGCGGGCCCTGCCGAGGGCGGTGCGAGGGGGCCCGGCACCCCCGCGGCGGGTACGGCGGGGCGGCGCGGATCCGCGTGCCGCGGTTCGGCCCGGCGCGGTTCGGCTCGGCGCGGCTCCGGCAGCACGGGCGGCGCCGGCGCCACGGGCAGCGGGGGCGGGGGCTCGGGGGGCGCGGGCGGCACCGCCACGTCCCCGAGCGCGTACCCGGTGGGGGCCGCGCGCTCCTCCACGGGCTCCGCCTGCGCCGGCAGCGCCACGAGGGGTGGCGCCACCGCCTCCGGTTCCGGCTCCGCCTCCCGCACCAGCACCGACGCCGAGCTGAACCGGCTGTCGAGCGTGTCGGCGGGATCGGCCGGTACGGGGCCGGAGCCGCCGGGTCCCGGCTCCGGCCCGGCCGGGTCCTCGTACAGCTTCTGCCACCAGTCGTCCGCGTCCCCCTGCTGACTCATGCCCCTAGTGTCGGCCGCCCGGGGCGGGAGAAAACGCGGAACGCGCCGAAAGGGGCCCGCCGGGCTACTGCCCGACGGGCCCCCGGCCCCGTGGTGGCGAACTGATCAGCGGACGTCGTATGCGCGTCCGACCATCTGGGTGACGGTGGCGCCCTTCGCGTCGGTCAGCTCGACCTTCAGCGAGACCGGCTTGCCGCTGGCGCCGGTGTGGTCCACGACCGCGCTCCAGCGGCCGCCCTGTTCGGCGACCGCGGCCGCGGTCCAGTGCTCGTTGTCGTACGAGTAGGACAGCTTGACGCCCTTGAGGGCGCCGGGCGCGTAACCCGCGTGCCCGGTGACGGCGATCCCGATGCGCTGTCCGCCCCGTGCGGCGACGGTCTTCAGGCCGTCCTCGGGCAGGGTCAGGGCCGGGAACAGGATCGGCAGCGGGGTCGAGTACGCCGACGCGTCGAGCGCGGAGCGGAAGGACCAGGTGGTCCGCACGCCCTGCGAGCGCTGCCAGTCCCGGGCCGGGCCGCCGATCTTCTCCAGGGTCTGGGTCAGCTCGTAGGCGCCCGGCTCGGCCGGGACCTCGAAGACGCCGGCGTTCGGGTACCAGCTGGAGCCGACCTCCACCCCGTCCCGCGTGAGGGTCAGGCCGCCGATGTCACCGAAGGAGCCCGGCAGCGCGTAGTGCCCGCCGTCGCCCCACATCGCGGAGGAGAAGCCGATCAGGTTGCCCTGCCGCTCGGCGGCCAGCACCGGCTTGCCGCTCGCGTCGCGCACGCCGACCGGGCCGATGACCCCGTCGTACCAGCTCTCGGAGCGCTGGGAGCCCTTGGCGTAGGTCCGCTGCTGGTCGCTCATCAGCTCGCCCCAGGGGAAGCTGCTGGAGACCACGTGGTCCCAGGCCGTGTCCCCGGCGCTGTAGTACTCGGTGCGCTCCCCCGGGACCGCGACGGTGTCCAGGGAACCGAAGTACACGGCGGTCCCGCCCGGCCGGTAGGCGCCGGTCAGGTCCATGTAGGCGGAGGCGGCGCCCATCGCGCGGTAGGTGGAGCGGACGGTCCCGAGGTCGCGGTCGCGCACCCGGTAGTTGCGCTCGCCCCGCAGCGAACCCTGCTCGATCTGGGCGAGGTTGTAGACGTACGGGCTCCTCGCGGTGCCCGTCCAGCTCAGCGTGACCTTGCCCTGCGCGAGCCGCGCGAGCAGGGCCCGGGCCTCGGTGGTCTCCAGGGACAGCGCGGGCAGCGAGCCGCCGGTGTAGCCGTTGAAACCGAGCCAGCGACCGGGGGCGTCGCGGTGGGCGATGAGGGCCTTGGCGCCGGCCGCCTTCGCGTGGTTCGCCAGGTCGTAGAGCGAGGCGTCCGTGGTCTTCACCAGTACGATCGCGCCCTTGGCGCCGGCCGCGGCCAACTCCTCGGGGCTGCCGTTGCCGGCGTCGACGAGCGGGGCGCTGCCGCGGCCGTCGAGGTTGTCGCTGCCGGTGGAGGCGGTGAGGGGGTGCAGGGTCGGGCCGCCGGCCACCTTCAGTTCGGCGAGCAGGGGCGCGGCCTCGCGCCAGTAGCTGCCGAACTCGAAGCCGCCCTCGGACGCGCGGCCTTCGACGGAGGCGTAGAACCCGCGGATGGTGCGACCGCCCATGGCCGTGCCGGCGTGCAGCCAACTCGGGTCCCAGTCGCGGGCGAAGGCGAGGGTGGCGGCGCGGGTCTCGGTGGGCCGGTCGGCCTCGATCGCCAGGCGCCCGGCGGTGCGGGCGTCCAGTACGACCGTGGTGTCCTTCTTCACCTCGACCTGCGGGCGGCCGAGGTAGGTGAGGGAGTCGACCATCGGGTTGTCTCCGGCGCTCCCGGCGTCCGGGGTGGCGACGAAGGAGGAGAGGAAGTACGAGCCCGGGCGCAGCCGGTAGATCTGGTCGGCGGAGCCGTCGTTGAAGCGGCGCTCGCCCGTGGCGTCGTCGGTGCCGATGACGTCGAGTGAGGACGGCCCGGCCGCGGGCTTGCCCGAACGGTCGAGGAGCTTGACGCGCAGGGTGACGGTCTCCGGCTCCACGTACAGCGAGAAGGGGGTCGAGACCCGCAGGCCGCCGGGGCCGGTGGCGACCACGCGGCCGGTGACGTCGCCGTACTGGCTGCGCTCCAGGCGTGCCGCGGGGTCGAGGGCGAGGGGGACCTTGACGGTGGCTCCGGCGGGGACGGTCACCGTGCTCCGGTCGAGGCGGGCGACCTGGCCGCGGACGGCCGAGCCGTCGTTGCCGGCGAGGTGCTCGATGCCGAGTCGGAGGGTGACCGGCGCCGTGCCCGCGTTGGTGTACGGGACCTCGACGGTGCTCCGGTCGCTGCGGTCCTGCGGCCAGTTGTACGCGCCGCCCTGGAGGGCGGGGGCGGAGGTGACGGTGGTGTCGATGGCCCGTTTCACGTCGAGCCGGCCGCCGCCGGTCTCCCGGACGTCGCCCGGGATCGCGGTCTCGGCGGAGCCGACGAGCGCGGCCTTGATCTGCTGGGAGGTCCAGTCCGGGTGGCGCTGCTTGACGATGGCCGCGGCGCCCGCGACGTGCGGGGTGGCCATCGAGGTGCCGGACATGGACTGGTAGGCGTACACCCCGCGGCCGCCCATGTTGGCGGCGGAGATGGCGACGCCGGGGGCGGCGATCTCCGGCTTGAGGGTGTGCAGGAGGCCGGCCGGTCCGCGGCTGGAGAAGGAGGCGGTGCTGTCGTCGCGGTCGACGGCGCCGACGGTCAGCACGCTCGGCGCGCAACCGGGCGAGGAGACGGTGTTGTCGCCCGGGCCGGAATTGCCGGCAGCGATGACGAAGAGGGTGCCGCTGTTCTGGGCGAGCTTCTCGGCGGCGGCGCTCATCGGGTCGTCGCAGGCGGTCTGGGAGGGGTCGCCCAGGCTCATGGAGACGACGTCGGCCTTGCTCTCGACGGCCCATTCCATGCCCGCGATGATCCAGGAGTCCTGGCCGTACCCGGAGTCGTTGAGGACCTTGCCGCTGAGCAGCCCGGCGCCGGGCGCGACGCCCTTCTTGGCGCCCCCGCTGGCGGCGCCGGAGCCGCCGACGGTGGAGGTGGTGTGGGTGCCGTGGCCCTGGCGGTCGGCGTCGGTGTCGGAGTCGGTGAAGTTCTTCGACTCGACGACCCGGCCCTTGAGGTCGGGGTGGTCGAGGTCCACGCCGGTGTCGAGGACGGCGACCTTGGTGCCCGTGCCGTCGTACCCGGCGGCCCAGGCGGCGGTGGCGCCCACCTGCTTGGTCGAACGCTCCAGGTTCGTCTGTACCTTGCCGTCCAGCCACAGCTTCTTCAGGCCGCCCGCGCCGCGCGAGCGGGCGGCGGCCTTGGCGGTGACGTCCGACCAGAAGGTGGCCGCCTGCGCCTTGTCGGCCGAGAGCGCGACCGCGCCGATCGAGCCGAGGACGAGCGAGCGCTCGGCGCCGCGCGGGGCGGCCGGGGCGCTGCGGGCCGTGTCGAGGCCTTCGTAGACCGCGATCAGGGGCAGCTTCTTGGCGTGCGCGTCGTCGTAGCCCTGCCGGATCAGGCCGGTGACGTTGAAGAGTTCGGCGTCGACCGTGCCCGCCGCGAGCGCCTTGACCGCGCTCTCGGGGTAGACGTAGACGTCCTTGCCGGACTGCCGGGTCTGCACGAGCGGCTGGGAGCCGTCCTCGCGCGGCAGCGCGGTGGCCGCGGTGCGGCCCGCGGCGTCCGTGGACACCAGGACCTTGTCGCCGGTGACCAGCGTGACGGTCGCGGCTCCGGCACCCTGGCGGGCCGCCGCCGCGCTCCCGGTCAGTGGTCTCTTCGCCGACCCGCCGTCGCTCGGCTGCGCCGCCGAGGTTCCGACGGCAGTGACGGCCAGGACGGCCGCTGTGGCCGCTCCCAGCGCCGTGCGCGATATCGGGCGCATCGCTCTCCCCAGGTGAATTCCGGCCAACGGTTGCATTGCACGGCAAAGCTGCCGCGTAAATGGCTTCTGGCCAGCGGATGTTGGTGCTGCGGTGGCGTCACCTTGGCAGAGCGGTGGGGGGTGCGGTGATGATGTCCACGGCGGGTTTGTGCCGTGGCCGCTTCCCGCCAGAAGCGGGTGGCCGCGGACCGGGTGGAGAGTGGGTGGACGGGTTGCTGGGTGCGATAGGCCTGGACGAGGGCCAGGAGTCGGCGTACCGCGTGCTGGTGGCGCTGGGAGCGGCGGAGGTCCCCGACCTCGCGCACCGGCTGACCCTGCCGGTGCCGCAGACGGAGCGGGCGCTGCGGCACCTGGAGCGCCAGGGGCTGGCCGCGCAGTCCTCGGCCCGGCCCGGGCGCTGGGTGGCCGCGCCGCCGGGGGTGGCCCTGGGCGCGCTGCTGACCCAGCAGCGGCACGAGCTGGAACAGGCCGAACTGGCGGCGGCGCTGCTGGCCGAGGAGTACCGGGTGGAGGCGGCGGAACCGGCCGTCCACGACCTGGTCGAGGTGGTCACGGGGGCGAGCGCGGTGGCGCACCGCTTCGTCCAGCTGCAGCTGGGCGCGACGCAGGAGGTGTGCGCCCTTGTGACCGGGCGGCCGCAGGTGATGACGGGCACGGAGAACGAGGCGGAGGAGCACGCCAGCGTGCGCGGGGTGGACTACCGCGTGGTGATCGAGCGCGAGGTGCTGACCCTGCCGAGGGGACTGCGGGAGGCCTCGACGGCGCTGGGCCGCGGCGAGCAGGTCCGGGCGACGGACGAGGTGCCGACGAAGCTGGTGATCGCGGACCGGAGCCTGGCGATGGTGCCGCTGACGGCCCGGACCGCGGAGCCCGCGGCGCTGGTCGTGCACGCGTCGGGGCTGCTGGAATCCCTGATGGGGCTCTTCGAGGCGGTGTGGCGGGAGGCGCTGCCGCTGCGGCTGGGGGCGGGCGGCACGGTCGACGAGTCGGACGGCGGCCCCGACGCCACGGACCTGGAGATCCTCTCGCTGCTGCTGGTGGGGATGACCGACGCGAGCGTGGCCAAGCACCTGGAGCTGGGGCTGCGCACGGTCCAGCGGCGGGTGAAGGGGCTGATGGAGACCGCCGGGGTCACGACCCGGATGCAGCTCGGCTGGCACGCGTACGAACGGGGCTGGGTGGCCCGATAGCCCCGGGTCGGTCACGCTGATCAGATGGATCTGCCTCAGCTGCTCCTGGTGGGCCTGGTGCTGCTGCTCGGGGTGCTCGGGGTGCTGGTGCCGGGTGTCCCGGGGACGCTGCTGGTCTGGGCCGGCCTGCTGTGGTGGGCCATGCACGAGCGGACGGCGCCCGCGTGGTCGCTGCTGGTCTCGGCGACCGCGCTGCTGCTGGTGGTGCAGGTGGTGAAGTGGCAGCTGCCGCCGCGACGGCTGCGGGGCGTCGGCGTCACCCGCCGGATGGCGGTGTACGCCGGTGCGGGCGCCCTCCTCGGCTTCGTCCTGGTCCCCGTGCTGGGCGCGGTGCCGGGCTTCATGGGCGGCATCTACCTGTGCGAGCGCCGCCGCCTGGGCAGCCACGGCGAGGCGGTGACCTCGCTGCGGTCGGTGATGCGGGCGGTGGGCACGAGCGTGCTGGTGGAGCTGTTCGCGTGCCTGCTGGTGACGGGGGCGTGGCTGGGCGTGGTGGCGACGGGCGGCTGAGGACCGGCCGACCTGGGTCCTAGGCCCTGTCGTCAAAGTGCCGTCTGCCTCGCGACGCCTGGCACGCACTCTCGCCGCACCGGGCGAAAGCCAAGTACGTCCAGTACGCGGGC